>NZ_MBQA01000177.1:0-93847 GCF_001709235.1 Pseudoalteromonas sp. BMB
CTTCTTACTTCTTACTTCTTACAAAATTAACACCTTAAATCGAAAAGAAAAAAGCCCAAGTCTTTCGACCCGAGCTTTGCAGTTACTTATGTCATTCTGTGTATACCACTGAGTATGATTCTTCCATCTACTCAAGCAGCATCTGTTCATTATTCTCTGATTTGGCCTTCACCATTCACTAAAAACTTTTCGGTTGTTAGCGACTCCAAGCCCATAGGTCCGTATGCGTGCAATTTGGTGGTAGCAATACCAATCTCGGCACCTAAACCTAACGCTGAACCATCACTAAAGCGTGAAGAGGCGTTAACCATCACAACCGACGCATCTACACCGCGTTGGAACAAATCAGCAGCTGCTTTGTCTTCCGTACAGATAACTTCGGTATGGTGACTACCAAAGCGATCAATATGTGCAAGCGCTGCATTAAAATCAGCAACCTGACGAACCGCTATTTCAAGGCTCAAGTATTCTTCGCCAAATTCGTCATCGCTTAACTCAACTGCATTATCAAAATAAGCTACGGTTTGCTTACACGCATTAATTTTCACACCCCTTTCTGCTAGTGCTGCAGCAACTTTCGGTAAAAAAGTCGGAGCGATATCTTGATGAACGATTAACCCTTCAAGCGCATTACATACACCAGTACGCTGCGTTTTACCGTTTAACAGAAGCGCCATTGCTTTATCGAGATCAGCCGCTTTGTCTATATACAAGTGACACACGCCTTTAAAATGCTGGATCACTGGCACCGTACTATTCTCAGTAACGAAATTGATTAGACCCTCACCGCCACGTGGGATGATAAGGTCGATATATTCTTTTTGCTGCATCAGCTCCATTAACAACGCGCGGTCTGGATCCGGAATAACAGAAACCAACGCGGCAGGTAGATTATGTTTTTCGAGCGCCTTATGCATCGCTTTTGCGATCTCTAACGAACTCGCTAACGCTTCTTTACCACCACGCAAAATAACACCATTACCTGACTTAAAACACAGCGCACCGGCGTCAGCGGTGACATTGGGGCGCGCCTCATAAATCATGCAAACAACACCAAGTGGCACTCGCATTTTGCTGATTTTAATGCCATTTGGTCTTACGCCCATGTCTCTACGTGCACCCACTGGATCGTCCAGTTGAATGATGGTCTCAATGCCCTCAGCCATGCTTTCAATCCGCGCTTGGTTAAGCGTTAATCTATCTATCATGGCGTCGCTAAGTTGGTTATCACGAGCAGCAGCTAAGTCAGCTTCATTGGCTTTAATAATAGCATCGCTGTTATCACGGATCCCTTTTGCCATATCTGCTAACACCGCATTTTTTTGCTCTGTAGATAATAGTGCTAACTGTTTCGCTGCTTTTGCAGCCTGTGATGAAATATCTGTGATTAAACTCATGTCTTATGACTTCTCCAATAATGCAATATCTTGTTCTGAAATAACGGGTCCGATGCTATCTTGAATTCTTTCGCTGATCGGATCCTCTTCATGTTCAGTTAAAAAGTTCAGCAGGCAACTGCTGTAATTGGTGGTTGCTTTGGCTAAGCGCTTACCATCTTTGCTCCTCACGAGCACGGTATCTCCAACAGAAAACTCACCTTTTACTTCAGTGATTTCATCGCCACTTAACTGACCCACCACTTGATTTTCGCCTGAGCCATAATCGCTATCAACGACCAGCTCACCTTGCTCTGATGCCGTGTGAGTCATCCAATGCACCGCTTCTTGCATCGGTTTATCATAGGCTGTAAATACCGTGCCTGGATTTTTTCCCGCCAACAATAATTCAAAGGTTGTTTCTTCGAAGCCGTTAACAATATAGGTATCTATACCGTGAGACGTCGCCTTTTCAGCAGCTTCAATTTTGGTCTTCATACCACCGGTACCAACCTTACTCGTTGGACAACCTGCCATATCGTAGATTTCTTCAGTGATCTCTGTCACCTCTGAGATCAGCTCTGCATCTGCGTGTAAATTAGGGTTTTTGTTATATAAACCACTGACATCGGAGCAAATAATTAGCCCATCGGCATCTGCAGCTCCCGCTACCATGGCAGATAAATTATCGTTATCACCCACCTTCAGATCGTCTGTGGTTACGGTGTCATTTTCATTGATAATAGGCAGTATTCCGTGATCGAGTAAAGTGAATATTGTTTCACGAATACTGGTATATCGCTCCCTGTCACGCAGGTCGCCGTGAGTCAGCAATATCTGCGCCGACGGGAAGTCGAAGAAACGATCCCACGTAGCCATCATCTCGGTTTGGCCAGCTGCCGCCATCGCTTTTTTCACCGCGATGCTAGGCTGATCTGAGTTTGGAAATAAGTGCGATCCTGCTGCGACTGAACCTGAAGAGACGAGGATCACTTCGATACCTCGGGCTCGACAACGCACGATGAATTGCGCGATGCTGAGTAAATAGCGGGATCGACACCCATCTTGCTCTGGCGCGATCAACGCACTCCCGATCTTGATTACTATACGTTTTGACTGTTTCATCGACATAAATTCCTGCATTAAATTAACCACCCACTCACGAGTTGGTACTCCAAATATCTCCTATTAGAAGACAACAGAAAGCGCAATGCATCGACCAAAAAGTCGGCAAATAGATAAAACAGACAGACGTGCGACGGCGAAGACCTTAGTCCCATCATGTCGCCACACATGCTAAACCCAGACACAGCAACAATCGTTAACTGGCTGACATTTCACTAATAGAAGATTGATTGTGACATCAAGTACTTAACCCTTGACGTCGAGCCGTTTCCAACAGGGCCACCATGGTTTGGTGCGGCCGGAAAGGCTGTACCGCAATGAATAATTGCGTAATGAGTAGATTGTGAATGACGGCGCGATTTACTCCACGCCTTGAACGCTTATTACCTTAACGTAAGCTCGGGTAAGATTGCAACCCTATCCCATGTTAATTATTTATGACCACCATAAATCAATTTTATAATACCTTATTTTCAGTAATTTATTCACTTTACCCTCATTCGCGCTGTGTTATAACAGGATGCTAGCTATACTGATAAAAATGTTGGGATAATCCAACCGGGGAGAATCTATGTCAGCAATCTACATTGCAGGTATTGCAGTATGTTCTGTAATAGCACAATGGCTTGCTTGGGCCTTTAAGGTTCCTGCAATTTTGTTTTTACTTCTTATTGGCCTTGCTTTGGGGCCATTTAGTGGCACGCTGGATCCAGATGCTTTACTCGGGGATTTACTTTTTCCCGTCGTCTCACTTTCCGTTGCCGTTATCCTTTTTGAAGGTTCACTAACACTGCATTTTAAAGAACTCAAAGGAATTGGTAAGGTCGTACGAAACCTTTGTTCTATCGGGATGTTAGCAACCTTTGCGGTGATAGCAACGACCGCAATTTTCGTGCTGGAGCTTAACTGGCAAGTTGCCGCCGTTTTGGGCGCAGTACTTGTCGTGACCGGTCCAACGGTTATTGCCCCGATGCTGAACGCCATGCGCCCAGACAAAGACATAGACCGTATTTTACGTTGGGAAGGTATAGTCATAGACCCTATTGGTGCACTCTTTGCGGTACTCGTATTTGAAGCAGTCTCTTTAGTTGGTGGCGAAGGTATCTTTAGTCACACCTTGTGGGCGCTCGTATCAACGCTTGGTGTTGGGATAAGTATTGGTGTCGCATCAGGTTACCTAACCACATACCTAATAAGAAAAGAGTGGCTTCCCTTTGAGCTTCACAAATTCGCCATTTTAGCGCTGGTGTTGTTTAGCTTTACGCTATCGAATCATCTGAGCCATGAGTCTGGTTTACTGGCCGTGACTATCTTTGGTATTTGGCTCGCTAACCAAGATGACTTGGAAATAGACTCAGTGTTAGAGTTTAAAGAAGATCTCTCAATGATCCTGATTTCGAGCTTATTTATATTACTCGCGGCACGACTCAAGTTAGAAGATTTAATGCTGTTAGACACCGACGTCTTTATCTTTCTCGCAGTAGTATTATTTATTGCTCGACCACTGTCGATATTCTTATCGACGTTCAATACTGACTTACCGATAAAGTCTCGTATTCTGTTAAGCTGGATAGCTCCTCGAGGCATTGTTGCTGCAGCGGTAGGCTCAGTTTTTGCGCTGAGTATGACAAAATCACAAATAGCAGATGCGGATAAAATGGTGCCGCTTATTTTCACCGTCATCATTATCACCGTGGTACTACAAAGCCTAACTGCAACACCTTTCGCACGTCTTTTAGGAGTACGTCAACCAAAGCCCAATACCTTACTTATCATTGGTGCAAACCATGTAGCTAGAGCGGTGGCTAAAGGCTTAAAAGACCAAAATATTGATGTTTATCTCTCCGATCCCGCATGGGAAAACTGCAAGATGGCGAGAATGGACGGACTGCCTTGTTACTATGGTAACCCACAGTCGGAACATGCAGAGCGTTACCTCCCGTTGACCAGCTTAAAGTCAGTACTAGCGCTTTCACCTAACCGTCACCACAACGCTTTGGGTGTACAGTACTTTTCTCACTTACTTGGCGATCAATGTGTTTATTCGCTCAAATCATCCACTAACCACGCCAAGGCGAACAAAGATAGCGCCACTTTCCTTTCTCGCCAAATCTTATTTGGCGACGAAGGTAATTACGCCAAGCTAAGTAGCATGATGGCTAAGGGCGGTAAAGTGAGCGTAACGCGGATCTCAGAAGAGTTTAAATGGGAACAGTATAAAGAGGTTAACAGTGAAGCAATCCCGCTGTTTGTACTCACAGAGCAGAACAAAGATGAGGAACCCATCTTGATCCGCCCGTTTACCTCTGATATGAAGAAGCTTCCTGAAGAAGGCGATCGCGTATTGGCATTGCAGCCGCCGAAGTTAACGGTGCTTAAAGATCCAAATGCGAGTAAAGAAGGCCAAATTGGTGCAAAGCTTAGCAGCCAACAAATTACTTAACCTGAGATTTGGATACGAAATAAGCTAGCTTTACCGGCTTTATTTAGAAATAAGTAAAAACGGCGTAACTTACGCCGCTTTTACTTTCCACTCATAATCTGCTGAAAGTAAAACCTATTGATCCAACGGAGTTAACCTAAGCTCAGGTTATATAACCTGAACTCGGAATAAGAAGTAAGTTAATCCACTAAAATCACTAAGCTCAAAAGCGTAGTATCACTCTAGCCAGAAGTTATTTCTTAATACAAGGCAAATTTGTGCGTCAATAGCTGGCCTATTGCAAGCAAATTTAACGCAGTAGTAAGGGATAGCAGCTGCTAGAGAACAAGTTGTTATCCCGAGTTCAGGTTATATAGGCAATCTCGCGCGCTTGACCACACTATCAGGCATTTTGTTTGCCAATTGCCCTAGGGCTACCTGAATCCGCTTATGTAGCTTTTTATCTGCAACTGCGGAATGAAACAACCATCGATAAGCATCTTCATAATCTCTAGGACTACCGTGGCCTTGATTAAACACATCTACGAGCCTTAATTGAGCGTTTAAGTTGCCAAGTGCTGCGGCTTCTCTCAGATAGGTTACCGCCATCGCTTTATCTTCTTGCACCAACTGGCCAACATCATAGTAGCGACCTAATTGTTCAAGCGCCGCGGCAAGGCCCTGCTCTGCTGCCCTTTTCATATAATAAAGGCCGAGCTCAACATCTCTGTCTACACACACGGCATAAGCTAACATGTCACCATAAAGAAACTGATACGAAGGCAGCGCCATGATCTCAGCACGCGCTTCAATATCTTTAACCAGCTGGCACTCATCCGCTTTAACCCTAGCAAGGTGTTGATTTTTTTCAATGAGCGCTAGTAGCTCTTGCTGCGTATACAAAGGCACAGCTTCGATAGCCTCTTCGGCAAATACTTTGCTCTGAATACTGAGACTTAAGGAAACACTCAATGCTGAAGTTGCAAAATAACGAAGTAAGTAATTCATCGAAGACCCATCAAAGTAAAGCTGATTGTTTAACTATAGCAGGCTGCAAAGGCAAATTACTTGCTCTGCAGCAACATCGACACTCAAATTTGATTAAGCATTATTTACGCCAAAGCGAAGTCTAATTTTATCATATGAGCAAAAATTCACTTACTTATCGGCAGGAAGACAAAAACTTGTAGGGTAATAGACACAAAAAAAGCTGCCGTAGCAGCTTTTTTCTTTATCAATCGACAGCAGGATTATTCAGCAAAAGGGTTGCGAACAATCATTGTTTCAACGCGGTCTGGGCCTGTTGAGATGATATCAATTGGCACGCCAGTGATTTCTTCTAGGCGCTTGATATAGTTGATAGCGGCTTCTGGAAGCTGCTCAACAGAAGTTGCACCAAAGGTGTTTTCGCTCCAACCTGGCATTTCTTCGTAGACTGGAGTCACTTTCTCATAGCCTTCAGCAGCAAGAGGAGTCACATTAGTCACAGTGCCGTCTTCTAATTGGTAACCAGTACAGATTTTCACTTTTTCTAGACCATCAAGTACGTCTAGTTTAGTTAAGCAGAAACCACTGATGCTGTTGATTTGAACTGCACGGCGCATTGCCACTGCATCAAACCAACCGGTACGACGTAAACGACCAGTTGTTGCGCCAAACTCGTTACCTTTCTCGCCTAAGTGTCTGCCAACTGGGTCTTGCTTGTCTTGACCATCGTAAAGCTCTGTAGGGAAAGGACCTGAACCAACACGAGTTGTGTAAGCTTTAACAATACCTAAAACGTAATCTAAGTGTAGCGGACCAAAACCTGCACCAGTCGCAACACCACCGGCTGTAGTGTTTGATGAGGTTACGTACGGGTAAGTACCGTGGTCGATATCAAGTAATGTACCTTGCGCACCTTCAAATAGAATATGGTCGCCAGCATTACGCGCTTGATCAAGCAGTTCAGTAACGTCAACAATCATTGACTTAAGTACTTTTGCTACTTCCATTGCATCATCGTATGTCTTCTGGAAGTCTACTGGGTCTACTTTGTAGTAGTTAACCAAGGCGAAGTTGTGGAACTCTAGTACTTCTTTAAGCTTCGCAGCAAATTGCTCTGGGTTGAAAAGATCGCCAACACGTAAACCACGACGTGCAACCTTATCTTCGTACGCAGGACCGATACCACGGCCAGTTGTACCAATGGCTTTTTCACCACGCGCTAGTTCACGCGCTTGGTCTAGTGCAACGTGGTAAGGCAAGATCAAAGGACATGCTTCGCTGATCAATAGACGCTCACGTACAGGAACGCCACGCGCTTCAAGCATGTGGATTTCTTTCATTAGCGCATCTGGTGCTAGTACTACACCATTACCAATTACACATTTAACGTCTTCGCGTAGTACACCTGATGGGATCAAGTGTAGTACCGTTTTCTCACCGTTAATTACTAGTGTATGGCCAGCATTGTGTCCGCCTTGGTAGCGAACAACTAAAGAAGCCTTATCTGTAAGTAGGTCAACTACTTTACCTTTACCTTCGTCACCCCATTGGGTGCCTAATACAACGACGTTTTTACCCATTGCAAATTCACTTAGAAAAAATTAGGCGCAGATTTTACCAGAAAACCATAGTCGAAATCACCCCAATTTGCCTAATTTTTCTGCTTTCAATAAGATTGATGATGTAAAGCATCAAGGCAAGTTACATAACTTGTTGAAAAGGTGGATTAATAGCTGAAAATCAAACAACGTATTTTATTTTTATATCAAAATAGCTGTATTGTTCGGATTAATCGATAACTATCTCTTTGTTATCAAAAGTAAACTTTTATAAAACGTAAAAAGCCCAAAGGTTAACCTTTGGGCTTTTTAAAATATAGCTCAAGCTTGCTCGCGAGCAGTTAAGCTTGAGTGACTAGCCTATAGCTCTAAATCGTCTTCAACTTCAGCAAGGCCTTTATCTTCTCCCTCTTCTGGCATAATAACCGCTTGCGCTAGGAGCATTTCTCTCAACTTGCCTTCAATTTCGTTGGCAATCTCAACATTTTCTTTTAAGAACTTAATTGAGTTTGCTTTACCCTGGCCGATCTTATTGCCGTTGTAGCTAAACCAAGCACCCGCTTTATCAACCAGTTTGTGTTTCACACCTAAGTCTATCAACTCACCTTGTTTCGACGTACCTTCACCGTACATGATGATGAACTCAGCTTGCTTAAATGGTGGTGCTACTTTGTTTTTCACAACCTTAACACGAGTTTCGTTACCAACAACCTCATCACCTTCTTTCACTGAACCAATACGACGAATATCAAGACGTACGGATGCATAGAATTTAAGTGCGTTACCACCAGTTGTGGTTTCAGGGTTGCCAAACATCACACCAATCTTCATACGAATTTGGTTGATGAAAATACATAATGTGTTCGAGCGTTTGATATTAGCTGTAAGCTTACGCAATGCTTGTGACATGAGTCGAGCCTGCAAGCCAACGTGTGAATCACCCATATCGCCTTCGATTTCAGCTTTAGGGGTAAGTGCTGCTACCGAGTCAATAACAACCAAATCAACCGCACCAGAACGAACTAACATGTCACAAATTTCAAGCGCTTGTTCACCGGTGTCAGGCTGTGATACTAATAGCTCATCAACATTAACGCCTAGCTTTTCAGCATAGATTGGGTCGAGTGCGTGTTCAGCATCAACGAACGCACATGTTTTACCAAGCTTCTGCGCTTCTGCAATCGCTTGTAATGTTAGCGTTGTTTTACCTGATGATTCTGGACCATAGATTTCAACAATACGACCAGTTGGTAAGCCGCCGATACCAAGTGCAATATCCAGACCTAGTGAACCAGTTGAGATGGCTTCAATATCTAGCGCCTTGTTCTCACCCAGTTTCATGATTGAGCCTTTACCAAACTGACGCTCAATTTGTGATAGTGCTGCGTCTAATGCCTTTTGCTTGTTATCGTTCATTTGCTTCTCCAATTCAGCGTAATGACACCTAGTATACTGTATGAAATTACAGTATCAAGTAGAATTTTATGATTTTACCATCGCTATAGTATTTTTTAATGCAAATTCAATAGCTTGAACTCTTATTTCAGCCCTATTTCCAGTAAATACTTGGTGAAATGCCTGAACTTTGTCACTATTTGCAATAGCAAACCATACAGTACCTACTGGCTTATCAGCACTGCCCCCTGTTGGTCCTGCTATACCAGACACAGCAATGGCAACTTCAGCATGGGCTGCCCGCTGAGCGCCTTTGGCCATCTCCAAAACCGTTTGCTCACTCACTGCACCAAATTGCGTTAGCGTTTGTTGTGATACTCCTAATAATTCATGCTTAGCTTGATTACTGTATGTCACAAAACAACGTTCTATATATGCAGAGCTCCCCGGCGTATCTGTTAACGCATAACTCACCCCACCACCCGTACATGACTCTGCGGTAGTGATTGTTACGCCGTTATTCGTTAGAATAGCGCCCAATTGTGCCGCATATTCGGCTATCTCTTTGTAGTGCTCCATAGGAAAACCTTTTAGGTATCAACAATGTCGTCAGATCTATATTCAGAACACACTATAAACCAACAAACCCCAATGATGCAGCAATACCTGCGAATTAAAGCTCAGCATCAAGAAATCTTGCTGTTCTATCGCATGGGCGACTTTTATGAACTCTTCTTTGACGATGCCATTAGAGCGGCGCAGCTTCTCGATATTTCTCAAACCTATCGCGGCAAAGCCGGTGGCAATCCAATTCCAATGGCGGGTGTTCCCTATCATGCAGTTGAAAACTACTTAGCTCGCTTGGTACAACTGGGTGAATCTGTTGCTATTTGTGAGCAAGTTGGCGACCCCGCGACCAGTAAAGGTCCTGTAGAACGTAAAGTTGTGCGTATTGTTACTCCAGGTACCGTCACCGACGAAGCACTATTGCAAGAACGCCAAGATAATTTACTTGCGGCGGTCTACCAACATCCAAAAAACTTAGGTTATGGTATTGCCTATCTTGATATTAACTCGGGCCGATTTAATATCGTAGAGCTACAGACTGACGAAGCACTTAACTCTACGCTACAGCGCTTGCAGCCCGCAGAATTGTTATATCCAGAATCATTTCAGAACCTTTTAGTGCTAGAAAGTATTAAAGGCAGTCGTCGCCGCCCGGACTGGGAGTTCGATTTAGACACAGCAAAACATTTACTTTGCCAGCAGTTTGAAACCCGCGATTTAGTCGGTTTTGGTGTCGACAATGCCAATATGGGCTTAATCGCTGCGGGTTGTGTCATGCAATACGTGAAAGACACGCAGCGCACGGCATTACCTCATATTCGTGCGATCACGCTCGAAAAGAATGAGCACGCGGTGATCTTAGATGCCGCGACGCGCAAAAACTTAGAGCTAACACTGAACCTCTCTGGCGGTGTTGAAAATACCTTAGCGCAGATTTTAGATAAGTCTTCAACGGCCATGGGTTCGCGCTTACTAAAACGCCGTATTCATACGCCCGTGCGCGAACGCAAAGAGCTCAATGCTCGACTCAATGCGATTGCGAGCCTTATCGAACAACAACTATGCATGGAAGTTTACGACGCACTAAAACACATTGGCGATATTGAACGAGTTGTAGCACGGTTAGCGTTGTTTACCGCTCGTCCGCGTGATCTAACGCGTTTAAGAAGTGCATTACAAGCATTACCGCCATTGCATGATATTTTACAAGATGCAACGGATGCGAGACTTCAGTCTATCATTAGCCACTCACCGGCATTACCTAAGTTACAAGATTTGTTAGAACGAGCGGTTATCGACAATCCCCCTGTTCTCATTCGTGATGGTGGAGTGATAGCACAGGGTTACAATGCAGAGCTTGACGAGCTACGCGCATTAAGCGCAGGTGCCACGGATGTTTTAGAAAAACTTGAAGAAAGAGAGCGCGAACGCACAGGGATCTCGACATTAAAAATTGGCTATAACCGCGTTCACGGATTTTATATTGAGATCAGCCGCGCCAATTCGCATTTAGTGCCTGCAGAATACATTCGCAGACAAACACTGAAAAATAACGAACGCTATATTATTCCTGAGCTAAAAGAGCATGAAGACAAAGTGCTTGGAAGCCAATCGAAAGCACTAGCACTTGAAAAACGCCTATATGAAGAGCTCTTTGAACTCATCGCTCCTTATATTGAACAATTGCAAGTCATGGCAGCGGCGCTTGCCGATTTGGACGTACTAAACACCTTAGCTGAACGTGCTCAGACACTAGACTATTGCAAGCCCACGCTTACCGAGGGCACTGAAATTGATTTAGTGGATGGTCGCCACCCAGTCGTAGAACAAGTAAGTAAAGAGCCGTTCATTGCCAATCCAGTAAAACTCAATGATGAACGTAAAATGCTCATTATTACTGGACCAAATATGGGTGGTAAATCGACCTATATGCGTCAAACCGCGTTAATTGTGTTGATGGCGCATATTGGCAGCTATGTACCGGCAAGCGCGGCTACCATCGGTATTGTCGATCGTATTTTTACTCGCATTGGTGCCAGTGATGATCTTGCCTCTGGGCGCTCAACCTTTATGGTTGAAATGACCGAAACTGCAACCATTTTAAACAATGCAACCGCCCAGTCGTTAGTGCTGATGGACGAAATTGGTCGCGGGACAAGCACCTATGACGGTTTATCACTCGCTTATGCGACAGCGGATTATCTCGCCAGCAAAATTGCAGCAAAAACACTGTTTGCTACTCATTATTTTGAATTAACCGAATTGGCTGAGCAACAAGCTGGCCTTGTTAATGTGCATTTGGATGCCGTTGAACATAACGATACCATTGCCTTCAAACACACAGTAATGGAAGGAGCTGCAAGTAAGAGTTTTGGTTTACAGGTAGCAAGTCTTGCCGGCGTGCCAAAAGCGGTGATTAAGTTGGCGAAACAGAAACTCGCTTTGTTAGAGCAACATCAGAGCGTCGTTGGCGATAAGCCTGTTCATGTTACAGCGCCTGTACAGCAGAGCTTAATGCTTGCTAATGAGCCTTCTGAGGTTGAAGCGCTACTTGCAGATATGGATCCCGATGATATGACACCAAAGCAAGCTCATGCTTTGCTATATCAACTTAAATCTATGCTATAAAAAGTAAAAAGCGGCTAAAAGCCGCTTTTTTAATGTTCTCTTACAATTAGAACTTGTGGTTATACTGAAGACCAAAGATCATCGCATGGCCTTTAGAGCGATAGCCCCACTCACTGAATCTGTCAGCTTCAGTGAAAGTTTGTGTTTTACCTCTTAAAACACTGATCCCGAAATCTACAGTTGCTTGGTTAGCAAGTGTATACTCCGCACCAAATGAGTACCAAGTACGGTCTGTATCAGGAATTGAGATAGACAGATGGTTTTCATCCGCTGGTGATTCATCATACGCCATACCTGCACGTAGTTTCACCGCATTACTAAGCTGATAGTCAGCACCAACTGCAAAACGTAATGAATTAGAGAAGTTCTCTTCTTTAGTGAATACTGAACCTGCGTTACCAACTACAGCTTCCAGTTCATCAAAACTATTCCAGCCAGTCCAAAGTACACTGTAGTGTAGTGAGGTTTCTTGGTTTAGTTTATGAGAACCTGAGATCTCAGCAATCGCAGGTAACGTTACATCTACTGAACCTGGTAGTGACGCGCCATTCAAGCCGCCAATCGCTGCTGGTAAGTCGTTGCTAAAGTGGCCATCAAATGTGATATCTGTTTCACTACGGTAATGGAAGCCGATTAGGTTGTTTTCATCAATTTGATAAGCAACGCCTAGGTTCCAACCAAAGCCATAATCGTCACCTTCTAAATGTACTGCTTGAGTACTTGCTGGCAAACCTGTCGTTGTCGCGCCAAGGTTACGGACGATTTTAGCATCGGCATAAACTTCATTAATACCAAACGCTACGCTCCATTGCTCATCAATTTGGTAAGCAGCTGAAATGCCTAAGTTAACGGTCTTAATTTCAGTTTCACCCGCGATTTGGCCAGCAACATAATCCTTATCGAATTCTGTAGATAGGCCAAACTGTGAATAGATACCTGCACCAATCGACCATTGGTCATTATATTTGTGTGTTGCATAAATAGCAGGAATAACAGCACTTGGTGCGATGCTGTTGTCATTTAACGCTGCTGCAGGGATACCATTGCTAGTACCTGTTCCCGTCAGGCTTACGTCCGGTTGAACATACATAGCTGCTACTGATAATTGCGTGCCTGATAGCTTACCCATCAATGCTGGGTTACGTGCAACCACTGACGCATCGTCGGCTGCAGATGCTTCACCCGCATAAGCACGACCAAGGCCAGATACGTTTTGTTCCGCAAGTTGAAAGGCGGCAGCTAGTGCTTGTGATGACGATAAAATCGCACCTGATGCGATAAGACCTAATAATACTTTGTTCATACTCTAATCCCCTGTGAACTAACCATTTCCTGAGTAATGGTTAAAAAAACCAATTCGAGTAACACTGCGTAGCCTCACTTTGACCTTGCTCACCTAGCCAATATCCAGCTATGCCACACACCCACCAAATTGGCAGAATAATAAATTCATGACACCCTACCTAAAAGTGGAGTAGAAATCTCCTTTTTTGCGACTTTTCGTTGATTAAGTGAACATATAACGAACAAATTACGCACTTTATAAACTCATCGGATGAGACAAATTATCAAATGATAATAATTACCAATATCATTGACGTACCTTCATCCCTTATATACACTCTTCAATCTGAGTATGAGTCATTCTGTGTGCTAATCGTGCCAAGGAGAACAACATGTCGATAGCATTAATCGTTTGCGCATTGGTATTTTGCGGTCTCAGCGTATATTGCCTGTGCAAAGCAAACTACTGTGCCTGTCGCCACGCAGGAGAGTGTGATAATCCGGTCAGTCAATACTGGCTAGGTGCAATTGTCGCAGCGCTGCTATCACTGCTGCTAAGCTGTGCGGCGTTACATTCGGAAAAGGGAACATTACTGTGGATATTAATGATGGCAAGCTGTATGACTGGCGCAATGCTCTCTGCTAGATGGCAAAATCTCAAAAGACGCTGTAAAAACGCTTTCTTTCCGGTCGCGCAATCCAAACCTTAAATCAATAATTGATCTCTTAGCAATCGTGAGAGGTTAATTTGATAATCAAGCGGCCTGACACTTGCGATCACTTTGATGTCTGACTCGCTTAAATCCAAATCTTTTGCCGTAACATGGTGGAGATGTTTGGTATTGTAAAACACTCGTACAAGAGGCGCCGTGGGCGCATGTTTATTGCCTTCGAGTACCAATCCTAATCGCTCGTTGGTCAGTTTAACAATAGTCCCTACGGGGTGAACCCCCATACACTTAATAAAACGCTGCACTAGAATAGGATCAAATTGCTTTTTACTCGACAGCAAAAAGCGTAATGCATTAATAGGCTCATCAGCCTCTTTGTGGTGCTGATCTGAGGTTATGGCGTCGTATACATCCACAATCGCCATCATTCTTGCCGCGGTGCTGAGTGCGTCGTCTTTAATCCCTCTGGGATAGCCTGTACCATCTAAGCGTTCATGATGGTTGATGATCATGTCCAGCATGATTGGCGTGATCCCTGACTCTCCTTTGCTCAACCCTAAAGACTGTGCCACATGTTTTTTGACCGCACGATACTCAAGATCGGTAAAATTGCCCGGCTTATTGATCAGTCCCTGGGGTAACTTAGCGTGACCAATGTCATGCAACATCGCCCCCATGGCTAATTGTTCAATAATGTGATGTTGCAAACCGAGGTGCTTGGCAAATACGGTGATCAGAATTGCGCAGTTGGTCATATGACGCCAGTTGTACGCATCTTTGTCTTTAATCCGAGTTAAAATCGCCATCGCATTTGAATTGCGCAGTACCGAATCGACGATGTCTTTACTTACCTCATTGATGAGGCTCATATCGACCTTCAAACCCGATGTTACATCTCCATAGAGGCTTTGGATCTGACGGTTACTTTTTTCAAACTTTTGCATCGCAACCGCAAATTCTTGCTGCAAAGTTTGTTCTTTACTCACCGTTTTGGCTTTGGATTTTGGCTTGCTGCGAGCGGTGGAAAGACTGCCATCCATGCCATTTTTGGCGACAGGTTCTTCAGGGGCTTGTGGTGCTTCAGTGACCGGTTCTGCTGGCTGCTGGTATTTCTGTGGTACAGGAATATCGCTCTGCGTAAAGTCGATGGTGAGCTCCAGTACCCCTTTATCAATCAGTTTTTGAATGATGGCTTCATCTCTGACCATTCCCCGAGATTTGATCTTAATGCCCGCGTCAGACTTATGCTTGTGAACATTATCCACAAACATTCCTGGTCTAAGATCTTCAATGGGGAGGACAATCTGCATGAATCGCTTACACTACGTAGTTAGCCAATGAATATTAATACCATTGAATGAGGTGAAACACCATCTATTCAGATTAAATTCACACAAAGGTATGGTGAAATTACAACCACTCAGAAACGCTTGTTATACCAATTTGCTTAATTAAGTGATCTATTTTGAGGTATTCGTGAAGTGTTGCAGGAGGGGAAACCCAACACCGTATACATGCTGGGTTTTATACAGTTGCTATTCTTGGAAATAAGTTCCCCAGCCGTCGTATTCAACGCCAGCGTCTAGTGCAACCTTTTCTAACTTGTCTACGTCTTCCATGATAACGTCGGTATCCAGTTCGGCTTCTACTACAACATCAAAGCCCCAAATTTTACCGCCGTCTTCGAGCTCAAGCTCTGCTGGTTCTTCAACATCATAGCCCAATTTAAATGCCGCTAATGCTGCTGCTTCCAGCTTGTCAAAATCCTCGCTTACAAAGTGATGTTCTACTTCATAAAGGGTTTCAGGGTTTGAACCGTCTTCTAGCAATGAAGAAACGATGTCTTCACTTATCTCACGCCAGTTTTCCATTATTTTAATCTCGCTTTTGCATCTAGTTCAGCTATTCTTTGAGCCATTTTAGCATGGATCTGAGCAGCGTGATCCCTTGCCGGCACTTCTGGGTCTAAATATTCTGGCTCTAGTATATCGATATAGACCTTACCATTATTCCAACGATTGAGCTTTATCTGCTCATGTGTTGAACTCATACATACTGGGATAATAGGCACATTGGCGCTCATTGCAGTATGAAATGCCCCGGTTTTAAATGGCAACAAACCGCGACCATAGCTTCTGGTTCCTTCAGGGAACATCCAAACCGATAGTTTTGACTCGGTGATTTTTTTTGCTGATTTGGTCAGTGTACCTAAAGCTTTAGAGCGATTAGCTCTATCAATCAAAATGTTGCCAGATAGCCAATACATTTGCCCAAAGAACGGGATCCACTTTAAGCTTTTTTTCCCCATGCTGACGGTGTTTTTTGGCACCACGGCCGGCAGCGTAAAGAGATCATAATTATTTTGATGATTTGCAACATACATCGCAGGAACAACATGCTTGGCATTTTCATGCTGCGTGATCACCAACTCAACGCCTATCAACTTTGACATATAGCCATACCATTTGGCTATCGTGTGCACATTGTTGGCATGAAAAGGACGCACAATGCACAATAACAATCCGCAAATACCACTAACAATGATAAACACTGCTAATAAGAGAATTCGTATAATGGCAATCAATTTAACCACTCCAGAATTAAAATCTCGCGCATTATAGTAAAATAAGCGAACACTTGTAAGCTCAAAATGATCATAGTTTTGAGATTGCCAGATGAACCTCTAGGTATGATAGTTAAGGTATTGATCTATTTATAGAAAATAAAAATGCCGCTGGATAGCGGCATTTGACACACGATTTATCATTTTTGCAAAATTTAGCTCATTGCGTTTTGCAGCTTTTTCATTGCTGACTTTTCTAGCTGGCGTACACGCTCTGCCGACACGCTATATTTCTCAGCTAAATCTTGTAGCGTTGCCTTTTCGTCAGCAAGCCAACGTGCACTTACGATATCTTGAGAACGCTCATCAAGCGTTTTCAGTGCTGCAAATAGGCGATTATGTGACTGCTCTTGCCACTGCTCTTGCTCAACTTCTTCGGCAAGGTCACTACTTGTGTCTGTTAAATACTGTACTGGAGAGAAGTTACCCGCTTGGCTTTCGTCATCATCAGCAGATAGGTCAAAGCCCATATCTTGGCCTGCCATACGCGATTCCATCTCGCGAACTTCTTTCTCACTTACACCAAGCTCGTTTGCAACCGTTGTCACTTCGTCTTGGTTAAACCAACCTAAACGCTTTTTATTTTTGCGCAGATTGAAGAATAATTTACGCTGCGCTTTTGTCGTCGCAACTTTAACAATACGCCAGTTCTTTAATACATATTCATGGATTTCTGCTTTAATCCAATGTACCGCAAAAGAAACAAGGCGCACACCCACGCTTGGGTCAAAACGCTTTACTGCCTTCATCAATCCAATATTACCTTCTTGGATTAAGTCAGCCTGAGGTAGGCCATAGCCTGAATAACTTTTTGCGATGTGAGCAACAAATCTCAAATGAGACATAATGAGCTGCTTAGCCGCGTTAAGATCCCCTTCTTCCTGAAGACGTGTCGCAAGTTTTTTCTCTTCCTCAGCGCCAAGCATAGGTATTGTGCTTACAGATTGAAGGTAACCTTCAACACTTGCGCTTTGCTGCCCAGTTAGTGCTAATGCGTATAAATCTTTAGTCATGTTTCACCTCAGTGATAAACCGTTTCGTGTATATTTAGCACTCTAACATCTAGAGTGCTAAATGCAATCTACTTTATCTGATTTTTAAAATCAACCTTTTTAGAAGAACTTCAAAAATAAAATGTAACCTACTGAATAATATTAAAAATATTGAATTAACTAGGCTTCTTTTTACGATATTATTTTTTTATGACAGTGCTAAATTTAATTAGTTCTGATTGTTTGAGTGCTAAAACCTGATAGTAATTGGCAACCGACTGCTACACTTTAGCAGTCGGTTGGTGTTTGTAGCGTTAAATCATACCTTTTCAGGTTCAATCTCTTTGATATAACGGTGTACAGAAAGAAAAGAGCCTACAAACCCTAAAGTAATCGCAGTGCCAAGTAGCACTAGAAGTTCATTCCCTGCCATTCCCTGAAGCACAAAGTTGCTTTGATATACGCCAACAACTGTAGATACAGCTGACTCCAGCCACCACAACATAAGGCCAACACAGATAAAGGCAACCAAACCACCGACTATGCCATACCATACACCAGTCCAAAGAAACGGAGCCTGAATAAAGGTATTGGTCGCTCCCACCAGTTTTAGCACTTGAATTTCTTCTTTCTTGTCCATGATGGATAAGCGTATGGTATTTCCAATAATCAAGATAACGGCGCTAAGCAATAGAAACCCCACGGTGATCACACTTTCTTTTAGTAATCCCAGTAGTGCATTTAGACGCTCTAGCCATTCAATATCCAGCTTACCAAACTCGACCTCGCGTTCTTTTTCAAGTTTAGTGAGAAGCTCTGTTGCGGCTTGTGGTTTTCTAAAACGACTAACAGGCGTTACCAACACAACATTAGGCAGCGGGTTTTCTTCTAAATAGTTAAGCGCCTGACCAAAGCCTGACATTGACTTAAACTCGTCCAGAGCTTGGCTTTTACTAATCAGTACTACTTTTTCTATTTCTGGATAGAGTGCAAGCCGCTTCACCAAGGTTTGTGTCTGTGCCTCAGTCATTTCATCTTTAACGAACAATGATATTTCAGATGCCTCTTTAAACCCGCTACTTACCTGCTGTACATTTTTCACTACCACATAAAGCGTCGCTGGCAATGTCAGGCTGAGTCCCAAAACTAGAATAGTCATTAAAGAGGCCATTGGCGTACGCCACATTTCCCCAAGGCTCTGTACACCTTGACGAATAATCATCAAACAAAAAAAGTAAAAATGATGAAATACCGACTTTTTACTCTGTTCAGCCTGATTTCCTCGTCCTTTAAACAGCAAACTCATAGCGTGTCCTCCGCTAGCGGATCTTGTAGCATGCGTCCTTGGTTAAGCGTGAAGCTACGGTATTTCATACGTGCTATTAACCCCAAATCATGAGTAGCGATAAGAACGGATGTACCACGGCGATTAAATTCTTCAAATAGGTTCAGAATTTCCATCGATAGTTCTGGGTCTAAGTTCCCCGTAGGTTCGTCTGCAAGCAGCAAAGGCGGCGAGTTAACAATCGCTCTTGCTATGCCAACACGTTGCTGTTCACCTCCAGATAACACACTCGGATGGCACTTTGCTTTATCAAGCAAACCCACCTTGTCCAAAGCGGCATGTACTCTTTTGGTGATCTGTTTATGGTGAGTACCTTCAATAACTAAAGGTAGTGCGACGTTATCAAATACGCTGTAACGTTCGAGTAGGCGGTGGTTTTGAAAAATAATCCCAATATCTCGGCGAACGAAAGGAACCTGCCGGTTAGATACCGTATTGAGATCGACACCATTAATGTAGACACGGCCTGCTGATGGCCTTTCCATCACGCTCACCAACTTTAATAATGTACTTTTACCAGCGCCACTGTGGCCGGTTAAAAATGCGAGTTCTCCATTTGCAAGTTCAAAGCTCACTTTTTCCAGCGCTTTGTGCCCACCAGGATAAGTTTTGCTCACTTGCTCAAATTTAATCATGTTGGCCTCTTATACTTATTTTAACCATGACACTCAGTCCGTGGCATTGTAGCAATTCGGCAATCGAATAAAGCGGGCAAATTTGCCCGCTTTATTGCAACTGATGTCTCTATTTATTCTTGACTGAACAATGCCTCGATAAAGTCATCACTCTTAAAGGTGCGTAAGTCATCAATGCCTTCACCTACACCTATATATCGAATTGGTACCTTAAACTGATCCGCCACAGCAAAGATAACCCCACCTTTGGCTGTACCATCAAGCTTAGTTAACGTGATACCAGTTAAGCCAACCGCTTGATTAAACAGTTTTACCTGACTAATCGCATTCTGACCAGTTCCGGCATCAATCGTCAACATCACTTCATGTGGCGCATCAGGGTCTAACTTTTTCATTACTCGAGCTATCTTCTCAAGCTCTTGCATTAGGTTATCTTTATTTTGTAATCGACCCGCTGTATCCGCTATTAATACATCGATATTTCTCGCTTTAGCGGCTTGGAAGGCATCAAATACCACCGACGCAGAATCAGCACCTGTGTGCTGGGCAACAACGGGGATACTGTTTCTTTCACCCCATACCTGCAACTGCTCTACCGCAGCCGCGCGGAAAGTATCGCCAGCCGCCAACATGACGGATTTACCTTCGCTTTGAAACTGTTTGGCAAGCTTACCGATTGTTGTCGTTTTACCAACGCCATTTACGCCAACCATTAAGATAACAAAAGGTTTCTTATCGGCAGGGATCTCAAGCGGTTGCTCTGCCGTATTTAAGATCTCTGACATTTCTTTTTTCATTAGATCATATAAAGCTTCACCGTCTTTTAACTGCTTTCTATCAGCAGCATCAGTCAGGTTATCTATCAGCTTCATCGTGGTTTCAACACCAATATCAGCCGTTAGCAATTGCGTTTCTAGATCTTCGAACAACTCATCATCGATTTTCTTGCCTTTGAATACCGAAGCAAAGCCTGAGCCGATATTGGCCTTGGTTTTCAACAAGCCTTTTTTAAGACGGGAGAAGAAACCTTCTTTTTTCGGCTTTTCTTGTTCTTGAGCTAATTGTGCCTGACGTTCCGTTTCTTCACGCTCAGCCTGTTCTTTCGCTAATTGTGCCGTGCCTGACGTTCTGCTTCCTCACGCTCGGCTTGCTCTTTAGCCAATTGTGCCTGACGCTCTGCTTCTTCACGCTCAGCCTGTTCTTTGGCTAATTGCGCCTGACGTTCTGCTTCTTCACGCTCAGCCTGTTCTTTCGCAAGTTGTGCCTGACGTTCTGCTTCTTCACGCTCAGCTTGCTCTTTGGCTAACTGTTCTTGGCGTTCTGCTTCTTCACGCTCGGCTTGTTCTTTTGCAAGTTGTGCCTGACGTTCTGCTTCTTCACGCTCGGCTTGCTCTTTGGCTAACTGTTCTTGGCGTGCTGCTTCCTCACGCTCAGCTTGTTCTTTCGCAAGTTGTGCCTGACGTTCTGCTTCTTCACGCTCGGCTTGTTCTTTTGCAAGTTGTGCCTGACGTTCTGCTTCCTCACGCTCGGCTTGTTCTTTTGCTAATTGTGCCTGACGCTCCTTTCGCTAGTTGTGCCTGACGTTCCGCTTCTTCACGCTCAGCTTGTTCTTTTGCAAGTTGCGCCTGACGTTCTGCTTCCTCACGCTCGGCTTGCTCTTTCGCTAATTGTGCCTGACGCTCTGCCTCTTCACGCTCAGCTTGTTCTTTCGCTCGTTGCGCCTGACGTTCCGCTTCTTCACGCTCAGCTTGTTCTTGAGCTAATTTTTCTTGGCGTTCTGCTTCCTCACGCTCAGCTCGTTCTTTTGCTTGTTGCGCCTGACGCTCAGCCTCTTCACGCTCTGCTTGCTCTTGAGCTAATTTTGCTTGGCGTTCTGCTTCCTCACGCTCAGCTTGTTCTTTTGCTAACTGTTCTTGGCGTTCAGCTTCTTGTTGCCCTTTATCGGATTTACCAAAGCCCAACCAAGATAAAAATTTGTTTTTCTTTCCCATATTCACTTATGACCGTGTTAGATAAATTGCATAAACCCAAAGCAAAATGTTGATGATCTTGCTACCATACTCGAAAACGCCAATCCGCATCAGCTTATTGCTTTTACTTGGATTGATATCACACTTAATTTTGGGCTCGAAAGGCAAGCCGAGGATGGCAACCTTAGTGCTTAGACAAAATTGCGTGCAAGTGTACCATGTTCCGTAAGGATGAAAAATCCTGACACCAAGAACCTTTAATAAAGAAGCAAATTACGTCGCTATGAGAAAATCTAAGCCCAAGTCAAATACCAAACAGTCTGGTTTCATCCGCCTGATCAGTGGTAAGCATAAAGGTCGCAAGTTACCTGTTCATGATGTTGTGGGATTAAGACCAACAACAGATAGAATGAAAGAAACTGTTTTTAATTGGCTCATGCAGGACGTAAGAGACGCAAAAGTACTCGATTGCTTTGCTGGTGCTGGCAGTCTAGGATTTGAGGCTATTTCGCGCTTCGCTGCAAGCGGGACCTTTATCGAACTGGATAAAACCGCGGCGACGCAGCTTAGCAATAATGCAACTTTACTCAAACTGGATAACGTTGAAATCATTAATACCGACGCGTTAACCATGCTGGCAAATAACCTTAAGCAACAGCAATATGACTTGGTTTTTATTGACCCCCCCTTTCGCAAAGGGCTTGTGACTCCTTGTTGTGATTTACTTGAATCACAATCTTGGCTCAGCGAAGACGCACTCATCTATCTTGAATTTGAACAAGAAGCACAACCTGAAACACCAGAAAATTGGCAAGTGATTAAAGAAAAGCATGCAGGACAAGTGATCTGCCGCCTTTATCAGCGCTGAAATTCCCTCATAAAGAATGAAAAAACAGCCGCTAGCGTATGACATGACAGGGCTGGTGTTTTTAGCTATAATTTAGGCTTTACATGCGGTCTTGCTTCAGATTACAATACCGCACCATTTTTGAACCAATTGGCTAGTTTTTAGCCAGATAGAGCTAAGCTCATTAATTAGGTAGGTGAATTTTTAATGCCAGTAATTAAAGTAAGAGAAAACGAGCCGTTTGACGTTGCACTACGTCGTTTCAAACGTTCATGTGAAAAAGCAGGTATCCTTTCTGAAGTTCGTCGTCGCGAGCACTACGAGAAGCCAACTGCTGAGCGTAAGCGCAAAAAAGCTGCAGCGGTTAAGCGTCACATGAAGAAGCTTTCTCGCGAAAACGCACGTCGCGTTAAATTATACTAATCAGTATTGGTCTTGTATCAATGAGCTTATTAGTTACGCTAAAAGACGCGCAAAAAGAAGCGATGAAAGCCAAAGAGAAACTTCGTCTTGGCGCGATTCGTGCGGTACTTGCTGAAATTAAACAGCGAGAAATCGACAACCAAACAACACTAGACGACGCAGGCATTACTGCGGTTTTAGTTAAGTTGGTTAAGCAGCGTCGCGATTCTTATACCCAGTATAAAGATGCAGGGCGTGAAGACTTAGCTGATATCGAAGCTAACGAAATTAGCGTACTTGAGACATTCCTTCCTAAGCCACTTAGCGAAGATGAAATTGTCGAGCTAATTGATGCCGTGATTGCACAAACTGGTGCGTCAGGCATGCAAGACATGGGCAAAGTAATGGGTGCGATTAAAGCAGAAGCTGAAGGTCGTGCTGATATGGGTAAAGTCTCTGGTTTAATTAAGCAAAGACTTACCGCTTAAGCCCACATACAATTGTATGATTGATAAGTGAACCGAGCCTAGCGCTCGGTTTCTTCGTTTTAGGCGTCATGCGTATCAATGCAGCGCTAATAAGATACCTTAATTGAATTAAGTTGATTTTTTCTCGTTGCTACTTGATATAATGCGCTCACTCACTAGTACAACTTCGGAACTTAAATGAAAGGCAAAATCCCTAGACAGTTTATTGATGACTTGCTCGCAAGAGCGGACATTGTCGAGCTCATAGACGGTCGTGTGGGATTAAAAAAAGCAGGAAAAGACTATCAAGCCTGCTGTCCATTTCACAATGAAAAAACGCCTTCATTTACCGTGTCACGTGATAAACAGTTTTATCATTGCTTCGGCTGTGGTGCTAATGGCAACGCGATTTCCTTTTTAATGGAATACGACAAGCTTGAGTTTGTCGATGCTATTGAAGAATTAGCCGCCCTATTAAACTTAGAAGTACCACGCGAAAATGCACCACAAGGGCCGCAGCGTTCAATGGAAGAAAAAAAGTCTGACTATGACTTAATGCTCCAAGCCGCTAAGTTTTACCAGCATCAGTTAAAACACCATAGCAATGCCACTCAAGTAATTGACTACGTAAAAGGCCGCGGCCTGAGTGGCGAAACTGTACAAAAGTTTATGATTGGTTATGCACCACCTGAGTGGGAGTCATTGTGTAATCAAATAGCCCGCAAGCCTGAGCACAAACAACAGCTGCTTGATTTAAAGTTAGCATCAGAAAAGTCAGCTGGCCGCCAATTTGACTTCTTCCGCGATCGCTTGATGTTCCCTATTCGTGATAAACGTGGTCGTGTCATCGCATTTGGCGGAAGGATAATGGGTGCAGATCAAGGCCCTAAATATCTAAACTCGCCTGAAACACGCATTTTCCATAAAAGTTTCGAGCTTTATGGTTTTTATGAAGCTAAGCAAGCCCATAAACATTTAGATAAAGTGTTGATTGTGGAAGGCTATATGGACGTCGTTGCCCTAGCAGAAAAGGGCATTGATTACGCTGTTGCCGCATTAGGCACGGCAACCACCGCTGAACATATGCAAACATTGTTTCGTAATACCGATAGAGTGATCTGCTGCTACGACGGTGACAGAGCTGGCCGCGATGCAGCTTGGCGCGCACTTGACCATGCTTTACCTAACTTAAAAGATGGTAAGTCACTACAGTTTGTCTTTTTACCTGATGGTGAAGATCCAGACTCATTGGTACAGCAAGAAGGCAAAGATGCCTTTGAAGCACGGCTAGAAACAGCAAGCGATTATACGCAAGTATTGTTTACCAAATTACGTGAGCAATGCGACCTTACAAATGATGCAGGCAAATCCAAGCTGCTTACCGATGCCATTCCACTGATCAGCAAAATACCCAGTGACTACTACCAAGAGAGTTTATTAACGACCTTAGCCAGGTTAATTGGTCGTACTCGTGAGCAACTTAGTGCTAAATTGGCAAGTAACAAACAGCAGAATAAAATTGAGCGCCAATTTAAAGTGACGCCGATGCGTCGAGCGATTGGCTTACTGCTCCAACATCCACAGCTTGCGCAAACGGTTGAGTATATGCCTGAACTCGGTGAAATGGCGATCCCAGGTATTCAACTGCTGCTGAGCTTACAAATGTTATGTCACGATAATCCGCAAATAAACACAGCACAGTTACTTGAACATTATCGCGATCAGGCTGAATTCGACGCCTTGAAAAAGCTTGCGGTGTGGCAACATGGCGTTGCTGAAGATAGGCTAGAAGACGAATTTAAAAATACTTTTCAATTTATTGAAGATCAGTGTTTAAATTATCGCCTAGAGACCCTATTAATAAAGGAGAAAACCGAAGGCCTAACAAATGATGAGCGGCTAGAATGCGCACTCCTTACCCAAGCGCTTAAACAGTAGAAGTTCTAGTCAATAGCAATTTTCGGTGCTATAATGTTCTATTCACTGCGTCATCAAAATTTAGCTGTTAAATAGCTGGCGCCTGTTGTATCAACTTTTCAGAGTGGAAGCAAATTTCTCTATGGATCAATCTCCTCAGTCACAACTCAAACTTCTGATTCAGAAAGGTAAAGAGCAAGGTTATTTAACTTTTGCAGAAGTTAACGATCATCTTCCACAAGACATCATAGACTCAGATCAGGTAGAAGATATCATCAGCATGATCAACGATATGGGTATTCAGGTCTCTGAAAATGCGCCTGATGCTGATGAGTTGATGATGCAAGAAACAACAACAGATGAGGATGCTGCGGAAGCAGCGGCTGCGGCTTTAGCAACAGTAGAAAAAGAAATTGGCCGCACAACTGACCCTGTTCGTATGTATATGCGTGAAATGGGTACGGTAGAACTTCTAACTCGTGAAGGCGAAATCCAAATCGCTAAGCGTATTGAAGAAGGGATCAACCAAGTACAGATTTCTGTTGCAGAATACCCTGAAGCTATTACTTACCTGCTAGAGCAATGGGACAAGTACGAAGCGGAAGAAATGCGCCTAAGCGACATTGTTTCTGGTTTCTTTGATCCTAATGCTATCGAGGAAGACGAAGCACCAATTTCAGCAACACACATCGGTTCTGAGCTAAGTGATGAAGACTTAGATGACGAAGATGATGATGAAGATGATGACGATGATGACTCAGAAGAAGGCGATTCAGGTCCAGATCCTGAAGAAGCTCGTGAGCATTTTGAACAACTTCGTACGCTGTACAATAAAGCGCGAGAAATTTTTGAAAGTAAAGGTCGCTCGCACCCAGATGCGAAAGCTGCAATTCAGGAAATCGGCGATCACTTCCGTACTTTCAAGTTAGTTCCTAAGCAATTCGACCGCATGGTAAATAACATGCGCGACATGATGGATAAAGTGCGTGTTCAAGAACGCATCATCATGAAGCAAGCAGTTCAGATTGCTAAGGTTCCAAAAAAGGTTTTCGTTAAGCACTTTGCTAACAATGAAACCGATACCGCATGGATCGATGCTGAAATTGCATCAGGCGAAAAACACTCAGCAAAACTTGCTGAAGTAAAACCTGAAATCGAGCGTTGTGTTAACAAACTTAAAGCGTTTGAAGATAGCACAGGTCTTAGCATTGAGCGTATTAAAGACATCAACCGTCGTATGAGTATTGGTGAAGCAAAAGCTCGCCGTGCGAAGAAAGAAATGGTTGAAGCGAACTTACGTCTTGTAATTTCAATCGCTAAAAAGTATACCAACCGTGGTCTGCAGTTCTTGGATCTGATCCAAGAAGGTAACATCGGTCTGATGAAAGCGGTTGATAAATTTGAATACCGTCGTGGTTATAAGTTTTCAACATACGCAACTTGGTGGATCCGTCAGGCGATTACTCGCTCAATTGCGGATCAGGCAAGAACTATCCGTATTCCAGTGCATATGATTGAAACAATCAATAAGCTGAATCGTATCTCTCGTCAAATGCTACAGGAAATGGGCCGTGAGCCAAGTCCTGAAGAATTGGCAGAACGTATGATGATGCCTGAAGACAAGATCCGCAAAGTGTTAAAAATCGCCAAAGAGCCGATCTCAATGGAGACGCCAATTGGTGATGATGAAGATTCACATCTTGGTGACTTTATCGAAGACACTACTATCGAGTCACCGATTGATTCAGCAACGATGGAAAGTCTTCGTGGCGCGACCAACGAGGTACTTGCAGGTCTTACCGCTCGTGAAGCTAAAGTACTACGTATGCGTTTCGGTATCGATATGAATACAGACCACACGTTAGAAGAAGTGGGTAAACAGTTTGATGTAACACGTGAGCGTATTCGTCAGATTGAAGCTAAAGCGCTACGTAAGCTACGCCACCCTTCTCGCTCAGATCTATTAAAGAGCTTTTTAGACGTTAAGGGCTAAAAAGTAGCAAATAAGATTAAGGCCGCTATTCAGCGGCCTTTTTTATAGTAATTGGATTAAATAGGTATACACACATGGCTTGGATCCAAATCCGAATTTATTCAGATAAAGCCGATGCCGATGCTTTAAGCGATATGCTTATGGATGTCGGTTGTCCGTCTGTCACATTCATGGATAGTAAAAACAATCCCGTTTACGAACCAAAACCTGGCGAAGTCATCTTATGGCCTGAGACAACGGTGATCGGTTTATTTGAAGCGAACCATGATATGCAAGCAGTCGTTGACTTTGTCCAGTCACAATTTGACAAGCCGTTAAACTACAAGCTTGAACAGCTAGAAGACAAAGACTGGGAACGCGAGTGGATGGATAATTTCCACCCAATTAAGTTTGGCGAGAGATTGTGGATTTGCCCAAGCTGGCGTGATGTGCCAGATCCCAATGCCGTCAATGTGCTACTGGATCCTGGTCTTGCATTTGGTACTGGTACCCATGCCACAACCGCACTTTGCCTGCAATGGTTAGAACAACAAGACCTCAGCGGCAAAACGGTCGTTGATTTTGGCTGTGGCTCTGGGATTTTAGGCATCGCAGCAATCAAATTAGGCGCTGAGCGTGTGATTGGTATTGATATCGATCCACAAGCGCTTATCGCAAGCCGCGATAATGCCGAGCGTAATGGCGTTGCAGATAAGCTAGAAGTGTATTTACCTGAAAATCAGCCGCAATTCAGTGCAGATATCGTTGTTGCTAATATTCTTGCACAGCCGCTGAGAGAGCTACACGAAATCATTCTCGGCTTCTTGGGCGACAAAGGTGCCATCGCCATGTCTGGGATTTTAGAAGAGCAAGCGCAATCTGTTGCGGATGTTTATGCGCCATTTTTAAAGCTAGACAACATTGCTCAACAGGGTGAATGGACGCGCGTCAGCGGTGTGAAAAAATAAGGCTGCTAACGTAACGCTGACAAAAGTATCAGCGAGTCAATGAAAGTTAGTAAGTTTTAACTGGTAAAGCCTGTAATTAACAGGCTTTACGCATTTTTCACAGCTTAAATTTTCGGCTCAAATTGTACCTTTAAAATTGTTTTTGCATAAATTTCGTGCAAATTATCTGAGCTCTCAGGTTGTTATCAAATGTCAACCCATAAAGTTCAAAAAAAAAGCAATTATGTTCAATTTATAACCTTTGATTTTTGCGAAAAAAACCGTAAACTTAGCGCCCCTTGAGGTAAGGCGGATTAAACTGTAGTGCGTATTGGTCCATACCAACTTGAAAACAATCTTATCGTAGCACCAATGGCTGGGATCACCGACAGACCGTTTCGACAACTGTGTCGACGTCTAGGTGCTGGGCTTGCGGTATCAGAAATGTTGTCTTCAAATCCAAAAGTGTGGAAAACCGATAAGTCGCAAAATCGCATGGATCACAGCGGTGAATCGGGCATTCGCTCGGTACAAATCGCAGGAGCAGATCCTGAGTTGATGGCGCAAGCAGCACAATTTAATGTCGCAAACGGTGCGCAGATCATAGATATCAATATGGGCTGCCCCGCTAAGAAAGTGAACAAGAAGCTTGCAGGCTCAGCATTGTTGCAATATCCAGAGTTGGTTGACGAAATCGTAACCGCTGTGGTTGCTGCCGTTGACGTACCTGTGTCGTTAAAAATCCGTACAGGATGGGACACAGACAATCGTAACGGTGTTGAGATTGCTCGCATAGCTGAACGTCGAGGCATTGCTTCGCTAGCCGTGCATGGCCGTACAAGAGCATGTATGTATAAGGGCGAAGCTGAATACGCCACGATCAGAGAAATTAAACGTTCAGTATCTATTCCTGTGGTAGCAAACGGTGACATTACGTCTCCTGAAAAAGCGAAACAGGTGCTGGAATACACGGGCGCAGATGCCATTATGATTGGTCGAGCCGCCCAAGGTCGTCCTTGGATTTTCCGAGAAATAGACCACTATTTGCAAACCGGTGAACATTTGCCAGAACCTGAAATAGCAGAGGTTCGAGCAATATTGATGGAGCACTTAGTAAATCTTCATCAATTCTATGGTGAGCCAATGGGAGCGCGCATCGCACGCAAGCATGTATCTTGGTATTTGCAGGCCCATGACCAAGAAGGTCAATTTAGGCGAGTATTCAATGCCTTGGAGACGCCAGAAGCGCAAATCGAGGCATTAGAAGACTATTTTGAAACATTAGGGTGAATGAATTTATTCATCCTTCAGGCTAACTAAGAAAGAGACATAACGATGTTCGAACAAAATGTGACTTCTCCATTTATTACTAACGCTCATGTTCAGTCACAAGAGAAACCGCAACCTTTGCGCGATGCAGTTAAAAAAGCTGTACATCACTACCTAAAGCAGCTTAATGGTCAAGACGTACAAGACGTTTATGAGTTAGTTCTTTCTGAGCTTGAAGCGCCTCTACTTGAAGAGGTTATGACTTATACTCGTGGTAACCAGACTCGTGCAGCGATCCTTTTAGGCATCAACCGTGGCACACTTCGCAAGAAGCTAAAAAAATACGGCATGAACTAAGCACTGCTAGTAAAATTTAGTTGATAAAAAAGCACCTTCAGGTGCTTTTTTATTGTTTAAAATTCAGCATCTAGCGGACATTTATCCTTTTCATATCGCACTTTTCTCATGTTTATCTCGCCTTTTAACATCGTCATCTTAACAATAATGCGCTAAAATACCGGCTTTCTAAGCTAGCCCTTAACTAATCATTGAGGAAACCTGAACCATCATGGATATACATCGTCCAATTCGTCGCGCCCTACTAAGCGTGTCAGATAAAACCGGTATCGTTGAATTCGCCACAGCACTTGCAGCTCAAGGCGTAGAAATTTTATCAACTGGCGGTACTTGCAAACTACTTGCAGACAACGGCATTAAAGTAACAGAAGTATCTGATTACACTGGCCACCCAGAAATCATGGATGGTCGCGTTAAAACGCTTCACCCAAAAGTGCACGGCGGTATCTTAGGACGTCGCGGTCAAGACGAAGACGTCATGACTGAAAACAATATTTCAGCAATCGATATGGTAGTAGTCAACTTATACCCCTTCGCACAAACTGTTGCGAAAGCTGACTGTAGCCTAGAAGATGCAATCGAAAATATCGATATTGGTGGTCCAACTATGGTTCGTGCTGCGGCTAAGAACCACAAAGACGTGACCATTGTTGTAAATGCGAATGACTACAGCCGTGTCATTGAAGAAATGAAGGCAAACTCAGGCTCTACAACATACAAGACACGTTTCGACCTTGCTATTGCGGCCTACGAGCATACCGCTCAGTATGACGGCATGATTGCCAACTACTTCGGTAAAATGGTTCCGGATTATACGGAAGAGGCGGCTGAGGAAACCAAATTCCCTCGCACTATCAATATGCAATTCACCAAGAAGCAAGATATGCGCTACGGTGAAAACTCGCATCAAGACGCTGCTTTCTATGTTGAAAACAACATTGAAGAAGCATCCGTCGCGACAGCTAGACAACTTCAAGGTAAAGCGCTGTCTTATAACAACATCGCTGATACCGATGCAGCACTTGAGTGTGTTAAAGAGTTTGATAAGCCGGCTTGTGTTATCGTAAAACACGCAAACCCTTGTGGTGTTGCGGTAGATGAAAACATTCTTGCCGCCTATGACCGCGCATTTAAGACCGACCCAACTTCTGCCTTCGGTGGTATCATCGCCTTTAACCGAGAGCTAGACGGCGACACGGCGGAAGCCATCGTAGCGCGTCAGTTTGTTGAAGTTATCATCGCACCTAGCGTATCAGAAGAAGCCGCACAAATCGTTGCTGCGAAGCAAAATGTACGTTTACTAGAATGTGGTCAGTGGTCAAACAAAACCACAGGTACTGATATTAAACGTGTTAATGGCGGTATCTTAGTACAAGATCGTGACCAAGGTATGGTTGGTTTGGACGACCTTAAGGTGGTTTCAAAACGTCAACCTACAGAGCAAGAACTAAAAGATCTACTGTTCTGCTGGAAAGTCGCTAAATTTGTTAAGTCCAACGCGATTGTTTACGCCCGTGATGGTATGACTATTGGTGTGGGCGCAGGCCAAATGAGCCGCGTATACTCTGCAAAAATCGCAGGGATCAAAGCCGCAGACGAGAACCTAGAAGTTCCAGGTTCTGTGATGGCTTCTGATGCGTTCTTCCCATTCCGTGATGGTATTGACGCCGCTGCAGCTGCGGGTATCACTGCGGTTATCCAGCCGGGTGGTTCAATGCGTGATGAAGAGGTGATTGCCGCCGCTGATGAAGCGGGAATGGCAATGGTGTTTACCGGCATGCGCCACTTCCGCCATTAATCAATAAAGCGCGAAACTTATGAGTTTCGCGCTTTTTGTTTCAGCTAATTTCCAGTATTCTGGCTACAGCATAATCATAACAGAATGAAGGAAGCTAACGATGAATCTAGGTATGAAATCTCTTATCGCTGCTGCAGTATTTACTACTTTAGTAGGCTGTAACGCGACAGAATCCAACTCCAGCCAAGCAGTACCAAGCGCGATTGCAAAAGCCGTTGCTAGCGACAATCGAGCTGAGAAAAATAGAGCCCGAGACCAATATCGCCACCCAAGTGAAACGCTTGCTTTTTTTGGCATTGAGCCATCAATGACCGTGGTAGAAATTGCACCAGGTGGTGGTTGGTATAGCGAGATTTTAGCGCCGCTGGTTAAAGGTCAAGGCACCTATTATGCAGCGCACTTCCCTGCTGATTCAGATGTTGGCTACTATCAACGCTCATTAAAAGGCTACAAAGAAAAGGTAGCAACCAACCCAGACTATAGTGAAGTAAAGATCACGGAATTTGCACCAGTGACGCACAGTAATATTGCGCCACAAGGCAGTGCAGACGTGGTACTTACCTTCCGTAACGTACATAACTGGTACATGGGTAAAGGGGATGAAGGTGTACTTAGCGCATTCAACGCATTTAATAAGGCACTGAAACCTGGTGGCATTTTAGGTGTGGTTGAACACCGTCTGCCTGAGCACCGTCAACTTGAGGATCAAAAGTCGTCAGGTTATATGAAGCAAAGTTATGTTGTTGATATCGCCAAGCAAGCTGGGTTTGAATTAGTTGCAAGCAGCGACATTAACGCCAACCCGCTAGACAGCGCCAATCATCCAAAAGGCGTCTGGACTCTGCCACCTCGCTTAGCGCTAGGTGATGAAAAAGCAGCGCAATATAAAGCGATTGGGGAAAGCGACCGCATGACCTTAAAATTCAAAAAGCTTTAATAGGAAAATTTCGCCATGAATGTACTAGTCATTGGCAGCGGTGGACGTGAGCATGCGCTTGCGTTCAAAGCCGCACAAAACCCATCTGTAAAAACAGTTTTTGTAGCACCTGGTAACGCAGGTACTGCGCTTGAGCCTAAACTCGAAAACGTAGCTATCGGCGTTGAAGATATCGATGCCTTGGTCGTCTTTGCTAAAGAAAACAATGTGCAATTAACCATTGTTGGCCCTGAAGCGCCACTGGTTATCGGTGTAGTTGACCGTTTCCGTGAAGAAGGCTTAGCTATTTTTGGACCTACTCAAGCGGCTGCGCAGTTGGAAGGTTCAAAGTCGTTTACTAAAGACTTTTTAGCACGTCACGATATTCCGACTGCGGCTTATCAAACGTTTGAAGAGATTGAGCCTGCGCTTGCCTACTTGAAAGCACAAGGAGCACCTATCGTCGTTAAGGCTGATGGTCTTGCTGCTGGTAAAGGGGTCATCGTGGCAATGACCGAAGCGGAAGCGGAAGAAGCTATCCGCGATATGCTTGCGGGTAATGCTTTTGGCGAAGCAGGCAGCCGTGTGGTTATTGAAGAGTTTTTAGAAGGTGAAGAAGCCTCTTTCATCGTCATGGTTGACGGCAAAAATGTACTTCCTTTTGCCACCAGCCAAGATCACAAGCGTGCATACGATGGTGATAAAGGCCCAAACACAGGTGGTATGGGTGCATACTCTCCAGCTCCTGTAGTCACGCCAGATATTCATGACCGCATCATGGCCGAAGTGATCAATCCAACGGTTGAAGGTATGGCGAAAGAAGGTCACCCTTATACAGGTTTCCTATACGCTGGTTTGATGATCACAGCAGACGGCATACCAAAAGTTATCGAGTATAACTGCCGCTTTGGCGACCCAGAAACACAGCCTATCATGTTACGCCTCCAATCTGATTTAGTTGAGCTAATTGAAGCGGCAAACCGTGAAGAGCTTGATCAAACATCGATTGAATTCGATCCGCGAGCTGCTGTTGGTGTTGTGCTTGCAGCTAGTGGCTACCCAGGCAACTACCCTAAGGGTGATGCTATTTCAGGTCTTCAAGTGAACTACCCTGAAGGTGAAAAAGTGTTCCATGCTGGTACTAAGCAAGATGGCGAGCATGTAGTCACCGCTGGTGGTCGAGTATTGTGTGCAACGGCCCTTGGCCACACGGTAACCGAAGCGCAAAAACGCGCCTACTCTCTAGTGAAAGACATTCACTGGGATGGCGTAGAATACCGCACAGATATCGCATATCGTGCAATCGCACGCGAAAGCTAATTCACATTAAGCTTTGCAAGGCCAGCCCGACGCTGGCCTTTTTCATTTTTACACACTGCGTTTCTAAGTTTGTAATGGTATCCTACCCTTTTATGAGCATTTTTAGGGGCAAAGATGCAAGTACAAGGTACACTCAGCAAGTTAAAGTCAGCGCTTGTTGAACCTATTCAATATCAATTACCCGTGGGTGATAACTTAGTATCGCTCAGCGATTACTTTGGTAAACCAATTACTCTTACTTTCACCGGCAATATATTTTGCAGTAGCTGTGGTAAAAAAACCAAAAAGAGCTATTCGCAAGGCCACTGTTTCGTGTGTATGAAAAAGCTCGCTAGCTGCGACATGTGCATTATGAAGCCAGAGACCTGCCACTATGATCAAGGTACCTGTCGTGAACCCCAATGGGGAGAAGAGAACTGTATGATCCCGCACTATGTGTACTTGGCCAATACCTCAGGTCTTAAAGTTGGGATCACTCGTCATACGCAGATCCCAACACGTTGGATAGATCAAGGCGCAACGCAAGCACTGCCGATTTTTAAGGTGCAGACCCGTCACCAGTCAGGATTAGTGGAAGTGGCACTGGCTCAGTTTATTGCCGATAAGACTAACTGGCGCAATATGCTCAAAGGCATCAATCCTGAAATAGACCTCAAAGCAGAAGCCGCTAAGCTTATTCCCGAGATCCAAGCAAAGCTCGACGAACTTGCTGAACTCTTTGGTGCAACCGCCATTGAAGTGCTGGACGAGGAAGTGGTTGATCTCACTTTCCCTGTAGAGCAGCACCCGAGTAAAATCAGCTCGTTTAACTTTGATAAAGACCCTGTAGTATCAGGTGTGCTTGAAGGGATCAAAGGCCAATACCTTATTTTTGATAATGGCGTGATCAATATTCGTAAGTTTACTTCTTACGAAATTACCTTCTCTGACGAATAAAATGCATGCCAATCGTCTTCTGTAAGTGGCTTACAGAAGACGTAACCTTGGATTGTATGACAACCAAGCTTGCGCAAGTAACGTTTCTGTACAGGCTTTTCTACGCCCTCAGCTACAACTTGCAGGTTGAGCGCCTTAGCCATCGCTACAATTGCCGAAACAATTTCGCTGTTGCCATATTCATCGGGCACTTTAGCAATAAAACTAGCATCTATTTTTAGGATATCGATGGGCAGTTTAGCCAAGTAACTGAGCGCAGAATACCCGGTACCAAAGTCATCAATCGCCAGTTTTACCCCCAGCTCCTTGAGTTTTTTCAAGGTGTACTTAGCCTCAAGCAGATTACCGATAAAGCTATTTTCAGTAAGCTCAAGCTCAAGATACTTGCCGTCGACGTTGTGCTTCTTTAATGCCTGCGCAACACATTGATAAAGATCGCCTTGAGTGACATGTGACGCCGAGATATTAATCGCCAAGCGCCTAATATCCACACCTGCGCGTTGCCATTTAGCCAAGTGCTGACAGGCTTTATCTATTACCCACTGATCTAAGCGAATAATAAGCCCAAGTTCCTCAGCAAGTGGAATAAATTGGGCCGGCGAGATCATCCCAAGATTTGGGTCACGCCATCTTAGCAAACACTCAACACTGGAAATGCGACTGCTGGTTAAACATTGCAATGGCTGAAAATGCAGTTCAAACTCGTCATTTTCCAAGGCATTCTGAAAACGACTTAACATGGATAAACGCTCAAATGAACGTGCATTCATCGAAGCTTCGAATAACTGAAAAGAGTTGCGCCCTACTTCTTTGGAGCGATACATAGCAACATCGGCGTGTTTAAGCAATGTTTCCGTGTCATGACCATCTTCGGGATAAATAGCAGCCCCCATCGAGGCCGTCGCTGCCACCTGCATATCACCAAGTTGAAAGGGGTTCGATAGTGCCATCAACATTTGGTCAGCAAACTCAATGACCTCCGACATGCCATTCACTTCGCTCAGTAGCACAACAAATTCATCGCCACCAAGTCGCGCTAAGGTGTCACCTTCGTTTAGAATAGACTTTATCCGCTCGCTAACCTGTACCAATAACTCATCTCCGGCGCTGTGACCAAGAGAGTCATTCACTTCCTTAAAGCGGTCTAAATCTATAAACATCACACTGAGTTTTTGCTTGTAGCGGTGCGCTGATGCCAATGCCATAGAGAGTCTGTCGTAAAATAAGCGGCGATTAGGCAGCCCAGTCAATTCATCAAAATAGGCTAAGCGAGCAATTTTTTCTTCAGCATTTTTACGCTCCGTAATGTCACTAAAAATGGCTGCGTAGAGCATGTCGTCACTGTACGGCTCTCTGATCTCAATTATCGTAAGCCATTCAACATAAATCTCACCGCTCTTTTTACGATTACAGATCTCGCCCTGCCACACACCTGTTTCTCTCAGCGTTTGCCACATGCTCTGATAATAGCATTCATCATGTAGCCCTGAGCTCAATATGCTTGGGTTTTTCCCTAGTACTTCGTAATCTTTGTAGCCGGTAAGCGCACTAAACGCTGGGTTGATCTGGATTATTTCACCTGAACTTTTGGTGATCATAATGCCATCGAGAGAAGCATCAATGATGCGGTTAGCTAGATAAAGATTCTTCTCCGATTTTTGCAGTGCAATATCACGTTGTACTAGGACTTTTTCCAGCTCGCTACAATACGCAGTTTCAATTTCAGTCAGGACATTTTTGAGCGCCAATAGCCCTATCACTTGTTGCAAGTCTGGGGAAGTCACTACCAAATGACGAATGGAGTTTACCGTCATCAGCCGGTAAGCATCGAATAGGCTGTCTTTTGGCGTCATGGAGAGCATCGGATAGCTGGCTAATTGCCAGCAAGGCTGACGCCAATCAGGGTTGAGAATAATATACGCAATATCTCGCTGAGTAATAATGCCATACTCGTTTAATTCACGGTTATACACCAGCACAGCGGTAAGCTTAAGCTCACGCATATTATTGATAACATCAGAGACGCAGTCTTCACTGTCTAAAATCACAATGCTCGAGTCAAAGTGCTGCTCAATTGGTCTAAAATGCAAATAATGGTCGAGCCCTTGGCTGCGCACAATATCGGATAAAGAGACCACACCACAAGGCAGATTATCCGAGTCCACCACGAGTAAGTGACGGATCCCTAGTTGGTGGAACTTGACCGTCGCCTCACTCAAGGTTTTATCAATTTGAATTTTTTGCACCGGTGTAGTCATCACTTCTCGGATCGGCACCTGGGCAAAGTCAGGATCGTTAAAGTTGAGCTTAACGCAATCCGACTCAGTCCAGATACCAATAATGTCATCGGCACGGGTAATAAAGATCGAGCTCACTCTGCTCGCTCGCATTTGCGCAACCGCATCATATAGACTGGTTTGCTCATCGCAACATAACAAGCTATTGGTAAATACTTCTTTGATCTGTAACTGACGTGAATCACCAACCATAAGCACACTCTCGCAATATTATTCCAATTTGAAGTATACTGGGCGACACTTTTGATAACTTGACCAAGAACAAATTATGGCGATAAAAACCTATCCTTTATTGCTGGTATTAGACCAAAGTATAGAGTTTATCGAAGATGAAAAAGCACTTAGAGATGCAACGCATCTGCTCGATGATGCGTCACTCAAACGGTTAATTCTAGTATACCCAAACGATTGCTGCAGCAACGCACACGGTGCGCCCGTACAAGGTATTGATTTGAAATATTTAACCGAATTAGTGCAACAATATCTCGTTGACGAAGGCCAGTGTTGTGTGAGCAAAATCCAACTGAGAAATACTCAGCAGGCTTTTGATTTATTAAGTCTAACCTAACCGGCTTCAACCAGCGCTTTGATATGTGTCACGGCGCTGCGGCCTAAAGAAGAAAGATCATAACCCCCTTCTAAGTAAGAAATAATCCCCAAACAGTCCGATGAGTTTGCAAACTCAACCACTTGCTCAGTAAACCACTGGTAATCTTGTTCAACAAACTTGAGTCCACCCATATCATCTTCTAAATGACCATCAAACCCTGCGCTGATAAAAATGAGCTGAGGTTTAAATGATTGCAGCTTAGGTAACCATTGTTGCTCCACCAAGGCTTTTAAGTCTGTACCATCCGCTCCCGCACTCAAAGGAGAATTGATAAGTGTTTGATGATTCTCAATTGCGGTATTTGGATAAAAAGGGTGTTGAAACAAAGAGCAAAGTAACACGCTATGATCGTCTTTGAAAATATCTTGTGTGCCATTACCATGATGTACATCGATGTCCAATATAGCTACCCGCTCTACGCCCTTTGTCTTGGCATAAGCGGCGGCAATGGCAACATTATTAAAGACACAAAATCCCGATGAAGTACTTTGATTGGCGTGATGCCCAGGAGGTCTAACAGAACAAAATGCAGCATCAAGTTTACCTGCAACCACTTCGTCCACCGCAAGTATTCCTGCGCCGACAGCGCGTTCAATCGCTTTCATAGAATCAGGACAAAGCCAAGTGTCGCCGTCTAACTCGGTTAACCCTTCATTAGGGATTTTCTCCATTACTTCTTTGATCATGGCTTGATCATGAACCAATGCATAGTGTGAGGTATCGGCTTTCAGCGCCGTTTTGTGTTCAATGGCGATATCAAGTCCAGACGCTAGCAACCGGTCTGATATCGCATCTAACCTCGCAGGACACTCAGGATGTTCCTCGGTCATTTTATGCTTGCGGCAATATGGATGAGTAATAATTGCAGTACGCATAACGAATATACATCCTATGTTAGTTTGCGACGTGGTTGATTTAAGTAGTTATCCTTTCACTATATCAAAGCCACATAGTTGTGGCTTTGATACTTTGGTATATCCTAATGCTGGATTTCTTTCGCCTTTAAATCCAAGTTATGAAAATCGAAACTAAAGTCGGTTATTTCCGGATTAACAAATTCCATTGCAGCAGACTCAACCCGTTGAGATTTATCCATCACAAAATTGATGTAAGCATCTGCTTCAAGTAATGGCTCATCCCAACGTACCACAAAGGTGTTACCGGTTAGGTGCTCAAGTTTCCCCTTTAGGCGCTTCGTATGCGTAAAATCAATGCGCAGTTCCTTACCAAGCTTTTCCACCACCACATCGCCATACCAAGCGCTAGTTAGTGTCCCTGTGTAGTTGTTTAATGGTAAAGCAGGTTGTGGTTTTGCAACTTCGATTATCCCAGCTTTAGCATATTTTTCTTGTTGCGCCTTAAAGTAATCATCGGCGATGATCTGCACCCAGTCTTTATCTTCTAGACCAAGCGCATCTTCAAACACTTCATTGATAATCGCGGAAAGTGCAGGGTATTTTTGCTGGTTTGATAAGACCACCACACCCAATTTTTTCTCTGGGATCATCGCCACTTGTGACACCATACCTAAAATCCCACCGCCGTGACCTACCTTTTTATAACCAAAGTAGTCTTCTACCGCCCAGCCAAGGCCGTACCCTCTAAACTGCTGGTGGTATACTTCTGCGGCTTTTGCTGCGGGAATACGCGTAATGTGTGGGTGCCACATTTGCACTTGTTGCTCTTGGCTAAATAGCTGCTCGCCAGAAGGTAAGCGACCACCTTCAAGCTGAGTTTGCAACCACTTGGTCATGTCATCCACGTTAGACGCAATGGCGCCAGCACCACGGAAATCTTCTAGGTAGTTAACAAAGAACGGCGTAAGTTTGCCATCCATCGGAATATGGCCAGTCGCCCAATTACTATTGTTAGCCGGGATCCGAGAGAATCCAGCCTTTGAGTCATCCATATCTAGCTTGGTAAACATTTCCTGCTCAACAAAATCGCGCCAATCTTTGCCACTGACTCGGCTTACGACTTCTCCTGCAACAACAAACATCAAATTGTTATAAGCGTAATGGCTGCGGAAACTTGAATCCGGTTTGAGATGTGAAATACCTGCCAGCAATTCAGTCATGGTTTTATCAGTATCAGGCCAGATCATAAGGTCACCTGCCCCGAGGCCCAACCCACTTCGATGACTTAATAAATCGCGGATCGTCATCTCTTGAGTTACATAACTATCGTAAAGCTTAAATTCTGGAATGTGTTTGGTGACTTTGTCATCCCAACTCAGTTTGCCTTGATCTATCAACATCGCCAGCGCTGCTGCCGTAAATGCTTTGGTGTTAGATGCAATACCAAACAAGGTATCCGCATTGACCTTGGCTGGCTTATTTAAATGCGTCACTCCGAAGCCCTTGGTCATCACAACCTTACCATCTTCTACGATACCAATTGCCAAACCTGGAATATTAAACTTTGCCATTGCACTTTTTACCGCAGCTTCAACATCCTGTTGGTTTACTGCCGCGCTTGCCTGCGCACTAAGAAAACTTGCAGCAACTAGGCCTGAGGTTAATAGCCATTGTTTTATTTTCATTATTTTTCCTTGGTTTTTTGCCACAACCAATCATGATGTTACCAGTCAAGCTTTGAGATTTAACTTCGTAATATCACATTGATAGATGGCTAATTCTTGTTGTTGTCTGTCACTATTATTATCTGTAACGTGTGATTGCGCCGAAATTGCCTGTAAATAGCTGGTCGGAAACTGATGCTCCTTTGCCCCGGCCAACACATGATGTACGTACCAATCGAAAGGTAATTGATGTTCCACAAAGGTGTTAGCAATATAGCACCAGGCGTCCACCATACCGCCATCTTGCCTTTCAACAGGCAAACAATGACAGCTGTAGCGCTCCCCTTCAATGTCGTCCAAACGCGCCTTTTCTTGCTCATCCAACGCATACAAAACGCCATAAACATGGCTATTTGCTTTAGTGCTCGGCGTAATACTGCACTTGGCTGAACCATCGGTGCTCAACATATCAAAAGTCAGCCGATAACCATGCAATTTCCCCACTCCAAGTAGCTTCGCTTGTGGTAAGCGAGCAAGCAGACGTGCGGTCGACATATTTGAACCAAAACTAAAGTTAATAATGTTTTTGTCACACATTAGATCACCAATCTTACTGCAAGCAGTAACATGATCACACCGATCCCGCGATCAAACCAATGTCCTGCACGACGAAAAAATTGCCTTACCCTTGTTTTTGATAAAACTAAAGATAAAAATGAAAACCAAGCCCAGGTAGCCAACGCCATATAAACACCGTAAAACAACTGCACACTGCTTGGTGTGGTTGGCTCAATCACTAAGGTAAAAAGCGATAAGAAAAACAGCGTTGCTTTAGGATTTAAGGCGTTGACTAAAAAACCTCGTTTTAACGCAGTCCAATTAGACTCAGTAACAGCGTGTTCAGTGATATTTTCTTGCTCTGAATTGGGTTTTGCATACCGCAACGCTTGAACACCAAGGTAAGCGAGGTAAAGCGCGGCTAAGTATTTTACTGCTGTGAACAAGGTTTCAGATTGAGATAGCAGTAACGCAACCCCCAATAAGCAATAACTGACATGTACTAAAATACCAAGGCCAACCCCAAAACTTGTCCAAAGGGCGTTTGCTCTACCCTGCTGTACACTTTGTTTAAGCACTATCGCAAAATCAGGACCGGGACTTGCGACAGCAAAAAAATGTGCCAGCGCAATTAAGATAAACTCATCAAGATAAACGAGCATGTGCATGCTCCTGTAAGGCCAGTAAATCACCTCGCTCTGAGTTATCCATTAAGGTATTAATTTGCTTTTTCGCCTTTTTATACTGACTCACAAGGTGTGACTTAAGATGCTTATGACCATCTTTCACCCCTTTAAAATGGCATACTAGGGCATGCACAAAAACACTCTGCTGCTCCGTCAGTGCAGCTTTTCGGTTGGCATATTGGTTGTAGCAAGAACCACATCCTCCCCTAAAGTGATATACGGTATTAGACACCATGACCCCAAAGCCAAAAAAGCTCGCCAGCACATCACAAGCCGCGTCTAATTGCGCTTCCCCACCTGGAGGTAACACGCCACGCTGTAAAATTAAAACTTTTGCCATGACACCGGCATAACTGGCGATCAGATCTTGAGGCTGATTTATTTGATTGGGATTATAAGAAATCAAAATAGGCGCAGCCGCTTCAGCGATGACCGCTTGCTCACCGCGCCAACGCCCTGCAATGTTTAACTTAGTCATGCTGGTCGACGCGAGCATGCGTTCAGGCGCAACCAAAGTGATTGGCCACTGTTGTAATCCCGCATAGGACTTTACTCGGGAGAAAACCACTGCCGCCATCTCTTCAATACTGGATACCGGCTCAGGAAAACAACTGGGAGTCGGAGTAATGATCTGCGTTTCATTTAAAAAGTACTCGCCATCAAAATGCTCAAATGCCCAGACAAAGGTATCAATTAACCATTGAGTTTCTTCATCGCTAAGCAAAGGTGAGACTTTAAATAAGGACAGCATGCTAATAATTCACTCTTTTCTGGAATAACCCCTGATAAATAGCATAAACTCTGAGCCTAATGCAAAAACATGGAGTTTCACATGCCACACTTTATTCTCGAACACTCAGCTAATTTGCCAATTGAAACCGAGGCATTAGTATCACAGGTGCAGCAATTTGCCTGTGCCAGTGGCTTGTTTGATCCAACTTCCGTCAAAACCCGTGCTGTTGCTTTTGAGCATTTTCAGTTAGGTGATGGCAAACAAGGATTTATTCACCTACAGATCCATATGATGGCTGGTAGAACATTAGAGCAAAAACAAATGCTCACGGAAGGTGCTCTAAAGCTTTTGCTCGCAAAGGTCGGGGAGCATTTTGCTCTCAGTGTCCATTGCTATGATTTATTATCCGATATTTACCGCAAAAACTAATTTATTATTCGAGTTATTTAGCTATGAAATTTCCATGTAGATTGGAGAAATTTTTGAGCCACGTTGCAGAGATGCCGCGCAGCAAGGTCAAAATTAATATTAAAAAAGGTCTAGTTACCGTTAATGGCAATGTCGTCAAAAAAGGCGATATCCAAGTCACCCCAGCAGACCACATTACTTTCGATGGCAAACGCCTAGAGTATTTGGGTTTACGCTACTATATGCTAAACAAACCACAAGGTTATGTGTGTGCAAATAGTGATGAATTACACCCAACAGTATTCGATTTAATCGAAGAACCTAACTTAAAAGATTTTCATGTTGCAGGTAGGCTGGACATCGATACGACAGGTTTGGTTCTGCTCACTAACGATGGTGATTGGTCTCATCAAATCACCTCGCCGAAAAAACAAAAGTTTAAAACTTATGTACTAGAAAGTCGCGATGAACTCACTGAAGAGGCGCTAACACAGCTTGAGCAAGGCGTTGAGTTACACGGTGAAAGACAAGCGACCTTGCCAGCAAAAGCGGAGCTTATTGATAAATTTGCACTACGCTTATCCATTTGCGAAGGAAAATATCATCAAGTCAAACGCATGCTTGCCGCTGTTGGCAACCAAGTAGTTGAACTTCATAGAGAAAACATTGCAGGAATCGAACTTGATCCAACCCTTGCTGAGGGAGAATATCGCCCGTTAACTGATGAAGAAATAAGCATAATTAATGCAAATTAGTCTTCGCCCTTAGGTAGTATGAGTAAATATCATCTCAAAATAACCCTCGTAGGACATTAACCTACTTACAAACTCCCCCTAAACATGCTAAATCATGTAATGAGAGTATTTTTAGGGGGCGATCCTGTGTTTTCTAGTTTCACATTAAAAGCAAAAATAATTACCTTTGCCGCCGCAATATTTGTTTCATTACTTGCCGTTGCCTTTGTAGGTCTTCAAGCTCTGCGCCACGCCAGTGAAAGCGATAATATTGCGCGTATCAACCAATTAATGAAAAGCACCGTTAATATTGTTAAACAGTTTGAGCGCTTTGCAGAACAAGGAAAACTGACTGAGCAACAAGCAAAAGAGATGGCAATTCAGGTTTTACGAGAAAATAAATACCATGACTCTGAGTATGTGTATGTTGTTAATGATAAAATGGATTTCGTAGCGACACCTCATGACCCCCAACTACATAACACCAGCTTTAATGACTTTGAGGATGCTGACGGCAAAAGCATAGGCAGCATGGTAAAGCGCTTAGTCGGTAACCAATTTGATCGGATTATTACCTACAATTGGACCTCATTACGAGATGGAGAAGTTGTCGACCTGACCTCAGTGGTTCAAAAAACCCCAGGATTTGGCTGGTATGTCGGCACTGGTATTAGTTATAAAGAAGTGAACGAGCGCTATTGGGACACCGCAATCTGGTTAGTTGCACTTTCTTTAGTGGTTGCCGTTGCATTAACCACCGCACTTGCGCGGTTTGGCCTGTCTTTGAATAACAAACTTGGTGCGGAAATCAATGATGTGCTCGAAATCGTGAAGCATGTTTCAAGAGGAAACCTGACTACACCAATCAATACTGCTGACTGTCAAGATTATAGTATTCTCGCAGCTATGGCCTATATGCAAGGCGGACTAAGAGGTGTAGTTGAAGGACTTAAGGAAGCAACCAAGGCGCTACAAAACCAAACATCAGACAGCGAGGTACGATCAGTAGAACTCGAGAATCTAACTCGTAGTTTAAATGCAGAAACTCAAATGGTGGCTTCAGCAATTACCGAACTCACAGCATCAGCACAAACCGTAGTCGAACATGCCGAGCAAGCTGCAGATTCAGTTCAAGAGGCTGAAAAGCAAGGTAATGCAGCCGACAAACTGACTGCTCAGGCAGCGACTGAAATTGCATTATTAGAGCAACAAATTGACAGCGCTGGTAATAACATTCAAGTGCTAGATGAAGAAGTATCTAATATCGCCAATGTACTTACCGTAATCCAATCTATCGCCGAGCAAACCAATTTACTGGCTCTCAATGCTGCGATAGAGGCAGCACGAGCTGGAGAGCAAGGACGAGGCTTTGCTGTCGTAGCGGACGAGGTCAGACAGCTTGCTCAGCGCACTCAAAGCAGTACAGAAGAGATCCGTACCATGATCACTAAACTGCAAAGTGCGACTCAAGATGCGAAGGCTTCGGTAAGCTTGAGTATTGCAACAAGTGAAAAGACGGTGAGTATGTCATCTAAAGCATCCCAAGCGCTTGTGCAAGTCGCCGACTCTTTAAAATCTATATCACAGATGAGTCATCAAATAGCTCAAGCAGCCAAAGAGCAATTGGATGCAGGTGAAGATACAGCCAAACGTGTTGTTATTATTTCTGATACCGCATCGCAAACGGCTAGCGTCTCAGAAAAAGCGCATAAAGCGACAGATACGATTAAATCATTATCCGGAAATCTGGAGCTTGAGATGGCTAAATTTAAGGTGTAAAAAACTAATTTTATCTTTACTTTTCATACCATTAGAATAGTGTAAATATATCTAAACTATTATTTGAAAATTTTCTTTAATTTTTCATTCACCTTGTGTTTATTTGGTGTTAAGTTTGTACCTGTCGGGAGTGTCGGTTGAGTAGTCTGGCACGGCCCTCCTGAAGTTGTGATAATCACAATAAAAGATAAACCCAATACTATTTGATCACTTGGAATTCAAGTGAGTTCAATAAGGACTATGATAATGCAAAAGCTAAATTTGAAAGAATGCAAAAAGGTTTCTGGTGGTAATATTTACGAGCCAAACGATCCTAAAGCCGCAAAGAGCGAAACGCCAACAGCAAAAAATGAAGCTAGCAAAAAAGATTAGCACTCACCTATGAAGAAAAACTTTTCATTAGGAGACTTACTCATTCCATACGCCATTGTGGCAGTAGGTCTCCTTGTTCTGTACGATATTAGGTTTCATTTCTATCTCATTTACCTGTTAATCGTTTTAACGGTCTTTATTTTGGGGGCTCGATTAAAAGACATCAATATATGCGCTTTATCTCTTCTTGCCATTGTACCGTTTACCCTAGAAACAGCGGTGTTTTCCTCCGGCCTCATCAGTTTAGAATCGTCTAAAGATCAGAGGTTACTTCAAAATACTCTCATTTTTGGAGCACACTTTTTAATCGACTTAATGATCGTATTCCCTCTTACATATCGTGTCGAATTGACGAAAAAGTTATTTCCTAAATTCAAAACCCGCTATACCTTTGCTGATGCAATAATGCCTTGGTTAGCAATATTTAGCGTATGTATGAGCTTTGCTGCACTAGTTGAAAATTACTTTAGAAATGCAAAGGGTGTGAACCTGACATTTTTCTTCTACAGTTTTGATGTTAGCGGTTACCTGATATACAGCGCAAACTGCCTAATTTTATTAATTTTAGCCGCCGTTACTTACAAAGAAGCGTATGATTATGCACTTCCAAGCCTGAGGAAAAAGAGATAATCAACTCAAAAGTAAGGGTTGACTAGCTCGATACTCTCACTTTCAAGTTGCTTGTTAAGACCATACTTTTGTTTTAAAATTTGTAACTCGCCAGACGCTTGAAGTTTGGCAAGTCCCTCTTTCAAGGCTGTTGCTAAAGCCGGTTTGTCCTTATTCACAAAGAAATAAAATGCGGTTGAATACGATAGATGAAAATCAGGTACGATCATGAGGTTCTCGTTATTTTGTGCGATTAACTCTGAATTTGCCTCAATCACCGAGCGCGGAAAGTAATCCGCTTTCTTATCCGCAATCAAATTAAACATAGTTTGATAATCAGAAATCGGTCTGACCTTAAGGCCGTTATAGCTTAGAATTTTGGTATCAGGCCAATCGTGCCCCTGAACTGCGGTAAAACGCTTTAATTCGTTAAGTGACCGAACTGCTTTTATGGCTGGATAAATATCTTTATGAACAATCAGCACACGTTTACCAATAAGTCCATCATACAAGGGGACCTTAATAGGAATAGCAATTTGCTCACGAGCAGGGCTGGTCATCGACCAATGTAAATCAACCTTACCTCGGCTTAGTGCCATTAGCGTGCGCTGTTGATGAGGGTGGATTTTGATGTGTTCAATTTGAGCTGAGTACTTAGCAGCCGCCAGCGCCTTTTCTAGTAATTCGTAAAGATAAAGATCGCGATCGTACAAGGTTCGCGCTTCTTTCGCGACATAGATTAACTCGGGGCTTTGCGCCGCTATACAAGCGCTTTGAAACACCAGAGCAGAGATAATTACACTCAACTTTAACTTCATCGCACAACCCTCTTTTAGGGGAAACAATACTACAATCAAGAGTATTCTTACGGATTGCTATTACTATTGCGTAATTAAAAATATAGTCAACCTGCATTTTCCAATCGTACAGTCGATACTGTCGGCTTGCGACGGTTACATACAAATAAATAGCTATTACGATAGCGCTTTGCTTCTTTCTTAGCATCCGTTGCTAAAGCTGCAACTTGGTGCGAATTGATACAGTGTTGTAAATCTGGTCTCACTAAACCAATCGATAAAGTGAGTAAAGGTACAAATTGCTTTTGCCCTTCACGATTTGTTGCCCAGTAACCGCCAGCACTAACATGCTCGGGAGTAAAAAAGGCTTTTGATTTAAGCTCAAACTGAGTGATGATCTCATGACACAACACTTCTGCATCATTATTATCGAACACCACCATAAAGTCGTCACCCCCGATATGCCCAACAAAACTTGAGCTCTGTGCACATACATCAACTGTCACCTCGGCAAGTAGCTTAATCACGCTATCGCCACTGGCATATCCATATAAATCATTAAACTGTTTAAAATGATTAAGGTCGATATATGCAAGAGAAAAGTCATGATGTGAACGTAACCTTTGCTCTATTGCCTCATTTATCGCGACATTGCCCGGCAACATGGTTAATGGATTGGCATGTTGAGCATGACGAATTTTTTCTTCTGTAATGTGCTTGAGTATGTCTCTCAAGGGCGCTAAGCCAAGATAACGACCATCTCTAGTAATAATGATATGACGTCGAATATCAAATTCATGGTCGGTTATTTGCTTACTCACCGTATCAAGCTCTTGCTGCTCATCCACCACTAACGGCTGTTTATCCATCAACTTAATCACTGATTTCTTATCAAAGAGTGCATGGCCATATGGTGCCGCAAAGACCTCAGTCAGTTGATCTCGGTGTAGCAGCCCTACAGGCTCTCTAGCATCATTAACCACAGCAAGGCTGGTTAGCTTACGATCTTGTTCAAACAACCTATGAGCATCGATACATTGCGTACATTCATGGATAGCATTGGCCTCTTTGGCAAGCCAACCGATTGCCATCGACTGCTCAAATTGATTGAAGGCCGTTTTGGATTCCGTGTGTAAAGATTTAAACAGTGCGAGTTCAGTGGGAGGTTTGCGAGTAGGCTTAGCAAGTAAGAAGCCCTGCGCAATCACTATACCGAGCTGCTCAATAAGCTTCAGCTCTTCAATTCGCTCAATTCCCTCGGCAATTACTTGAGTGCTAGTGGCTTTAGCAAGTTCAATAATGGACTTTAAAAACTCGCGTTTCACCACACTTTGGTCACAATGGTCGATAAAATATCTGTCTACTTTGACGTAGTCAGGGCATAACTCCGACCACTTCTTGAGACCAGAATAACCCGCTCCCAAATCATCAATCGCAATTTGAAACCCAAGTTCTCGATAATGGGTAATTGTAGTCAGTAGCAGATTCGCGTCATCTACTTTGTCTTGCTCAGTCACTTCAATGACGACACGCTTGGGATCGAGCCCATACACTTCTGTAAGATGTCTGGTTTCGCCCTTTGGGTGGCTCGGATCAAGTAACGCTTTTGGACTAACGTTTAAAAATAACTTACCAGGAAGGTTGAGTGAGACGAACTGCTTAATAGCGGCTTCACGACAGATAATCTCCAGTTCTGACAAACGCTCCTGCTTACTCGCAATCGCAAAAAGCTTGTCTGGAGATTCCAACAATGAGCCGGACATGCCACGACTTAATGCTTCAAACCCTAAGATTTGCCGTTTCGCAAGATCGTAGATAGGCTGAAACAGAGTAAATACAGCTTTTTCTTTTATTATTGTATTAAGTACTAACGTGCGCGAAGGATCCACAGCATTAAACTCACTGTAAAAGTATAATCGCGCACGGTAGCAACAGAGTATGACAGATATATGTCAATCGGGTGAAATGTACCCAATTTGCAATTGAATGATTTTCAACCGCTTACTTCAGCGCTCGTTCTACCTGATCAAAGTGTGCAATCACTTCCACAATTTCCATCTCTGCGCTCTTATAGTCTTCAGCGCCGCTAAACCCTTTCATCGCAATCGCTTGCACAGTTGCTGGATGCACTAATAAATCTTTTGCGTGGTAGCAAACAGGGTCATCAAACTTGGGTAATTTGCCATCTGCGTGATAGCCAGTTTCGATCTCTTCAAGTGGTAAAGTAGGAATGATATCAGCGGCTTTATCTAAGGCATCTAGATAAGTCTGACACTGAGGATACTTGGCCACAAACTCATTAAGCAAAGTTTTAGAGAGAGTCACTAGATCGGCGGATTGTGCTTCAAGTGCAGCAGCATCTTTCTCGATACGAATATCCGCAAGTAAAGTCTCGGCTTGTGCTTTATATTGCGCCAAAGATGAGGTTGCTTCCGTGGGAGCGGACTCTGTGCGTTGTTCTAATTCAGGTTGCTTAGAACATGCGGTTATTAATGTTAATGCGCCAACCGCCATCACAAGTTTGTACATAAGTATCTCCTTTATTGATAACGATTATCATTATATACTACTGTCATTTTTTAGAAACAATAAAATGACGTTTTACAAACAACAAAAAAGCGGCACAAAGGCCGCTTTCGATTATCACAACAATTTCTGTGATTAAGGCATAGCGTCTAGGTCTGCACCTTCTTTTTCAACTTCTACCGGGATCAAATCTTCTTTGCTTACGCCCATTGCTACTGCAACTGAACTCGCTACATAAACAGAAGAATAGGTACCGATAAATACACCGAACAGTAAGGCCGTCGCAAAACCATGAATGGTTTGACCACCCCATACAAATAGCGCAATCAATACAAGGATAGTCGTAATTGAGGTCACTAGTGTCCGATTAAGCGTTTGTGTCAGTGAAATATTGATGATCTCTAAGGTGTCGTCAATGCGTACTTTACGGAAGTTTTCACGAATACGGTCAGACACAACGATAGTATCGTTAAGTGAGTAACCAATTACCGCCAATATTGCCGCCAAAATCGTTAAGTCAAATTCCAGACCTAAGATAGAAAACAGACCCATTGTCAGTACAACATCGTGGAAGAGTGCAAATACAGCACCTACCGCAAAGCGCCATTCAAAACGAAAAGCAACATAAATCAAGATACAGATAAGCGCGGTTAGCATCGCCAAGCCACCCTGCTCTTTGAGATCTTCACCAACACTTGGACCTACGAATTCAATGCGGCGCATCACCACACTTTCGTCCGCTTGTTTAAGTGCCGCAATAAGCTGGTTACCTAATACCTCAGCTTTCACGTCGTCCCCACGAGGGGCGAGTCGCACTAATACCTCTTGGCTTGAACCAAAAAGTTGCACAGACGCATCGGCAAAACCATTTTCGGCTAATACACTACGTACCTTTGCTAAGTCTGCTGGCTGTGAAAATCCAACTTCAACTGCCGTACCACCGGTAAAGTCCAAACCAAAGTTTAGTCCTTTCACCATAAACGAGCCGATTGAAGCCAAGATCAACAAAACAGAGAAAGCCATGGAAAGCTTTCTTGCCGACATAAAACGGATAGTGCCTTTTAAGTTTAATAATTGCATGTCCGTCTCCTAGATTGATAGCTTAGTGATACGTCTGCCACCGATGATGGCATTAATAACTGCACGCGTACCAACGATCGCTGTAAACATCGAGGTAATGATACCGATAGCTAAGGTTACCGCGAAGCCTGCAATTGGACCTGTACCAACAGAGAATAGGATCACCGCAGCAATTAAAGTCGTGATGTTGGCATCAAAAATCGTACTAAATGCACTATCGTAACCATGGTGAACGGCTTGCTGCGGACTGCGGCCTTCCGCAATTTCTTCACGAATACGTTCAAAGATAAGTACGTTAGCGTCAACGGCCATACCGACGGTCAATACGATACCGGCAATACCTGGCAACGTCAGCGTCGCGCCTGGGATCACCGACATCACACCCACAATCATGATGAGGTTAGCCGCAAGCGCTAAGTTTGCTACCAGACCAAAGCCTTTGTAGTACAGCAGCATAAAGGCAAGAACAAAAGCAAAACCAAGGACAACCGCAGTCATACCTGCTTCGATATTTTCCTGACCAAGGCTTGGACCTACAGTACGCTCTTCAACGATTTGAATTGGCGCAACCAGTGCTCCTGCACGTAGTAGCAAGCTTAAGTTATGTGCTTCTGCTGGGCTATCAATACCAGTAATACGGAAAGAGCTATTTAAACGCGCTTGAATCGTGGCAACGTTAATCACTTCTTCCACTTTGATTGGTGGTAACGCTTTGCCGTTTTCATCTTTCTTGCCAGATGGTTTGTACTCGATAAAAACCGTCGCCATACGTTTGCCGATAGCACGTTTAGTAAAGGCATTCATTTTTGCCCCACCTTTGCTATCAAGCTTGATATTCACCTGAGGGCGCTGATATTCATCCATACCAGATTGCGCACCTGTGATATGCGTACCTTCAAGAATAACGCGCTTTTTAAGCACAACAGGATAGCCATCTTTATGTGGGATCACTTCTGTGCCAGGAGGAATGCGGCCTTGTGCTGCTGCACGCACGTCGGCATTTTCGTCTACTTCACGGAACTCAAGCGTTGCAGTAGCACCAAGGATCTCTTTCGCACGAGCCGTGTCCTGAACACCTGGAAGTTGAACAATTATGCGCTCACCACCTTGACGTTGAACATTTGGTTCAGCAACACCCAGTTGGTTAATACGATTACGAATAATAGTTTCGTTTTGCTTGATAGCGTATTCACGCAGCTCTTTGTATTTAAGGTCGCTAAGGCTTGAGAAGAAAGCGAGGCTATCGCTGCTATCATTGATAAAGTCGTTACCCGGGTAACGTTTTCTCAAGAAGCTCATTGCCGCGTCTTTATCTTCTTCCGAGCGCATCGTTACTTGTACACGTTCAGTATTAGAAACACGACGAACAGCACGATAACGCAATTTCTCATCACGTAAATCGCTCTTGAAATCTTGCTCCATTTGCTCAAGTGCATTGTCCATCGCCGTGACCATATCCACTTCCATTGTGAAGTGAACACCACCACTTAAATCTAGACCGAGCTTCATTGGGTTTGCACCTAAGTCTTTTAACCACTCAGGTTGTGCCGGAGACATATTGATTGCTGAAATGTAATCATCACTTAAGCTATTTCGCAAAATATCTTGTGCTTTAAGCTGATCTTCAACATTTTTGAAGCGAACAAGGATTTGACCGTCTTCTAACACAGAAGATTTTACGGCAAGGCTGTTCTTTTGTAGGGTTTCGTTAACTTGATCTAATACACTGAGCGTCGCATCAGCACCTTTTGTGCCAGACACTTGTATGGCCGGATCGCGACCATACAAGTTTGGTGTGGCATAAAGAATACCGATAGCTAACACAGCGAGAACAAGTAAGTACTTCCACATTGGATACTTGTTTAACACTGGGCTATCCCTTTATTGTTATTCTTATAGTGATTTCATTGTACCTTTAGGTAACACAGCTGAAACCGCTGACTTTTGCACTGTCACTTCAGTTTGATCGTTTAGTGCGATTACAACAAAGTCTTTGTCATCAGCAACTTTTGTGATTTTACCCACTAGTCCACCTTGAGTTAGTACTTCATCACCCTTGCCTAATGCCCCCATTAGGTCTTTGTGTTCTTTAACACGCTTGGCTTGTGGACGGTAAATTAAAAAATAAAATACCAAACCAAAAATACCTAACATGATTAGCATTTCCATGCCACCACCAGCAGGTGCTGCCGCAGCAGTGCTAGCATGCGCGTTTGAGATAAAAAAGCTCATTTCACTTCCTCGTTTATAAATTAATTATTTTCTGTCAAACCAACGTCAGCCAACTCTGGCACCGCAATGCCACGGCGCGCATAAAAGTCTTCGACAAATTCATCAAATGTGCCTTCAGATAAGGCATTTCTCATTCCTTCCATCAAACGTTGATAATAACGTAAGTTATGGATGGTATTGAGTCGAGCGCCTAGAATTTCATTACACTTATCTAGGTGATGTAAGTACGCTCGAGAGTAATTCTTACAAGTGTGGCAATCACACTCCGCATCTAGTGGACTGGTATCTGTTTTGTGTGCTGCATTACGGATTTTCACCACGCCACCGGTTACAAATAAGTGACCATTACGAGCGTTACGCGTTGGCATTACACAGTCAAACATGTCGATACCACGACGCACAGCTTCAACCAAATCTTCTGGTTTACCAACACCCATTAAATAGCGTGGTTTGTTTTCTGGCATTTTATAGGCACATTGGTCAAGAATATTGATCATGTCTTCTTTAGGCTCACCAACCGATAAACCACCAAGTGCATAACCGTCAAAGCCGATTTCTTCTAAACCCTTTTGCGACTCGGCACGAAGCTCTGGGTACATACCACCCTGAATAATACCGAACAGTGCAGAAGGATTGTCAGCATGTGCATCTTTAGAGCGCTTAGCCCAACGTAAGCTTAGCTCCATCGAGTCTTTTGCTTCTTTTTCTGTCGCTGGATACGGCGTACATTCGTCAAAAATCATCACGATATCTGACCCTAAGTCGCGCTGTACTTCCATCGCTTTTTCTGGAGACAACATGATTTTCTCACCATTAACTGGTGACTTGAACAACACACCTTCTTCCGAAATTTTACGCATTGCACCAAGACTAAATACTTGGAAGCCGCCTGAATCGGTCAGAATCGGTTTATCCCAGTTCATAAAATCATGCAGATCGCCGTGCTGTTTGATGATCTCTGTGCCAGGTCTTAGCATCAAGTGAAAGGTATTTCCTAAACAGATATGTGCGCCCGTTTCTTTGAGCTCATCAGGGGTCATGCCTTTTACTGTGCCGTAAGTACCAACAGGCATAAATGCAGGCGTTTCTACCACACCACGGTCAAAAATCAAGCGACCTCGGCGAGCCTTACCCTGTTTGCTATCTAATTCAAATTTCATTGTTACCTCGTTGTCGGAAAAACAGTCCAACTTTGACTAAAAAACGTGCTAAGCCAATGCTTAGGGCAGTGATCTTTCGATTCTACCAAGATTACTAGCGCAATTCTAATACCAATTATCTTAATTAAGTGTTCTATTTTGAGGCGAGAAAATCTTGTCGATAACAAGGCAAAAATTTTGATATTTAGTTGCTCTAAATAAGAAATTTTTAACGCAGTTAGCGTCAGATTTACTCCTTCAAATTGAGCAAGCGTTAAGACTAATTGGTATAATATTGGGATAAAAAACACAAAGTCCATATCGAGCTTGCAACTTTACAGCCATAAAACGCAAAATGCCCAGCAACACTGGGCATTTAAATAGTTGTATGGCGTGAGTTACTTATCTTGCTTTTGCAAGAACATCGCATCACCGTAACTAAAGAAGCGGTATTTTTGCTCAATTGCGGTTTGGTAGGCCTTCATAATATGCTGTTGCCCTGCAAACGCACTCACTAACATGATTAGCGTTGATTCTGGTAAGTGAAAGTTAGTCACCATTGCATCTACCACGTTAAAACGGTAGCCCGGATAAATAAAAATATCGGTATCGCCGTAAAGTGGAGCTACTTCACCGCCGTTTGCTTTAGCCGCAGACTCAAGTGAGCGCACCGACGTAGTACCTACCGCGATGACGCGTCCTCCTCTGGCTTTTGCCGCTTTGATTGCCTCCACGACTTCGGCTGAGACCTCGATATATTCTGAGTGCATAACATGCTCTTCCACCGAATCGACTCGCACTGGCTGGAACGTACCTGCGCCCACATGCAAAGTAACAAAGGCCATCTCAACACCTTTGTCTTTTAGCGTGGCCATCAATTCATCATCAAAGTGCAGTCCAGCGGTAGGTGCAGCGACTGCGCCAGGTTTCTCACCATACACCGTCTGATAACGCTCTTTATCTTCTTCGTCATCCGGTCTGTCGATATAAGGAGGCAAAGGCATATGGCCAATTTTATCTAAAATAGCCAATACATTTTCTTCGCCCTCAAATCTCAACTCAAATAATTCACCATGGCGCTGAACCATCTCTGCGGTTGCTTGGCCTTCAAGCTCAATCTTAGTACCAGGTTTTGGCGACTTGCTCGCTCTTACGTGAGCAAGCACAGTTCGCTCATCTACGACGCGCTCAACCAGTACTTCGAGTTTTCCACCACTGGCTTTTTGACCAAACATACGAGCAGGAATAACTTTAGTGTTATTAAAGATGATTAAGTCTTCTGGATTAATAAGTGCCAAAATATCTCTAAATACTTTGTGTTCTATTTCACCACTATTGCCATTTAAGGTAAGAAGACGACTGCTAGAGCGTTCCTTCATTGGGTGTCTGGCAATCAACTCATCAGGAAGATCAAAACTAAAGTCTGCTACGCGCATGGAAAGGCCTCATTTCTAAAAGTGCGCCAAGTCTAGTGCGGTGTTTTGGCGAAATCAAGTGCTTGTAACCTTGCGTAAATACCTTTAACCTAGCGAGTCTAAAACGGTAATCACCATGTAAAATTTTGTACGGTGTGCACCTTTGTTTAGTGCGTTCTTTATTCTTTACGTTTAAACAATAACTTATCGCTATCGGCTATGATTTCCGAGCAAAGTTCGCGTCACTGTTTGATTATTATCAAGCGGCGGTTAAGTACGATTTGCTAACTTTAAGATAAGCCCAATGATTGTGTCGCAGTATCTGGTGAGGTTTTTTTATTGTGTCTAGACAACTAACGTTGCTCATTGTTAACGCCAGTGCTCACGAGCGTCAAACCTTGACTAAAACTCTTAGTGCATTAGATGTCTTTACTATCATTGCCAAGTCCGACTCTCAAGATGCCCTAAGCTTATTGAAGACGCAAGCTGTCGATTTAGTGATCACCGGCTTGGATGTTGGCAAAATTGACGGCTGGCGATTCTCTCGCATGATCCGCTCAGGTCTGCTGGCAACGCCCAAAAACACCCCCATTGTACTTATTCCGCCAACTTATTGTGAACGAATAGCCGAAACCACCGCCCGTAGCTACAGTATTGATGCCGTGCTGCCATTTGAGCGTCAAGACATGTTGCCGCAAATTCTGGCCAATGTGTTGTCAACGCATTTAGATAAAAGCAGCCGCCTCAACTTACTGTTGTTAGAGCCCAACCAACAACGTGCGCAAAAAATATGTGAGCACTTATCGCACAATTTCGTTTGCACACATGTAAGCTCGGCGGCCAGCGCTTTATCACTATTTCTACAAGATCACTATGCCATTGTTTTAATGGACACTACGTCTAACTTGTCAGGTTCCGCAGAAAGCTTAGTCGAAAGTATTCTCAAACATCGTCCAAGCCAAGCCATTGTAACCATTATTGACAAACGCGATGCCGACCATGCCGAACAACTATTATTGTTGGGTGTTACCGACTTTGTTCGAGCGCCATACGACATGCCCTTTTTAAGCAAGGTATGCGACCATGCGGCGCGGCGAGAAGACTTTATGGTGAGCTATGCTGAGTTTGCTAATAAAGTTGAGCAACTCAGTCGCAGTGAAAGTCGCTATAAAGATTTATTTTCTGCGCACCAAAGGATCTTACTGCACCTCAGAACGGTAGTCGTCGAATTGGATTTGGAAGGTGCGATCCGCTTTATAAATCCAGCATGGGAATATCTCTCGGGCTTTGGTATTAAGTCGAGCCTCAATACTCAACTCAGCAACTACATTGCCAAAGATGAACTTGCAACTTTCAACAAAGTCATTCGAGAAATTCAAAGTGGGGTAAGGCAACATGCGCAAGTCGAGTTGCAGCTCTGCCATAAAGCTGGACATCTAGTGTGGGTCGAGTGCCGCCTGCAACTTATCAAGAATACCTCAAGTTCGGTCGCAATAACTGCAACTCTCGATAACATTCACGAGCGCAAGCAAGCTGAACTACAACTCAGACACTTAGCACTGCATGATACGCTTACCGGCTTACACAACCGCTACTATTTTGACCAGCAATTAAATCAGCTGTGCAATGAAGTAAAGTCTGCAGAAGAGATAGAACACGCGCTAATTTACATCGACTTAGATCACTTTAAGATCATCAATGACAGTAAAGGCCATCAGCAAGGAGATATCGTACTCAAAGAAGTATCTGAGTTGTTTGGCGACAAAATAGGCGAAGAGCATCTCACTTTCCGTATTGGTGGAGACGAATTTGCTGTACTGCTTAAGCACACCAATTTACTCGACGCTCATATGTGCGCTGAAAGTATTTGCATGGCTATCGAAGAACATAAATTTCACTTTGAAGACAATGCATACTCTCTCAGTTGTTCTATCGGATTAACGCAAATTACCAATGAAAATGCGGATCCCAGTGAGTGTTTGAAACAAGCTGACATAGCCCTTTATATTGCCAAGAATCTCGGCCGCAACTTAGTTCATTGTTATAACAAAGAAGATGAACAAAACCAGACACTGCAAACCGGTTTAGAATGGGGCCATAGTGTTAGGCAAGCGCTTCAAAACGACAGCATAGAACTCCACTATCAACCGATCTGGGATTTCAAAAAACAACAAATAGCCTATTACGAAGCACTGCTTAGATTAAAGATCAACGGTGAGACAATATACCCAAATCAGTTTATTCCTGCATTAGAGCTACTTAATGATACATTTTTGATGGATCAATGCGTGATCAGAACAGCCATTAAAGCACTGGCTGAACATGAGATTTTGAGCCAAGTGGCGATTAATTTATCTGCTCATTCATTTTTAGATGAACGACTGCAGCCACACATTCAAGCCTGCTTAAAAGAGCATCAAGTTTCAGCTAATCGCGTTATTTTTGAGATCACTGAATCTGCCAGTATTAACAATCTTAACGCTACCCAGACGATGATCAAAAACCTGAACGATCTTGGCTGTCATTTCGCTATTGATGATTTCGGGACAGGCTTCAGCACTTTTAGCTACCTAAAACAGCTACCCGCGCAGCATGTTAAGATAGATGGCTCCTTTGTTCGAGACATGCTCAACGACCCAATTGACCTGGCGCTGGTCAAAGCTGTAAACGATATTAGTCACTCATTAGATAAGTGTTCAGTTGCCGAATATGTCGAAAACAAAGAAATATTTCAACAACTTAAGGAAATAGGTGTGGACTATGGACAGGGTTACTTTATCTCTAGACCGCTCCCTATTGAACAACTAGCGAGCAGTGCAAAAACTATTTTATCTCTAAAAACAGCGTAGTAACATTTTTATACTAAAGGTTACTTTTACTTCTTGCAAAGTCCACTATAATTAAAGATATCAGTTTAAAATGTCACCAAATTTTAAGGTAACACCTTAATTTTATAGACATTCAAAGGATTGAGTTACATCTTGCTATGGACTTCAAGGGGTAAATTATGCTGTCATTATCACTATTTTTACTACTTGCAAACTTGCTCATCGCGTATCAATGTTACCGCTATGCCAACACTAAAGGGTATCCGGTAAAATTGTTCACAGGGCTCGGTTTGCTACCCTACTTTAATCTAGTGGTTTGGGTTTACTTACTCTTTTTACCAAATTTAACTACTGCAAAAAATATAGAGCAGGCTTAATACAAGCAAGTGTAGTTCCTTTACTAGTGTAAGTTCCTTTATAAATAAAACAGCATGTAATCATGCTGTTTTTTGCGTTATCACTTTGCGTCCCTAACCTCAAAGAAACACTTTTACCCCAAGCTTAGATTAACTAAAAGCGATAGCTAGTTACTGTCTCGGCTAGCTCTTTAGCCGTTTTCTCACCTTTAACACATTGCTGCACTAAGGATTTTGGATAAACAAATACCTGTTTATTGTTTGGATTACTAAGCTCACTGTAAATAAAGCTTACATGCTCATTTCTAGGCAAACTTCTTAAACCCGCACCATAGTCGCATAAACTTCGAGCTAGGCTGGTTACTAGCATTTTTTCAAGCGCCTGCTGCTTTTCCGCTTTCTCCTTCGCGCGTTTGACCCGCGAAGCCTCAAGGCTCGCTTTCAGCTTATCTTTCAGGTCTTTTAATTCCGAATCCTTAAGTGAAAGCTTTTCTATGCGCTTCTCAACTTCTCTCAATGACTCCGTAAATTCTTTTACTTGATCATCACTTTCGTGCCTTTTCGCAAACTCCAGCTCCGCTTTTTGGCGTTCAAGCTCCCTCAATTGAATTCTATTCTCTCTTTCTTGCTCTACGGCTTCGCGGACCTTTTCGGCTCCTGCTCTCACTTTCTCAGCAGCATCCGAATAAGCTTGAGAGAAAGCTTCAGCTATCGGCTGTGAAATCTCGATCTCCGCGATGTCCATATCAAATTCCGGCAGTTCAAACTCCCCTATTGCAGCCACATCATCGAGATTGTCGATATGAGAGATCCACTCTAAACGATGCCGACGTTTTAATGCCAGTTCAAACACAACTCCCTGATCTTTTAAATAATAGCCAGAAACACTACGAACTTGATCTTGTGTGTCATGCTGTAATGCACTCATTAATACCCGCTCAAAAATAGCAACCTCACGCTTTAGCGCTTCATCAACAACTTGGGCCTGAGCAAAGCTTGTAGCAATGGCTGCAACAGCGCCAAAACAAAGTGGAATTAACTTCATGGTTTACCTCGATACTGTGCTAAATTTTGTGTCGGTGTTTGCTCTACTTGCTCTGCCAATTCATTCAATTGCAGCCTAAGTAGGGCTTGATCTTGCGCTCTTTGTGCTTGGATCAGATCAACGAGATTATTCATTGCCAAACTGCGCTCTTTACGATTTTGTTCAACCACTTGCGTTGCTAACTTAGCAAGCGTAGCTTGATCTATTGGCTTAGTCTCATCAAGTTTTGCAAGCATGGCCTGCATAGCGCTTTGCTGCTGTGCCAGTTGTGTTTGTTGAACACTCAACTGCTGATGTAAGCCTAAGTTCTGTAACCAAAGTCCTGATACACCAAGCCCAACAACCAGCCAAGCAGCAACGGCAGCCACTGGCCAAGCGCGAGTTTGGTGCTGCAAAGTGAGCTGTGAGGGTGGCGCTTGCTCTTCGAATCTAGCGGCACGCTGTTGCCAAGTAGTGGCTGCACTCATCATTTCTCGATATTCACTATCTGCCTGAAGTTCAGCCAACTCTGCCTCAGACAGCACTTTGCCATCTAACCACTGCTCAAATAAGTGTGCTAATTTAGCCATGATTTTGCACCTCTAGTTGCCCTTTCATCTTACCTAACGCACTGTATAGCCTAGCCTTCACCGTATTACTTGATAACTCAAGCTGCAGCGCAATTTCATCAAAGGTGTAATGCTGGAAAAACTTTAGCTCCACGACAATGCGCTGCTCAAATGGTAGTTGTTTCAGCGCGATATATATCTCTTCATTACTTTGTTGTTGCGCTATTTTGCTGTCAGGTCCGTGTTGCGGCGTCTCAGGTTCTTTACCTTCAATCGATTCAAACTTATGTTTTCGCATGTGATCCACTATCCTTGCATGGGTGATTTTAAATACCCAAGTTGAGAACTTAGCATCACCATTAAAGGTATGCAGATTTCGATACATACTTAAAAATACATCTTGAGCAATATCTAGCGCGTCTTGCGGATTACCAACCAGCCTCAAACATTGGTTATACACACGACTATGATGCTGGGCGCAAAGCTTTGACCATGCTCCTTGATTACCTTGCAGTGCTCTTTTTATTAATTGTTTTTCGCTATTAAAAAACACGCAGTTCACTCATCCAATCTACTCACTAACTATTAATCGTAGCGGGCGCAAAAAAAGTTGTTCAGACGGGAAAATTTTTTGAAAAAAAAGCACCGTTAAGGTGCTGCTTTCGTCATCATTACTGCGACTGACATTGGCCACTGATGTAGCCACCAACAAAGTCGCTAAACAGTCTAAAATCTCTGATCCGCCCGGTAGTACGACGCCAGATCAAGCCAATCTCACGATATGCATGATCTTGTGGTGGCATAGCCACTAAAGGTTTACCTTCCAAAATCCCAGCATTGATCGCCATTTGAGGTAAAAACGTTACGCCATTTTTATATTCCACCATACTTAATAGAGTATGTAGGTTTGCCGCCTCGAATGGATTAATGCACGCGCTACGGTTCAGGTGACAAGCGCTAAGAGCATGCCCCGTCATACAGTGCTCTTTTTCGAGTAAAAATACACTTTGCTCAGGTAACAAGTTAAAGTCCTCTATCGGCTCTGGTACGCTGTACTCTGTATGGCGAACCAAACTAAAATGATCTTTTGCAAGTACCTGTGTATGAAACTTATCGGTTCTATATGGCAGCGCCAACATGGCCATATCAATATGCCCATGCTCTAACTTATCCAGTAAGTTATCACTGGTATCTTCAACCAGTACCAAATTAAGCGCTGCAAATTCTTTTTTGCACGCCTGATAAAGTGGCGCGGCAATAAAACTCGCAATGGTGGGAATGATCCCTAACGTCAACTTACCAGATAATGGATTTTTATAGCTTTTAGTCAGCTCTTTAACGCTCATGGTGTCGTCGATAATTTTCCGCGCTCGTTCAACCACTTCCTCACCAATATCGGTAAACATTAGGCTGCGATTTTCGCGTTCAATTAGCTGACATCCTAATGTCTCTTCAAGGTTTTGTATCGCGCTACTTAGCGTCGATTGACCAATAAAGCATGCTTCCGCTGCACGACCAAAATGTTGATGCTGATGCACCGCAAGAAGGTATTGTAGTTGTTTGATACTAGGTAAATTCGTCACAAGCTTTACTCTTAATTTTCAACAGCACAAATAAAAAGACCCCAACACCAAAGGTGTTGAGATCTTTTCAAGCTAAAAGTCTGTCTTTTTGAAAAGTGCGGTTTATTTTTATACGCCGAACACTAATCTCAAAATATAGAATATAACAATAGCAAGGGCAGCACCAACTGGCAATGTAATTACCCAAGAAACTACGATGTTACGAATAACACCCATGTTTAATGCCGCAATACCACGTGCCATACCCACACCCAATACCGCACCAACTAAGGTTTGAGTTGTAGAGATTGGTAGGCCTGTGCCTGATGCGATTACTACTGTTGAAGCAGCAGCAAGTTCAGCTGCGAAACCACGGCTAGGAGTAAGATGCGTGATGCCTTCACCGATAGTCTTGATAACTTTCTTACCAAGGATCGCAAGACCCGCAACAATACCTAAACCACCTAGTGGTAAGATCCACCAAGCTAGGGCCGCTTTCTTAGCAATTTCACCGTCGTTTTCAACAATGTTTACCACAGCAGCTAATGGACCAATTGCGTTAGCAACGTCATTCGAACCATGCGCGAATGCCATACAACATGCTGTTAGTACCATAAGGATAGCGAATACTTTTTCAACATTATTGAACTGCATTTGCTTGTCTGCATTGGGATCCATTTTCAGCTTAGAAATCGCAATCTTACCGATAATAGCAATGATAATAGCGATACCGATAGCAAGCGCAAAACCTTCGAATGTGCCGAGCTTGATACCAATATGCTTAAGACCTTTTTTGATCGTAACCAAAGACATAACAAAGCCCGCTAGACCCATGTAAATAGGCACAAAGCGTTTGGCATTTTCTAATGGCTTATTGGTATCAAAAATGAGCTTTTGGGCACTCATAAAAATGAGATAAGCAATAAAGCCAGAGATGGCTGGGGTGACAATCCAGCTCCCAACTATGCCTGCAACTTTACCCCATTGAATTGCTTCGCTGCCTACAGCAACTAGCGCAAAACCAATGATTGCACCAATAATTGAGTGCGTCGTAGATACCGGCCAACCTAACATTGAGGCCATCAATAACCAGCTACCCGCAGCAAAAAGTGCAGAGATCATTCCCAGTATCATTAGTTCAGGAATATCAATGAAAGGAGTTGAATCTATAATCCCTTTTCGGATCGTTGATGTTACCTCACCACCAGCAAGATAAGCACCAGCGAATTCGAAGATCATAGCAATGATAATTGCTTGTTTGATGGTAAGTGCTTTTGAACCTACCGAAGTACCCATAGCATTCGCAACATCGTTTGCGCCAATACCATAAGCCATAAAGAAACCAACTGCTGCGGCAATTAAAACCAATACTGTGCCGTAGGATGCAATGATATCCATAAGAAACCTTACTTTATTTTAAAAGATCGATTTTTATTAACGAGCTAACATCAGCTCAAGACGTGAACCAACGCGCTCTGCGATATCTGCAAGCCCACCGACCCATTCGATGATCTTGTATAAGAACATCGCATCAATTGGGTTAAGCTCGCTTTCAACAGCGCGTAACTCTCGACGAATTTTAATTTGCATATCGTCGGTATCTTGCTCGATGGCATCAAGCTCAACTAGCATTTTTTCAACTAAAGTGACTTCACGGCCTCTAAAGCCTGTCTCAAGCAGTTCATCAAACTCATTAATCGCTTCTGATGCTTGTTTAGTTGCGTCCACACAGCGAGTGACGTAAGCAAGAAAATCTTTTTGAATGGATTCAGGGATGACCATTTCACGACCGATAACGCGACCTGCGATATCTTTCGCTTTGTTGGCTATCTTATCTTGGTGGGTGATAAGTTCCAGTAAGTCAGTCCGTTCTACTGGCATGAATAAACCACGAGGCAAATGTAAGCGTACTTCACGCTTTAGTTCATCTGCTTCACGCTCTAGGTTGCGGATTTCAATGCGAATTGCATCCGCTTCTGTCCACTCCCCTTTGAAGACATGGTTAAAAAATGGGATCAAAGCCGCACTGGCTTGATGGACTATTTTTATATGCTCTTCAATTGGCTTAATAGGAGATTTAGCAAATACTCCTAAAAACGCGTTACTAGGCATAACTGACCCTTAAATCATATTTGTATGCATGTGCAAAGTGTAATTTTACAGCATTGAGCGCTGTTGTGAACGGTTTTATTGCAAGTTTAGATGAACTTACTATGAAATTGCGCGCCGAAAGCGCGCAACTAATTGATAAGCATCACAAGGTTTTTGCGATATCTTCTTGAGATGTATGGCGAATATCTTTGCCATTTACGAAATAAATCACATATTCCGCAATATTTTGACAACGATCGCCGATACGCTCTAATGAGCGCACAGACCAAATTAAATCCATAATTTTTGGAATCGAGCGTGGGTCTTCCATCATATAAGTCATAATTTGACGTGTTACGGCTTCGTATTCACGGTCCACTTTGGCATCAGCTTTATGCACTTCAAAGGCCTTTTGCGCGTCCATCCGGGCAAACGCATCGAGCACGTCATGTAGCATTTGCGACACTTGGCGACCCATATTGTCAATATTCACCAATAGATCTTGCTGATCTTTGGTAAACGAATCCAAGGCAACTTTAGCAATACGCTCCGCTTCGTCTCCGATACGTTCAAGATCTGCAATCGTTTTAGCGATGGCAACGACCAAACGTAAGTCACTGGCTGCAGGCTGTCTTTTGGCGATGATACGTGTACATTCTTCGTCAATATTCACTTCCATCGCATTGACTTTGTAATCGTTCTGACTGACCTTTTTCGCTTTTTCAGCATCATTGTGGTTAACCGCATCAAGCGCAGTGTTTAGTTGCTGCTCTACCAGTCCACCCATACTGAGTACGTGATTTCTCACGTTTTCTAGCTCTTCATTAAAGCGGCCAGAAATGTGCTTATTAATATTGTGTTCCATTATATTCTCCTCGCAAGCTCGCCTTAACCGTAACGACCTGTAATATAGTCTTCTGTTTTCTTCTTAGACGGCGTGGTGAATAAGGTATTGGTATCTGCATACTCAATTAACTCACCCATATACATAAACGCAGTTTGATCAGATACACGCGCAGCTTGTTGCATGTTATGTGTAACGATAACTACAGTATACTTGTTTTTCAGATCGTTAATGAGTTCTTCGATAACCAATGTTGAAATCGGATCGAGTGCTGATGTTGGTTCATCAAGTAACAACACTTCTGGTTCAATCGCGATAGAGCGAGCAATCACCAAACGTTGCTGCTGACCACCAGATAAACCAAATGCACTGTCGTGAAGTCGGTCTTTTACTTCATCCCAAAGCGCGGCGCCACGGAGTGACTTTTCAACCACTTCATCTAACTTGCGCTTATCCTTGATACCTTGCAGACGCAGACCATAAACCACATTCTCATAAATAGATTTAGGGAAAGGGTTTGGTCTTTGGAATACCATGCCGACGTTACGGCGCAGTGCCGCAACATCTACGCTCTTGTCATAAATGTTCTGTCCTTGAAGGTTGATTTCTCCTTCAATACGACAGCTATCAACCAAGTCGTTCATGCGGTTAATACAACGTAGTAACGTTGATTTACCACAACCTGATGGACCGATAAACGCGGTTACCTGCCCTTTTGGGATCAACATATTGACGTTACTAAGGGCTTGTTTATCACCATAGTAAAGATCTAGGTTTTTGATCTCTAGTGCGGTGAGTTCTGGACTTAAGTTTGCTAAATCAAGCTTGTTATTGCCGTTTGCTTGATTGACTTCTGGCGCTACTGTAATCATGTTTTTACCTATTAAAAATCTTTACTATTAATGCTCTAACGATCTGAATTTTTCGCGTAAGTGGTTACGAATACCAATCGCTGTGATATTCAGTGCAATAATCACCGTAACCAGTAGGAACGCGGTTGCATAAACCAAAGGTCTAGCAGCTTCAACATTCGGGCTTTGGAAGCCAACATCATAAATATGGAATCCTAAGTGCATAAACTTACGATCCAAGTGAATATAGGGGAAGTTTCCGTCTAGCGGTAGGGTTGGTGCCATTTTTACTACACCAACCAGCATTAGAGGAGCTACCTCACCCGCGGCACGCGCAACAGCAAGAATAAGACCCGTCATAATTGCAGGGCTTGCCATTGGTACAATGATCCGCCATAGGGTTTCTGCTTGAGTTGCACCAAGCGCAAGTGAACCATGACGCACTGAGCTTGGGATCCGAGACAGACCTTCTTCCGTGGATACGATAACCACAGGCAAAGTAAGGATAGCAAGTGTAAGTGCAGACCAAATCACCCCTGGTGTACCAAATACAGGACTTGGCGCAGCCTCAGGGTAGAAAAGTTCGTCAATTGACCCACCAAGCATATAAACGAAGAATCCTAAACCAAACACCCCATATACAATGGATGGAACACCTGCAAGGTTGATCACCGCGATACGGATCATCTTAGTCACAGCGTTCTTTGCTGCATATTCATGGAGATAAATCGCGGCAATAACACCGAATGGTGTCACGATCACCGCCATCAGCATAACCATAAATACCGTACCAAAGATTGCTGGGAATACCCCACCTTCGGTGTTTGCTTCACGCGGGTCATCACTCACAAACTTGCTGATTTGCACTAAGTAGTGACCTACTTTGGCAAAAAAGCCCATGTCATTTGGAAACCAAACGTCCAACACTTGGTACAGAGGCAAAGTCACTTCTTCACCACGCATATCACGCACCACAACTTGGTCACGCTTAGCCTGCTTCCTTAGCTCAAATAGCCGCTTTTCGAAGACTTTGTAATCTTCACGTAGCTCAGCACGGCGTGCATTTAACTCTGCTAACTTTTCCTCTGTCAGGTCATTATCAAGCTGATACGACTTTTCTTTTAAACGTAGACGTTCAAGCTCATAGTTAATGTGCCCAATTTCGCTATTTTGTAGATCAAGCGCTTCGTCATTAAGGTCAACGGCGCGTTCAACAAGCTCATGTAGCCTTTCAATCGGCTGATCAGTTACTACTTTACCGTCTTCTAAAACGCGGGCAACATAGCCATAGAAATTACCATTTTTACTACGCTCAAATACCGCTAATTCCGCTGGCGTAGACTGGCTTTTGATATCTGTTGATAATACCCAACGGAAATCAAGTTCTACATATTCACGGTTACCCGTTTTAACGAGCAAACGCTCGATTTGCTCGCTGTTGTAACCTGAAAGGTCGAATCCAGCCGCTTCAAGGCGAGATTTTGGTACCATCTCGCGATCGTATATTTCACCAATAACGGTCTGCTTGGCAACTGAACCGTCGAGATGCATCTCAACAACTTGAGATGGCCAAAAGAAGCTCAGTCCTTTCCATGCGATCATCGCAAGTAGTCCAATTACTGAAATCAAACTAATACTGACCGCGCCACCTGTCATCCAGATCCACGGAGAACCTGACTTAAACCACTGTTTTACCATGTCATGTCACTCCAATTACATTGAGCTGTACTTTTCACGCAGCTGCTGGCGAACAAACTCAGCAACGGTGTTAAATACGAAAGTAAAAATAAACAATACAAAGGCAGCTAGGAACAGGATGCGATAGTGAGAGCTGCCAACTTCAGACTCCGGCATTTCCACCGCAATGTTAGCAGCAAGCGTACGCATACCTTGGAAGATACTCCAGTCCATGATTGGCGTGTTACCAGTTGCCATTAATACAATCATGGTTTCCCCTACGGCGCGGCCAAGACCCATCATTACCGCAGAGAAGATACCTGGACTTGCTGTTAGTAATACTACACGAACCAAAGTCTGCCACTGTGTGGCACCGAGTGCTAATGAGCCATTAGAAAGGTGCTTAGGTACGCTGAATACCGCATCTTCAGCAATAGAGAAGATAGTAGGAATAACCGCAAAGCCCATCGCGATGCCCACTACTAGTGAGTTACGCTGGTCGAATGTTAGACCTAACTCATTAGTTAGATACTGACGCACATTACCGCCAAACAGCCAAGACTCAATTCCAGCGCTCATGGCAAATGAAATCCAGCCTACGATAAGCACAACTGGGATCAGTAAGATTGAATGCCAGCCTTCAGGCACAACGTGTCTTACTTTTGCAGGTAGCTTAGTCCAGCAAAATGCCGTTGCTATCATCGCAATTGGTAATAGCACCAATAAAGCAACCACGGCGGGTAGATGCGTTTCAATTAGCGGAGCTAGCCAAAGACCCGCCAAGAAGCCCAAGATAACCGTTGGTAGTGCTTCCATTATCTCGACCGTTGGTTTCACCACGCGGCGTAATTCACTCGACATGAAATAGGCAGTGTAGATTGCTGACGCTAATGCAATAGGAACAGCAAACAACATGGCGTAAAGCGCCGCTTTAATGGTACCGAAGGAAATAGGCACTAATGAGAATTTCGACTCAAAGTCATCACTCGCAGAGGTTGACTGCCAAGTATAAGCAGGCTCTGGATACCCTTCGTACCACACCTCTTGCCACAAAGCAGACCAAGTTACTTCAGGGTGCTCATTATGTAGCTCTACTACCGTTAACGTATCATCGGCAAGTAACAAGGCGGCATTAGCACGCGGCGCTACCGCAAACTTCTGAACTGCTTTATCTGTAATTTTACCTTGCCATAAGTGCGCTTCACTGGTGGTGTAATATAAACCTAATTGACCATTTTCGTTGGTCGTGAAGAAAGTACGACGATAATATTCACTAAATAGTTTGACCTGTTTGCTCTTTGGCGTCTCAAAAGAGCGGATTTTAGCAAACTGGCGTCCATCATCGGTATTGACTTCAAACCACTGTGAAACCTCACCGTTGTCGTTAGCAAGCATTAATGAGTTGGCGCCCGCTAGCAGATTCATGTCGACCAAGTTGGCATTTTCTTCGTTTGCAGCAAGCAATTGGAATAACTCAACTTCAGAAACATAACGAGAATCAAAGACGTAAACTTGATTTGCTGAGCGAACAAATGTGCGCGATGTGTCTGGAGAAATAAGTAACTCATCAACGCGACCATCAATATCTAGCTCGGTACGCTCAACCGCCCATTCAACCTCTCCAGTAAACATGTTTTCTTCTGCAACAAAAGAGGCAAAAATCACACGTTTATCCGCAGTCTGTGCAACAACAGCGGTTTTGTCTTCGAAGTGACTAAAGGCGAATTTACGAATTGCTTGCCCTTGTTCATCAACAATCAGTTGCTTCGCATTAAGTGGATAACTTAAGCGAGGGGTTAAAACACGTTGATTTCCCGGAAAGCTTACCGTGAACATCGGCTTCACGAGTTGTACCTGACCATTATCCAGACCAAATGCATATTGTCCTAAGAAAGGCGCACTTTCTGCAAATGCTGTGACATTACCGTCAAGTTCAACATCCAATGTATCTAGTAATTTACCGGCGCTTTCACCTTTGATCTGGTAATAATCTACCGAACCTCTGCTGCCAAGTAAGTACGCAATTTCCGTTTGTTCTTCTACCCCTACACCTAAATATGTTTTGTCTTGTGTAAGCTGAATATCCATACGCTTTTCAACCTTTGCTGATTCAAAGATTGGTTGAACGACATATAGCAAGTAGAAGAAGATAAGTAAAAGTGCGACTAATACCATTACTCCACCAGAAGTAATGCCAAATTGTGCAAACCTGTCTTTAAAGAGACGGCTTCTATCCGTTTTAAAGGATGGCTTTTGCGGATTTGAAGTCATCAATATACCCTTTGGTTTAAAAATTGGGGGCATTATATTTCATCAAGATGACAGTTGTGTTACACCTGAGACACAATTGAACTTTCTTCAATTGGCATTTCCCCTCAAATTCATTATAAAAATAATGGAACTAATCGGCTCAAAAAACGCTCTGATTGTTAGCCTAGAGTAAATACATAAATTTCGTTGCATTTCTTTACATTAAGTGTTTATGGGCACTGGACAAAGTAAGTTTTTAGACTAGTCTAAATCATGCGCCGAATTCGTTTTTTCGCCTACGGGCGCCACAAAAAAAGAGACATGATATGAAGCAGTTAATATTAACACTTATAGGTAAGGACCGACCGGGTCTCGTTGAGGAAATCTCTTCCACTATTCTTTCCCACCATGGCAATTGGTTAACCAGTAATTTAAGCCACCTTGCTGGACAATTCGCAGGCATAGTGCAGGTTGAGGTTGCTGAAGAACATTTGCAAGAAATACAAGATGCATTGCATAAATTGCCAGGTTTAGACGTGAGAGTTGAATCAGGCGAAAACTTGCAAGCGCAAGAAGAGCCGGACACATTAAATTTAATCATTACAGGCAACGATAGACCGGGAATTGTGCAAGAACTTGCTACGGTTATTCGCCACAAAGGCGCAAACATCACGCACCTAACTTCAAAACAACGTAGTGCTCCAAACTGGGGACTGCCTATTTTCAGCGCTTTCGCAACTGTGACTCTACCTGCTGGCACGGTCAAAGAAAACGTGATTGATGCACTCGAGTCAATCACCAGTGATTTGATCGTGGACATAGAAGAAAGCTAAAACCTACACTATACTCATGATGGTTGAATGACAAACACGACAGGCGCGTTGTGTTTGTCATAATTATGTCACACACCCTGCTTAAGCTGTAAAAATAAGCTGTACCTATGGAAAGCACCATGCAGGCCGTATCTCCAGAGCATAAAACTATCACGTACTTTGCCAAAGAATTAAGCTGGCTCTCTTTTAACGAACGCGTTTTACAAGAAGCCAAAGACCCAACCAACCCGATCATCGAGCGGATCCGCTTTCTTGGTATATTTTCCAATAATTTAGACGAGTTTTTCCAAGTTCGTGTTGCGGATGTAAAGCGCCGTATCTTATTAAATAATTTGCCTGATACCAATTTCGATGAAGATGAAGTGCTACTCGCCGACATTCAAAAGAAAGTATTGGAACTAGGTAAAAAATTTAGTGTTATTTATGACCAGATCCTCATCGATCTAAATGAGCATCATATCCATATAAAGCAACCTGATGCGCTGTCGGACTTCCACAAGAATTGGTTGGCTAACTACTTTAAAGACCAAGTGCTGCCTCACCTATTACCAATGATGATTAACGAAAGTAAGGACTATTCGGACAACATCAACGACACTATGACTCACCTATTTGTGGAGTTAAATGGCGAAAAACAGCATCATGCCTTTTTGGAAGTCCCGACTGATCGTCTAAACCGCTTTGTCCAGCTGCCACCAGAAAAAACCCGAAGGCATAAAACGATTGTATTGCTCGATGACGTTATTCGATTTTTTATTGCCGATGTGTTTAAAAGTTTCTTCAAATTTGAGCGCATTGAAGCCTATTCAATGAAGCTCACTCGAGACGCTGAGTACAACTTAGATGATGAGCTAGAAGAAGGCGTGTTAGATACCATGTCTAAAGGCCTCAAACAGCGTTTATATGCCGAGCCTGTACGTTTAGTCTACGAAGAATCTATGCCTGAAGAAATGCTCAAGTTGATGAAAAAGCGTTTAGGGGTGACAGGCCAAGATGCCATGATCCCAGGCGGTAGATATCGCAATTTCAGAGATTTTATTTCTTTTCCAAATGTTGGACGCGGCTATCTAGAAAACAAGCCATTGCCGCCGCTAAAAAGTGCGGCCTTTTCAAAATATAGCAGCGTCTTTCGCGCGATTTCAGTTCAAGATATCTTGCTATATTACCCCTACCACACCTTTAATCACATGCTGGAATATATCCGCCAAGCGGCGTTTGACCCCAGAGTGACACAAATAAAGGTCAACATTTATCGCGTGGCAAAGCAATCTCGGTTGATCGCTTCATTGATCAACGCAGCAAAGAATGGCAAAAAAGTCACTGTGATGGTTGAATTGAAAGCCCGCTTCGATGAGCAAAACAATATTGAATGGGCAAAACTCATGAGTGAATACGGTATTAAGGTCATGATTGGCATACCGGCGCTTAAGGTCCATAGTAAGCTTTGTGTGGTTCACCGTAGAGAAAAAGGCAAAATCGTCAAATATGCACACATAGGTACGGGTAACTTCCACGAAAAAACTGCTCGGATTTATACTGATTTCAGTCTGTTTACCAAACACCCCGATATTACGGAGGAATGCGATAGCGTGTTTCGCTTTATCGAGAGTAGTTACCTGCCGTTTAAATTCGAACATTTGATGATTTCCCCCATCAATGCACGCAGTAGAATTGTAGAGTTGATCGATGAAGAGATAACTCATGCAGAGCAAGGGCGAACAGGAAAAGTAACAATTAAGATCAATAATTTAGTTGATAAACAGCTCGTTGACAAGCTTTACGAAGCATCGCGTAAAGGCGTCAAGATCCGCCTCATTGTACGAGGTATGTGTGCCCTTGTACCGGGCCTTGCACAGTTTAGCGATAATATAAAAATCATTAGTATCGTCGATCGTTTCTTAGAACACCCGCGAGTGATGATTTTCGACAACAACGGCGACCCCAAGGTCTATATTTCGTCAGCGGACTGGATGACCCGTAACCTTGACCATCGTGTTGAAGTTGGCACGCCTATTTATGCCGATCATTTGAAGAAACTAATCATCGATATTATTGAATTGCAATTTAAAGATCGCACCAAAGCCAGAGTTATTGACGCCGAACAGAAGAATCTGTACGTTCGCCGAGGTAACCGTAAAAAAATTCGCTCTCAGATCGCGATTTATGACCATTTAAAAAAATGGGAGTTACATCAATTAAATGAAGCGAAAGAATAACCGTTGAGGAAGAATATATGCGCGACTACCCTTCTATTGCCGCAGTGGACTTAGGTTCAAACAGTTTTCACCTTGTTGTAGCAAGAGAAGTAGATGGTCGCCTTCAACTCCTCCATAAAGAAAAGCAACGTGTTTACTTGGCCGCGGGCCTTGATGATGATTTCAATTTAAGTGACGACGCGATCGCCCGAGCATTAGATACCCTCTCGCAATTTGCGACGACACTACATGATTTTCCGAAAGAGTCGGTGCAAGTAGTGGCAACCTATACACTGCGAAATTGCAAAAACCTTAATTATTTTCTCGCTAAGGCAAAACAAGTTTTTCCATATCCAATCAATGTGATTTCAGGCCAAGAAGAAGCTCGTCTTATTTACCAAGGGGTCGCCAACCATGAACATGATAGTCATAACCGTTTGGTTATCGACATCGGTGGAGGCAGCACAGAGTTGGTTATTGGTCAGCACCTTACACACAAATTATTAAGTAGTCGCAATGTGGGCTGCGTAACCATGCAAAAAGCCTACTTTGCTGATGGTAAGCTATCTGCAAAGCGATTCAAAAAAGCCGAAATAAAAGCAGAACAACAAATTGAGAGTGTTACCGCGAGCTACTTAAGGCTCGGCTGGAATAGCGTTATCGGTACTTCTGGTACTATTAAGGCGATTGCGGCCATGGTTCACGAGCTCACTCAAGCCGATGAAATTACCCTGCCTATTTTGGAGCAAATTAAGCAGTTATTTATTGATGCTGGACACATAGACAACGTCTCCTTAAAAGCACTACCTGAGGAGCGAAAAACCAGTATTGCTGGCGGCCTTGCGGTATTGATAGCACTGTTTAGACAGTTAGGACTTGAGCGCATGCGCCTTAGTGAATATGCATTGCGAGAAGGCTTATTGTTTGAAATGCATCAAACCGACGAGTTTGATATTCGTACCCGCACAATTAACACGTTCAGCGATCACTATAATATTGATAAGCAACACGCCGACAATATTTGTGAAACCATCAAGCTTTTTACCACTCAACTAAAAGAGCAATGGCAACTATCCTCTTATGATGTCGAAATGTTATGTTGGGCAGCAAAACTCCACGAAGTTGGGCTTGCCATTAACTCTTCTGGCATGCATAAACACGGTGCTTATATTGTCAGGCACAGTCAACTTCCAGGCTTTACTCAAGCCCAGCAATTAAGGCTAAGTGCACTTGTACGCTTTTATCGAAAAAAGATAAAAATGCCAGAGTTAACAGAGTTAATCGAAGAAGAGCTAATCCACTTCAACCGTATTTTGGCTGTGTTTCGTCTCAGCGTTTTAGTGAACCAAAAACGCCAACAAGACCAACTTCCCGAATTAAGTATTACAGCCGTTGATAACGCCTTGATACTTCACATTGCAACTGAGTGGCTCGAATCACACTCGCTATTTCAAGCAGATTTAGAGCAAGAACAAAACTATTTAAAAACCATAGGTATTCAATTTAACCTGAGCTTTGGATAAGTATGCTGGCTATTGGAAGGGAATTCGACGTCGTTAGAACTGAAACAGGTTGCTAGAAAGGCGCTAATTATCCACAGCTCAAGTTACTTACCTTCTCACATTGACAGGTGAGAGCTACTGTTCATCACCTGCCACAATAGAGAGGATTTCATCTGCATAAGCTCGACTAGAAAGCGCCATATCATAGAGATAATTGGTCGGTGTAGCAGGTCGAATGGCTTGTAAAATAAGCTCAGCTTCTCGCCAGTCATTGCGCTCAATTTCGAATGCTAAACGTAGCGCTCCACCAAGCAACCCTTGATAACTCAGTAACGCGCTGGAAAGCGAATCATCGAGAGAAAATTCTGCTGCTATCACTGCAAGATCAACATCAAGTATCACGTCAAGGATGGACATAAGACCAAGCAAATAGCCGGTTTCAGCCATTTCTTCGCCCCCTGGCATCAAAAATGTTTCCACAAACTTGGCACGAGTTAACCCCATTCTTGTCAGCTCACTGGGTTTATCTGAACCCAATTCGCTCAACGCGAGTACTTTAACAAACTGCCTAATTGCGTCTTCACCTAAATACACTACGGCCTGAGAGATAGACTTAATTTCTAACCTGTCTTCACCGGCTTTCGCGTTCGCAAGTTTTAGCAGTCGTGCGGTTAAACTCAGATCTTTACTTACTCTAGTTTGTATTTCTTTGAAGCATAAAGACTTTCTTGCTGTTGCTTGTAGCAGCTGAAACACCACCATTTTCGACGGTTCCACGTTGCCATGGTTGAGCATTTCAGGCTTGGCGAAAAAGAAACCTTGGAAAAAATCAGCTCCAGAGGATTTGATGATCTCGAACTCTTCTTTTGTTTCAATACGCTCAACAATAACCTTAATATCTGGATACTGACGCTTGAGCTTTTTTACCGTCATATTGGTTTTTATAATTGGCTGCTCAACCTCAATTTTGACGAATTCCATGAGTGGTAACAACGGATCCCACTTTGACGTGCCGTCGTAGTCATCTAGCGCAAATCGATAGCCTCTCTCTGTTAACTTAGTCACTGTATTCACCAGTGAAGGAATATTTTTAGAGCGCTCAACGATTTCCACCACAATTTTCTGTGGCGCTAATAAGCTAGGTAATTCCTGCAGCAAGGATTCGTCGGATAGGTTGATAAAGGCAAGCTGCCCCGCAGCCAAACGGTCTACACCGATAAACATTAAGGAGTTAAAAAACATTCGCCCAGTCGCTTGCCCATCGCTCACCCCAACTGGGAAAGCATTGTTGTCTGAGTCTCTGTAAAGTAACTCATAGGCAAAGACTTCTTGATCTGGCCGTAAAATGGCCTGTCGTGCAATATACTGCACTGCTGATTTACGTACTTCAGTCACCGGACCACTCATTAACATTCGTATCCTTTATTAGATAAAAGGAAACCACGTATCTCGGAGCGTATAATATGGTAACGCCCCGAGCAATAAAAAAGTTTCGCTATTTTACAACACTTATAACTAAAAGTTACCAACTTATTAAACTAAGCCCCTATAAAGAGTAAGCTTTTAATTCACAGAACGCCAGCGGCTTGCCTGTCTAAGAAAAGTTAAGCTAAGATGAGTGCATGAAGCAAGTTTTGATCGTCTGGTTATTCGCCTTTGCCGGTTTGACTAAGGCAGAACAAGTCCCCTACTTAAAGTACAGTTTAAGTGGCTCGGGAAGCTTTTACCCTTATTTTACTCACAGCGAAGATGCGCCCGGGATCCTGCCAGAAATGGTAGAAGCCATTTTGGTTAAGGCAAAAATCAGAGGCGAAAATCTGCTTCTCCCAGCGAAACGCACAAACTTTTATCTAGAAAAGCAGCACATTGATTTTGATATCATCAGTCCAGATTGGTTGAACGAACAGCAAAAGCAAGATGATAGATTTATCTACTCAGATCCTATCCTTCCTATTAAAGAGTACGTTGTTACTCGTCAGTCTCAACCACCGGTATTAACCCTATCTGGTATCGAAGTCGGTACAGTGAGAGGCTACTACTACCATGATGACCAACTATTCGAGCGGGTTGATTTCGCATCCGAAAAAGAGCTACTGCAAGCCCTAAACTTACGTCGGATTGAGCATATTATCATTGGTGATTTACCCGCATTATATTGGTCAGAACAACTTGGTATTGCATTTAGCTTCAACCAACTACATTCAGAAGGGATGTTGCAGCTACGCCTGTTAGCTAAGCATCAAGGATTACTTAAGCGGATAAATCAAGCTATCGCACAACTCAAACTCTCAGGTGAAATCGAAAAAATAGAACAGCAGTATATTTCCCAACTACCTATACACGCAAAAGGTGGCAGATAACCTCTGCTCTGGACATAGATCAAGTTATACGCATAAATTCTTCCCATAAATTGAGCATCAATTGACGCATTTGGTATAATGACGCTTTTACAGCTTGGGAAATCATTATGACTATCGCTGCCGCGCTTGCTGAGCGCAGTAACAATCAATGTGAGCTATGTACCTCAACGGATGGTCTCGAAGTATACGAAGTACCACCAGTCGCCGAGGCGCATTCTGACAAATGTGTTTATCTTTGTAGCCAGTGCAAACCACAGGTTGAAGGTCAACAGGATTTAGAAGCCAACCATTGGCACTGTTTAAACGATAGTATGTGGAGCCAAGTTCCTGCCGTTCAGGTTGTTGCCTACCGTATGCTTAAACGCCTCGCGCCAGATAATGGTTGGGCTCAAGATGCATTAGACATGCTGTATCTAGAAGATGAGACTCGAGCATGGGCAGATCAAGCACTTGCAGAGGATGACGACCTTGTTCACCTAGACAGTAACGGGGTGAAACTGAGCGCTGGTGACACAGTGACTTTGATTAAAGACTTGGATGTTAAAGGTAGTAGCCTAGTTGCAAAACGCGGCACTGCGGTACGTAACATTCGTCTTTCGCCTTCAAACCCAGAGCATATTGAAGGCCGTGTAGAAGGTCAAAACATCGTTATTTTAACGAAGTTTGTTAAGAAGTAACTAGCGCAAGCTAACACGCCCCAAGATAAACTGCTAAGTATCTTCAATACCTGATCGACTAGGGCCTGTTGATCTTTGCTGTTTGATTTTTGTTCTCCTGAGTGTGTCTTGGTCGCGACGCTCGACTTGCCGCCTAGTAATCTAGGCAAAAGTTGAGCAACAATGAACAAAGCGCACTCAGGTGAACCCAAAGGGCAGCGCTTGATTAGCATTTCTACTGTGTTCTCGCCTGACTCACATAGAATAACTATGCTACGCAGGCTCTGCCTTGTACAAATACCAATCAAACTGCTGCAAAAACAAACTTGAAAGGTAAACTGGCCCTAGGTAGCTTAGCAGTTTATTTTTACTATTCTTCTACTAATTGAATACTGCGATAAAACGCACCGTCATCCTCAGCCAATAACGAAACCAGCTCAGGCAACACTTGATCCATGGTTTTCTTTAAGGTCCAAGGTGGATTGATCACCATCATACCAGAAGCCGTCATGCCTCGTTCTTGGGTATCTGCCCGGGTGGCAAGTTCAAACACTTGGATATTACGCACTCCAGATTCAATCAGGCTCGACTCCATTGCATCAATGCGTTCACGGTCAACAACGGGGTACCAGATCATATACACGCCGGAATCAAACTTCTTGTGCGCTTTTATAATGCTTTTAACCGCAACATCATAATCGGATTTGATTTCATATGGAGGATCCATCAGCACGCAGGCTCTGCGTGAAGCTGGAGGCACCAATCCTAACAGCCCTTTAAAACCATCACTCCCAGTGACGCGCAGTGATTTTTTATGTGCCGTATTTTGCTTTAACAGCTCAAGATCTTTTGGATGCAGCTCAAAAAACCAGCCGTTATCTTGACGGCGTAAGAAATTCTCCGCCACCTTAGGAGAGCCGGGATAATGGCTTAATTTATCGCCTTCGTTAAAAGACTTGATTAGTGCCACATAGTCGCTAATTGCCGACACGGATCCTGAATAATTCCACAGCTTAGCGATGCCTTGCAGATACTCCTGAGTTTTTTGTGCATCACTACTCGCTAGCTCAAAAAAACCAGCGCCAGAGTGCGTATCCACGTAATCGTACGGCTTATCTTTTTTAGCCATGTATGACAAAGCTTCTGCCAATACTAAATGTTTGATCACATCGGCAGGGTTTCCTGCATGAAAAGAATGTCGGTAACTGAGCATAACCCCGCCTTGATAAAAATAATAACAACACAGGTGAAATAAACCTGAGCTAAATTTGAGCAATGATTCATCAATTTTTAACTTTAGACTGAATCACTTCTGAACAAAATATTCCAATATCGGCATTATCTCTTAAAAGTTGAGAAAAATCAGCAGAAAGTCGCGTAAACACTAGCATCCTTAGCCGCTTTGTTTTACATTTGCATGACAAATCACAGTCATATGAGCGCATTTATGAATAACCAAGATCTCCAAAAACTCGACCAGTTGATTGACCAACTTTTGAGCCAAAATAACCAGTTAAAATCGGAAGTTTCGGCACTGAAAGAACAAAATCAAAAACTCATCGATGAAAATGAAACCCTACAGCTTGAAATGCTAGAAAGCGAAGAAAAGCAAAAAGAATTTAGTTCATCTTTATCTGGCCTACTTGATAAGTTGCAAACTCAACAGGCTAGCTAATGTCTGAGCAGAATAACCAAGTAACAGTGACGTTACTTGGCAAGTCACATCAATTTGCATGTGCGCCAGATCAAGAAGAAGCGCTGCATAACGCCGTAGCGCTTTTAGACCGACGTGTAGAAGAAATGCGTAAACGTTCAACTGTTCGCAATGATCACAATGCTTTACTACTCGCAGCCCTACACCTTTGTCATGATTTACAAGCATTGGAAGCAAAACAACAGCAAGACGCAGAGTTCGTTTCCACGCTCATCGACAAGTTAGTGCTGCCAGCAGGCGAATAATGCCGACATACTGGAGCAAACCTATCTTACGTAGCATCTCTCTTATTTGGGCTATCATTCTATTGGCGGCAAGTTTTAAAAGCACCGCCGCCAATGCTAATCGGTTCCATAAAGTCAATGACGCGGTTTATTTTATCCAAGGAAAAGATAGCGCTTTACAGCCCAATCAAGCTTTAGTTATCGGCAAACAGTGTGCACTGTTAACATCCATACATGGCGATCTTGTCACCACTGAAGCCTTGATCCACGAGTTAGAAAAACGCCTCACCGTTCCGCTTTGTTACGTAATCTCTTTGCATGCCGATATCAAACAAGACACCAGCATAGTGCTACTCAAGCATGCTTATCCAAATTTACAATGGCTAAGTCCAACGGCAACATCAGCCAACGCATTGACGACTGCCTTTCACTCACAGCTTGAGCTTTTTAACCAAAGCGTCATGCTTAGTGAAAATCGTATCGCGTCTCTAGAACCTAGTGAACGGCCAAAGTGGCAAGCCAAACTTGCACTGGCAAAAAGTAGAATTGCAACGTGGTCCAAGTTCGCCACACAAGCGCCATCGAGTAAAGCCATTGGTAACGCGCCTAAAACCGTGGAGCTAGGAGGTGTAGTGGTTGAGCTTACTCAAGTCACGGGCTTTAGCGGTCATGACATCAGTGTTTATCTGCCAAAATATCAAGGCTTGATAGCAGGTTATAGCGTCGATCAGATCCCACTTGCGCATTTACCGCATACTACACAGTGGCAACAAGCGATTATTCACTTTAATCGCTATGCACTCGATTGGATATTACCAGCAACAGGAAAACCCTACCGTCCTGAAATGCTGACCACTCCAGCACAATTTTTGGCTTTATTAGCGTTACAAGATACTCATCAAGTGGTTGAAAAGATAAGTATTTTATATCCAGATAAACACATGCAGCAACGCGCGTTATTGCAGTGGCAGCACTTTCAGCAGCAAAGAAATTTTGAATAAAACTTAACCTCTCGGTATAGTTAAAGGATGAACAGAGTATTAATACAGCTGAGTGGGTTAATATTATTAACCATGCTCTCTGGGTGTAAAAGCAGTAGCAGTCCACAGGTGAGCAGGCAAGCCATTTTGTCGGCTCTCACTCAAGTGCCCGTAGAAAAGCCAGTCACGTCTCCTGCTATAGTTGAGGTAGCCCCCCCCAAAATCACGACCGTTAAAGCTCCCCTCAGAGACGATGATTTATGGCAACACATACGCCAAAAGCTCAGTTTTAATACTGCATCTCACCCAAGGCTTGATAAGCGCATAAAATGGTATTTATCACAGCCTAATTATCTCAATGTGGTAAATAAGCGCGCCGCCCCCTACTTTTATCACGTAGTAAAAAAGGTAGAGCGCAAAGGTCTTCCTATTGAAATCGCATTACTCCCTTTTGTCGAAAGTGACTTTAGACCAAAGGCCAAATCGCAACAAAATGCTGTTGGAGTTTGGCAACTAGTGGATGCCACTGCCTACCATTTCGGCATCAAGAAAGACGAATGGTATGACGGTCGACAGGATGTGTTAGCATCGACTGACGCCGCGCTTGATTATTTGCTGTATTTGCATGAACGCTTTGATGGCGACTGGCTACACGCGCTTGCAGCCTACAATAGTGGTGAAGGGCGCGTCAAAAAGGCCATCGCAAAAAATAGAAAAGCAGGAAAGTCGACCCACTTTTGGCACTTAACATTACCAAAAGAAACCGCAGACTACGTGCCCAAACTCTTAGCACTCAGCCACTTACTAAAAACCTCACCCAAGGGTTTTAAGATACCAAGTTTGCCCAACAAGGCCACTACGTCGATACTTGATATTGGACAGCAATTTGACGTCAATCAACTGGCTAAACTCAGTGGTATCAAAAAGCGTCAACTATACGCACTCAATCAAGGGATCTTAAAACATAGAAGCTCGCCAAACGGTCCGCACAAAGTGTTATTACCATTATCCGAGCAAGCATTGTTGAAAAGTGCATTTTTCAGGGAAAACTTCAGCCAAGGCTACACAGTCAAAGCTAACGACACACTCTACCGCATCGCGTTAAATGCGGGAATGAGTGTTAGTGCACTAAAAGCGCTAAACAATAAGCGCTCTGATTTGATCCGAGTTGGCGAAAAGCTATTAGTTTCCGAGAGTAATGAGCAGTTAGACTTACTTATCGACTATGACGTAAGCCCTTATATTAAAGAAATAAAAGCCAAGCCCATACCTCAAGTGGAACATCACCACACCATAAAACAAGGCGAGTCGTTGTGGACTATCAGCCGTCACTACAAGGTCGCGGTAAAAGATTTATTAAATTGGAATTCACTCACGGCACAGAGTCTATTAAAACCTGGCAAAGTGTTAATGGTGTTTTTACCAGCACCTGCTGCACCAAAAAGCAATAAGACTCAACCAGCTAGCTCCTCAATCTCTAGCATTGAAGCGCTCCAATCAATACTGCGCCATGGCAAGCCAAAGCAAAGTGAGAGCCCAAATTAAAGGGATAGACTTGCGTCCAAGAAGCGCACTCACGTAAACTACACGCTTTACAGGTGGATGCTAAATGGCGTCACCGAACACTATTTATTTAAGGTTTACTTATGCAAATTGCAAAGAACACAGTGGTAGAGTTTCACTACACACTTCACGAAGGTGACAGCCAAATCGAATCAAGCAAAGAAGGCGAGCCACTAAACTACCTGCACGGTACTGAAGGCATGCTACCAGGTCTTGAAAGTGAACTTGAAGGTAAAACCGGTGGCGATAGCTTTACGGTAACTTTAACGCCAGAGCAAGCTTATGGAGAATATCAAGAAGGTCTAGTACAGCGCATTCCTATTAAGCACCTTCAAGGTCTTGGTGATAGCAAAGTTTGGAAGCCAGGCATGACTGCTATTGTCGATTCAAACCAAGGTCGTCATCAGGTTAAGGTGGTAAAAGTAGGACGCTTTAATGCGGATTGCGACTTAAACCACCCATTTGCAGGCAAAACGCTAACGTTTGATGTTGAGATCCTTTCTGTACGCGAAGCAACTGCAGAAGAAATTTCACACGGTCACGTACACGCTGCTGGCGGTTGCGGACACTAATGATGAACCAAGTTGCCATCGTTACTGGTGGCAGCTTTGGCATTGGCGCCGCCATTGTCAATAAGCTGCTATCGCAACAATATACCGTTTATAACCTCGATATTCAGCCCAGTGAACAAGGGATTTTTCGCCATTGTGACGTCAGTAAAGTCGCCGATGTAAAAGCAGCAATTGCAGATATAGTCGCAGAAACAGGGAAAATAGATGCACTCGTTTCAAACGCGGGGAAACATCTGAGTGCTACAATCGAAGATACCGACGAAGCCACATTTGATGCCCTTTTTGCATTAAATGTGAAAGGCGCTTACGCTGCCATTCAAGCCGTATTACCAAGCATGAAATCACAAGGTAGCGGTAGCATCGTATTGATGTCTTCGGATCAGGCAGTTATTGGTAAACCTAACTCTTTCGCTTACAACCTTTCTAAATGTGCGCTTGCTTCGATGGCGAAAACCACAGCATTGGATTACGCCAAATTTAACATTCGCGCGAATGCAGTGTGCCCTGGCACAATTGAAACTCCGTTATTCCATCATGCCATTGATAGTTACTGCGCGCGCAGCGGCGCTGATAAAGCAGAAATCGTTGCAGAAGAAGCCCAGTTGCAACCATTGGGTAGATTAGGGCAACCGCAAGAGGTTGCTGCGCTGGTCGCTTTCTTGCTAAGTGAGGATGCGAGTTTTATCACAGGTAGCCTACAAAGCATTGATGGCGGTTATACCGCACAGTAAAAAAGGAATGCGTGATGAGTCTGAGAATTATTGATAGCCACCTACACTTTTTCGATTTAGCGTTAGGACAATATTCTTGGCTCAAGCACAACCCGCCGGCTTGGCCTAATCTGGAAAAAATAAGGCAGAACCATACCCTTACAAGTCTCCCCCACCATGCACAGTTTACACTCGAAGCCTTAGTGCATGTGGAAGCCGGTTTTGATAATCACAATCCCATCAACGAATTACATTGGTTAACTCAGGAACTTGGCAGCTTTCCTTTTAAAGCCGTCGGTTACGCCCCTATTAACGCGACGCCTGAGCAATTTAGCGCAGCTATAGCACAGTTAGCACATCCTCATCTCGTGGCGATAAGAGACATCACCGAAGGCAGTGACAGCCAACGTTTATCTGCGCCTTTCGTGCTCGAAAATCTCACCTGTCTTGCCGAGCATGGACTACATTTTGAGGCGCAATTAGAATTTAAACAAAGCGAAAAAGTCGACCTTTTATTACAACTTGCAGAACAAAAAGCTGACCTTAAAATCGTATTTAACCATGCTGGTTTTATTGACGCTAACAGTCCTTGTACAAATATATTAAGGCACATTGGAGCGCTTAATAATGTCATGATCAAGTGCTCTGGCCACGAAATGTTAGCAAACCCACTAACACTCTCTGAGTGGCTTACTCACTTAATCACACATGCAGGAGAAGAGAGCCTAATGCTAGGTTCGAATTATCCGGTTTCTCTTATGCAAAAAAGCTATTGGCAAATATGGCAGGATTATTTAGACGTGATAGGCATATCGTCAACTTGGCATAAACTCAGCCGAGACAATGCCAAAAGTTGCTATGGATTATGAGCGGATCTGGACAAGATCGTAAGCAACTAGCTCTGGTACTATGCGCTGCAGTTTTTCTTCCGTTTGATCTAAGGTGTTTAAGCACTCGCAATATTCTGCCGCTTTTTCTTCTAATTGATGGGCCTTTTTCTGCAGCGATTTATCTATCTCTTTCGAAATAATCTCCATGCGTTGTCCCATATCGTTAATGCGATCTTCGATATTCCCTTCGCGAGATTTAAACGCATCCCCCAAAGAGACTAAAATAGAGCCCAACGAACCATGAACAGCAGAGTGAATTTTTTGACTGATCTCTTTAGTAAAGAAATCATCAATTTTAGAAAGTGACTGTGGTGCGATAAAAAAGAAATCATCTCCACGCTTAAACTTATCCATCAGCGCACGTTCAACGTATTGCAACTGCGTTTTGAGCACTTCAGGTTCTTTGTCGGACATCCCCTCAACCACCTGCTCAATCGCACTCAATCCGAGGTTGACGCCATCGGTCGCCAGATTGACCAGCTCAGGAACAGTGTCCCGTATTCCTAGAGAGTACTCGCGCACAACTCTCTCCCCTTCCTGATCTAACTCAATCCAGCGACCTAGAATAAAAAGCTGGCTATCATTGTTGATTTGAATCCGGGTCTGACCATCATCAACGATACGAATTTCGTTGTCAGTGATGATAAGACCATGCCCAAGTTCAACATCGCACTTATTGTTAGCATGAGCAGAAGACGTCAATACGGCACAAGACAAGGCTATCGCGCTGAGTAATCGATTCATATGGCCTCCTGTGTGCAGAATGTAAGACGAGAAAGGGGTGCTTCAGGAGAGTACCAAAATATCAAACAATCCCAAAGCCATTTTAGACGGATGAAAGTAACAAGCTGTGTCTGACTGGCAATATTAGAGATCCATCCTCATTAGCATCAAGGGCAGTAGCAATACCACTAATAAGGGCTATTGATAGTATCTTACTAACCTGACGAAGGCATCCGCAGTTTTAATGGTTGGATTATTTTTACCATCAGCAAACTGATACACCCAAGCAAACTGAGGTTGGTTCGTTTGGGTCGTTGCCGACCAATAATTATTACTTTTGGTCGTTGGAAATACCGTTATGTTTATTGCTGGAGTCACACACTCGTGATACACAATACTGGCCAGTTCTTTAACGTTAGGCACTTGCCAGTCTGTAAACCCTGCAAATTGGTCTTCGTTGGCAACCACCAATGCCTGCTGCCAAGTAAGTTGCTGAGCATTGTCTTCACAGCTTTGAGCAGTTGCGTTGTAACTTTGCCCAAAGTTGCAGCGCTGCCACATCAATCCCGTTTGGCTATCGAGCACAGTACCGTTACTGTTTATCGTATAGCGGCTGGTATTGGAGCCGGTACCAACGCAAGTTTGCGCTTGGCAAACAGCCGTAAATGACAAAGTAAATAGTATAGTTGCAATAATTTTCATACCACGCTCCCTAAGGGTTCCTTACCAACCTAACAAATGCGCTGCTAGACTTTTCTACTGCAAAATCATTGCCCGTATCCATATCGATAACATAAGCTCTTCTCAGCGTGCCACCGGTACCATCTAAACTCGACTGCAAGGTCCAGTAATAGCGATGGCCAAGCGTGGTTGTGCTAGGTAAGTTAGGGAAAAGCGCTTCATCTATCACCGCGGTACTTGCACTGCCGTAATCTAGTAGTCCAAGTAGTTCCATATAAGTTGGTAAGCGCCAATTGTTACCACCACAGTAACTTTGCTCTCCAATGGCTGGATTATTCACTTCATCAATCAAAGCTTGAATACCACAATGACTATCCTGCGGGCAGGTTGTATTTGCGGCGGCCTGAACACTCCCCTCGGCAATTGCTCCGTCTACCTCAACATACCAGGTATAACTATTTTGTGCGTTGCGAGAAGAAGTATTTGGTAATGTACCCGAACTTGCTTCTTTTACTTCCCAAATCAGTCCTGTGACGTTATCACGAACGCAAGCAAAGTCCGTAGCGTCATCAGGCAGTTCATCCGCAAAGCGATTTAGTTTGGTAAAGTCAAAACCTGCTCGACCACCGCCTTCTTTCGCCACCTGAGTGGCAAAATTATCACGCCCACGCTGCGCATCTTGAGCCGTAAACTGCGTCATACTACAGGTGATCGCATCCGTATTGTTATAACACGCGGTTTGACCACTATCGTTTAGTTTACCTAATGGCTTTTTCTCGATATCAATGCGCACGGTGTCGGTAGCAGAGCGGTTTTGCGAGTCAGTAATGGTCAGCTCAAATTCCACTTGCGACAAAATATTTTGATCGGGAGCATTAAAAGTTGTTGAACACCCGGTAACAGAACTTAATGCTATCTGAGTGCCAGACGTCACTTGCCGCCATACACACTGTTTCTGACCAGATACAGTATCACTGTTTGAACCATCAAGCGTGACTTCATCAAACTCTTGCACTTGCTGGTCGCTCCCAGCATCTGCCACTACCACATCCGAATTCGCAAGTAGCCCAAGGGTAAACTGGGTACTGGCTTGTCCGCCTTCATCATCGGTAACCGTCAACTGCCAGATTGACGCCTGAGAGCTCGCCAATAATGGATGGACAAAAGATAAAGTAGCTGTATTCAAGCCCGTTGGCTGTATTGTTGTGGGACCACTTACTTGCTGCCACTGATAAGCAACCACTTGGCCATTTTCATCTGGATCGGAGGAGCCTGCGCCACTAAGGACAATAGTATCTTTATATTTGGCTGGTAATGTTTCCGGTGCTGTTTGGCTGATACTTGGTATAGGTAATTGATTGTTAGATTTGATAGCAACCGTCACTTGGTCGCTTGCAAGACTGCCATCAGGCGCAACATAATCAACCTGAATAAGTAAATTGACATCGGCTTTGATATCCGGCGCAACAAAAGCGGCTTGTTGCTCTGTGATTGGAAATTCACTGACGTTTGCACCAGAGATTACTTGCCAGTTAAAAGTACCACCTGCAGGTGATGCTTGTGCATTCAAGGTGACTTCTGTTTTTTCAGTTACTTGGACATCAGCACCCGCGTTAACCGATGCGCTGACTTGGCTCGGTTCATCACTCCCAGAGCCTCCGCCACAACCCGTTAATATTAGCGCAAGTACAACCCAACTTCCCTTGAATGCATTCATATTATTCCTTATGAATTATAGATAACTCTCTTGATGTATTCGCACGAACAACTTAGTGCCAACTTTACTGTAATCTATTTTATATTCTCGGCCGTCTAAAGCCTGAATAAACAACAACCGCTTTACTTCACCAAATACATCAATACTCGAAACGTGGACGACCTCTAAATAACGCTCTTTAGCTTCTCTTCGATTTCTAGGTAAGTCTTCCTTAAAAGGCACCAAACCATTTGCAGTCACCTTGATTTTTGGGTGTGCTTCACCATTTACAATCACAAGATCTAACTTCTTCTCTTTGTGAATAATGGTATTACGCCCACTTTTAATATAGGCCGTTTCTAAGCTCATATTGGTGTATCCTGTTACATCTTCAGTAGGTGGTTTGTTCTTCTAACAATGCTTTTACCACCTCTTTAGGGTTAAGTTTCCAGCGGTTTAACATGACTGAAAATTGCCAAATATCCCTGTCTAAGGCAGTCGCGGGGATCAATAAATCATATCCCGTCACTGTCTTTAAATTATCCATCCGGTTTGCAAACATTGCCATTAAACCAGTATATTCTTTTCCCGCCTTGGAGCGAAAAACGGTTTCTTCTATCAACCATTCAGATGGGCAGTTGCCATTTTCGCAATGCATTTTAACAGCTTGTAAAAAAATATGCCGCTGTTCGATCAATAATTTACCCGCAAGTCGAGGTGTTAAATTTAATAAAAACGCATCAATATCATTAAGTTTAATACCAACTGCATTTAACTCAAGTGTTTCAACACCTTGTTGAACTTTGGGAATGCCGCTGGAGTGGAAGTTTACAATGGATAGCGGCCAAGCTCCATATTTATGCACATACCTAAACTCTTGTTCTGTAAAGTATAAACTAAAATATGGTTGCTGACTTTTAAGAAAGCCAACAAAAATAGCCACTAACATGGCGCTGGCAAGAAATATTTCTACAATAGTAATAGCTGTACCACGCAAGTTGACAAAAAGCATGATAACAACCAATCCAATTGCACCAACCAGCATAAATTCAACGCCATTGCGATCAGCGGTTGCACGTAGTTTTGCTTCAAGCATGGGTATACCAGACATAAAAGATATACATGATGATCGCCCATGCGACTAATTTACGTATTGTGATGCATCGTTTACATGAATGACTGTGTTTCATAATATTTAATTTAGGTACAAACACTTAAATTGAATTACATTTTCGTTTAATGCACAAATTTACAGGATATGCCGTAGACTTTGTTAGCCTTTAATTTTGTAAACTAGAGACAAATTATAATCTGGGTCACTTTTATGCGTCATCAATCAGGAAAAGCACTGTTTCCTTTTATCATTGTAGTGCTAGTCGTTATCAGCGGCTATTTATATTTACCAGCCTCGGAAGGCAAGATGAGTGGCAACTCGGCACCCGTAACCTCCGTTCAAGCTCATACTGTAGCCAAAGAAGAACGTATTATTGCTGTTCACTCTATTGGTTCCGCTAGAGCAAATCAAGCAATCAACGTGAGTAGCGCCCAAAGCGACTACGTGGCAGCCCTATATTTCGATGACGGAGACGTAGTAAAACAAGGCGATAAGCTAGTCCAGTTGCGTGATGCCGAAGAGAAACTCGATATCGAAGCGCTGAAAGTGACGCTAAAAGAAGAAATTAGACAACTAAACCGCCTTAAAGACCTAGCAAAAACTCAATCGGCGGCTCGCTCTCAACTAGAAGCACAATCAGCAAAGGTAGACACCTTAACGGCACAATTGGAAGCCACTAAAACAAAACTCGCCGAGATGACCATTTATGCGCCATTCGATGGATTACTGGGTACTCGAAATGTCTCCATTGGTAGCTTCGTAAACAACAATACAGTGATCACCACACTCGATGACATTAGCATCATTAAAGTGGATTTTCAGGTACCAGAAAAATACCTAGCGCAACTACAGCTTGGTATGCAAGTGAATGCACAAAGCGAAGCTTACCCAGAGCAACTATTTACCGGTAAGGTCTCCCATATTGACCCGCGTATTAATGAACAAACGCGCTCGGTACGAGTGACAGCGAGCTTCACCAATCTAGACCATAAACTTCGCCCAGGTATGCTACTACATATGGGACTTGAACTAGCTCGATTACAAGCCCTTGTGGTGCCAGAAAAAAGCATCATTCCAAGACAAGACAAACATTTTGTATTTGTCATTGACGACCAAGGTAAAGCGCAACAACGCGAAGTACACCTGCAAACTCGCTTTAGCGGCTGGGTTGCTATCGATGAAGGGCTTACAGAAGGGCAACAAGTGATCACGGAAGGCACCTTGAAGATCCGCTCAGGCTCAAAAGTCGAAGTAAAGGGGTAAGGCGACGTGAGAATCACTGATACGGCGGTAAAGCGCCCGATCTTCGCGATCGTCATTAACTTACTGCTGCTGACCTTTGGCTTAGTGGCATTTACTATGTTACCGCTGCGCGAATACCCTGATATTGAAACTCCAATAGTCAGTGTAAGCACTAACTACACAGGCGCATCAGCGGAAGTAGTAGAAACCAAGATCACCCAAGTACTAGAAAACCGGATTTCGGGGATCGAAGGGATCAAAAGCATAAATTCTAGTAGCCGCAACGGTAGCTCCAATATCACTATCGAATTTAATATCGATCGTGATATCGACGCTGCTGCAAATGATGTACGTGAGCGCGTTTCTCGTGCGCTGGATAGACTACCAGAACAAGTTAGGCCGCCTGAAGTATCGAAATCAAACAGCGATGAAAGCCCTATCGCTTGGTTTGTACTCAATAGCGAAACCATGGATACCTTGCAGCTTTCAGACTACGCCCAGCGCTTTATCGTTGACCGTCTGGCAGTTGTTGATGGCGTATCAAATGTACGCATTGGCGGTGAGCGTCAATACGCCATGAAAATTTGGCTAGACCGAAAGGCGATGGCCGCTCGTGGAGTCACAAGCAGTGATATTGAACAAGTGCTACGCAGAGAAAACGTAGAATTACCCGCTGGCGAAATTGAATCCGTTGACCGTGATTTTTCTGTTCGTATTGCCAGAAGCTATAAGACTCAAGAAGACTTTGACAATCTGGTGATTAAGCGCGGTGAACAAGGTTATTTGGTGCGACTTGGTGAAGTCGCGCAGGTGGTACTTGAAGCCGCTGACGACGAAAGTACCTTCCGTGGTAATGGTAAAAATATGATTGGCCTTGGTGTTGTTAAGCAAGCCAAAGCCAATACGCTAGAAGTGGTCGACAACGCTCGTAAAGAGCTTGAAAAAATAAAACGCAACCTGCCTCAAGGCACCACCATAGAAGACAGCTACGATTCTTCTATTTTTATCCGTGAGTCCATTGCTGAAGTATACAGCACACTTGCGATTGCCATGGCGTTGGTAGTACTCGTTATCTACATCTTCCTTGGCAATATCCGCGCTACGCTGATCCCTGCTGTTACCGTGCCGGTAGCCTTAGTTGCAACCTTTATGTTCTTACTGGCCATGGGGTATTCTATCAACTTGCTGACGCTGCTTGCACTTGTGCTTGCCATCGGCCTTGTGGTCGATGACGCCATTGTAATGCTAGAAAATATCTACCGCCGCATCGAGCTTGGCGAACCCAAGTTACTGGCAGCCTACCGTGGCGCGCGAGAAGTAGGCTTTGCCATCATTGCGACAACGCTGGTTTTGGTTGCCGTGTTTATTCCCTTAGTCTTTATGGATGGTCGTATTGGCGCCCTATTTACCGAGTTTGCCTTTGCAGTAAGTGCTGCGGTGCTGTTTTCCAGTATTACCGCGTTGACCTTGTCTCCTGCCCTTTGCTCCAAAGTATTAAAGCCCAGCAATAAAGAAAACCGCTTTAGTCAGTGGATGGACCGTCAATTTGGACGACTAGAACAAGGGTATCGCCGAGTTTTACAAGACAACTTATCGCGCAAATATAGCCTGATTGTGATGTTGGCACTGGCGGGTTTTACCAGCTATAGCCTGTTTAAACAGATCCCGTCTGAACTGACACCAAAAGAAGACCGCGGTACTTTCTTCGTTATGATGAATGGCCCAGAAGGGGCAAGCTACGAAAACAACTCGCAAAATATGGCAAAAATTGAAGAGCGCCTACTACCTTATGTAGACTCAGAGGAACTTAGCCGCGTGCTTATTCGGGTGCCTGGTTGGGGTGGTCAAGGCGGTGTTGCTATTATCGGCATGCCAGACTGGGATGAGCGAAAACGCTCTACTTGGGAAGTCATGGATGAGATCAGCGGTAAAATGCAAGACGTTACAGATATTCGCGCCTTTGCTATTATGCGCCGTGGTATTGGCGGCGGCGGTAACTCACGTCCCATTGAGTTTGTACTGCAAGGTAACGACTACGATGAGTTAGCTGCATGGCGCGATCGCATTCTAGAACGCGCACGAGAAAATAAAGGACTGGTTCGTCTCGATCACGATTACAAAGAAACCTTCCCACAGTTTTTGATAAGCATTGATAAAACCAAAGCCGCAGATTTAGGCGTGTCGGTAAGTGCCATCGGCCAAACGCTAGAAACCATGCTGGGACAACGTCGTGTTACCACCTTTATTGACCGCGGTGAAGAATACGATGTGATCTTAAAAGGCACCAAAGCCGACTTCTCTGCCCCAGATAATATTTCTGATATTTATGTGAAATCTCGTAGCGATGAGCTCGTGCCATTAGACAGTTTGATCACCATAAAAGAAGAAGCCACAGCTTCTCGATTAAACCGCTACAACCGTATGCGCGCAATCACTATCACGGCAAACCTCGCTGGCGACTATACACTGGAGCAAGCGCTCGACTTTTTAAATAAAGTTGCCGCCGAAGAGAATGATATCGACGGCGCCATCGACTACAAAGGCGAGTCACAGCTGTTTTATGAAGGTGCATCAGCGATGACCTATGTGTTTATTCTGGCGCTCACCGTTACGTTCTTGGTATTAGCCGCACAGTTTGAAAGCTTTGTCCATCCACTGGTTATCATGCTCACCGTACCGCTGGGTTTAGTTGGTGCAATGTATGGATTGTTTATCACCGACAGCACGCTCAACATTTATAGCCAAATTGGTATTGTCATGTTGATTGGCCTTAGCGCCAAAAACGGTATCTTAATCGTGGAATTTGCTAACCAATTGCGTGACAAAGGCATTGCCTTCGAACAAGCCATTGTTGATGCTGCAGCGCAGCGATTACGACCTATTATTATGACCTCGCTAACGACCGTAATGAGCTCCATCCCTCTTGTGTTTGCAACAGGTCCTGGGTTCGAAAGCCGCATGGTGATCGGTGTCGTGATTTTTGCCGGTGTCAGTGTTGCCACCATTTTAACCTTGTTTGTTATCCCAACCGCCTATACTTTACTAGCTAAGAAGACGCAATCTCCAGAAGAGACGACAAAACGTCTTGAGGAGCAGTCGAAACAACATCCTGAGCAGGAGGTATAATGGCAAATTTACAAACCGCAACTTTTGGTGGTGGTTGTTTTTGGTGTATTGATGCGGCATTTCGCCGCGTCAATGGCGTTGAGTCAGTGCAGTCAGGTTACACAGGTGGCCACACAGATAATCCCACCTATCAAATGATATGTCGGGGAGACAGTGGCCATGCTGAGGTAGTCCAACTGCAATTTGATGCCGATATTGTCAGCTTTGATACTTTGCTTACTATGTTTTTTACTCTGCATGACCCAACGCAGTTGAACCGCCAAGGTAACGACATTGGTACTCAGTACCGCAGTGTGGTGTTTTATCATGACCAGCAGCAACAGCAACAAACTCAAGATTGTATTGCGCAGCTTCAAAGCCAGTTAAGTGAAAAAATAGTGACTGAAGTTAGCCCAGCGCCTGAATTTTATCCTGCTGAGCACTATCACCAAGATTATTACACTGAAAACCCAAACCAAGGCTATTGCAGTGTGATGATTGCCCCTAAAATTGCAAAGTTTGAAAGCCATTTTGCGACAAATTTAAAGCACTAAACTTGTGTGCCGAACGCAATAGATTGCGTTCGGCTTATGGCTTACGGCTTACGGCTTACGGCAACATAGGTATAGCAAATACATAAAAACTAGTGCGGCCATCTTTAATCCGCAAATGCCCACGCATTACTTCCATTTCTAAATTCGCAGTATCACCAGGTCTTAAGGTATCTAAGCCTTTAAGCGGAACAACACCTGAATTGATTAACTGGGCGTTGTGTTTAATGACCTGCGGAATATCTTCGCTCATATCCACACCCAAGAATTCAAACACATCAATCACAATACGGCTAAATTCTGTATAAAGCTTGTCAAAAATCCCTGGAGTCAAAGTATCTATCAAATCGAGGATCCACGGCAACTCTACTTTTGTCGTCACCACAGGCTTAAAGCTAGAAATTAAAGGATCTAACTCAAGCTGCTGGGTACGTACATCATACTTACCTTTGATGGTGACATTTTCGTTGTTAATATAGACATGGATATAAATATTCATCCCAAGCTGCTTCTTACGAAACTTAGCGTAAGACTTCAAATCGAAGCCATCGATCAACACCGGTACTTTATTTTGTGCATCGACTCTACCTGCGATTTTCATATGCATAGTGCCGTAGAGACTAGTCGTGTGGCTTACTTTATTTGAGCTAGATTGTGCGGCAATATTATTGACGATATCGGTCGTCAACTCTTTGTAGTTATGTTCCACATTCGAAAATTGCTGATGAATGATATCTGAAACCTGCGTATACATTTCCTTTGGACCTTGGCTAGATGTTGTCCTGCCAGTAGACCAACACTCTCCACCGGTATAAATCACAGGCACAGATATAGGCGTTAGGTGATCGTTGCCAGGATGACGATAGTACATCATGCTGCGGATCCGACTACAGGTTTGCGATGGCGCGTTAAACCAAGCGAAATCGCCCGTCATTGATTGTGTTGAAAATTGAGGTTCAAGCTGGCTTTCAGGCTGTGAGGCTTGTGCTGATGTGACAATCCCAAGCGTGAGTAACCCAAATAATAGTGACTTCATGTTCTTTTCCTTAAGGTAGTAATAATACAAATCAAAGCTATTATCAACCACATGTAAGGCAGAACACCAGTTACAAATGTAATGCAACTAGGGCCTGTTGATCTTTCAAGTTTGTTTTTGCAGCAGTTTGACTGGTATTTATACAAGGCAGAGCCTGCGTAGCATAGTTATTCTATGTAAGTCAGGTGATAACACAGTAGAAATGCCAGTCAAGCGCTGCCCTTT
>NZ_MBQA01000178.1:0-463 GCF_001709235.1 Pseudoalteromonas sp. BMB
GCCCCTACTGAATTAGAGCCAAAAAAATGCAGACTCATCGGTCTGCATTTTATACCAGTTGTATTAAGTAAATGATCTATCTTGAAGCGGGGAAATAGCTTTAGTAGCAAGGCAAAAATTTTGCTATTTAGTTGTTCTAAATGAGAAATTTTTAACGAAGCTAATATGCTATTTCACCCTTCAAATTGATTAGAGAATTAATTCAATTGGTATTAGCTGCTTATGAAATCTTCTACGGTTTTAGCAGTTAAACTGCTTGCAAGTATTGCAAAAACAATCTGCGTAGTGTGCCTCATAATTCACAGTGTAAATAGTTTTGTGGGAGATGTATGGACTCCTCCCCCTTAACGGGAGAGTACGGTATAAAGATATTGCAAAACACTTTTACCAAATAAGGAGTCCATACATGACACAGTCTAATTTAATCGCTATCGACTTGGCAAAAAACATTTTCCAAGTAGCA
>NZ_MBQA01000179.1:0-26077 GCF_001709235.1 Pseudoalteromonas sp. BMB
CCCCAAAATCGACCAGCATATGCAACAAGCCGCCCAAGAAATTGGGCAGCGAGTTAATAAAGCGTTGGATGAGTATCAAGGTCAATCACCAATTCGAGGCGTCACCGATAAGCCCACCAAAGCCAAAGCTGATGAATTGGAGCCGCCAAAAGGGAATGAGCTGCCCAGCGGTCAAAACAAGTTATTACCAGCTAAAAAACTAGAGATACAAGCTTCCGATTATGCGAGTTTAATTAATTCAAATAAACCTTGGTCTTGGAAAGATTTTCCAGATGGCGATAAGCTTACTATTAAAGAAAAAAGAGCAATCAAGCAAAAGGCTATTGATAAAGGTTTGGTTCCTAATGTTTCGTTTAAATCTGGAACAAAATACCCTGACTTTGCGTCAGCTGGTTTAATTAAAGCAAAGTTAGAATTACCAGAAGGACTATGGAAAAAATCAGATTACATTCAATTTAAGTGGCTCGATGAAAAGTTGCCTGTAGGTATGAGAGATGGTAACACTTGGCATCACTCAGAGATTCCTGGTGTTATGGAGTTGGTTCCTTTTGGTCCTCATAATATGATTAACCACCAAGGTGGAAGGTCGAAAGGCCATTGGGCATACAGCAAAAGATAGAGGTTATATATGATCACTAAACGTAATGACTCTTATGAGTTAAATAACTCAAGCATATTTGAATTGGAAAGCTTTTGCAGAGTTAAACTTCCACATTCATTTATCGAGTTTTTCCGCAACAACAATGGCGTTGCTTTTGAAGGCTTAACTTACGACATAGACAATGAGGAGCGGTTGATTGAGCGAACACTTCTTATCACAAACGATTCAAATTTGTCAGACGATATTATGCAATACGAAATAAAAGTGGTGCTCGCTCAGATTGAAGAGCGCCTAACCGACAATGAAGATTTAGTGGGTGCTGAGCTACTTCCTTTTGCTCATGTTTTTGGTGGAGACTTTTTATGTTTAAACTTCAAAGATAGCAATATTGAACCGTCAGTTGTACTCTGGGATCATAATGAATCAGATGAATTAAGTCCTGTTTTTGTACTAGTTTCAGATAGTTTTGAAGCTTTTGTTGAGCGTCTTTGATAGGCTGAATATGGGTAAAATAAATGATTAGTTTGCGCCCCCTTATCAGCATTGGATATTGGGTGTCGTAATTAAGAAAGGAGCTTGTCAGACACGTGAACCAATTTCGGCGGAAAACTGCACTGTTCAGACCGGTTGTTTATAACTTTGTAAAACACACTGGTCGTGGAGATTCGATACGTCGCAAATATGTACGAACCTCAATTGACGATGAACTTGAGGCAGAGCTGACCTTCAGTGTTAATGGTAGTTAACACTGTATGCTCTCACCCTAGGATCGAGAGCTCCAAACTCGAAAAGATCTACAATCAATTGCAAAAAATAATAAAAAGATCTGAAAGTCTAGATCCTTAAAAACAATATCAGAAAGTGGGTTGAAGGTGGTTATATTTCATTGCCCAAGGGATTTCATAAATAAGGCGCATTAAAATGACCAAAGAGGAATGCCTAGAAGAAGACGACTATTATACTCAGGGGTTTGAAAAAGAAGGTGTTGTTTCTATATGGCTTGGAGTTGAAGCTACGGATAAATCTATAGAAGTTGATGTTCTACAAGATCTGTGTGGCGTTGGTTATTATGACTTAGCAAATCAAGAATCTGAGTATATAGAATCAAGAATTGTCGATATTGCAGAACTTTTTACAGAAATATCTTATGCAAGTTCCTTTGAAAAAAGTGCCATAGACTCTGCTAAGTCAATCGGTATTACCAAAGCAAGGTGGCTTATTTGTCAGTTTGATTTTGATTATGACCCTAAAAAAATAACACGCTCTGTTCAAAGTGACCCTGTTTTTATCGGTTCATTTGCTTATGAGGAAGATGATTAGAATCTCAAGTGGATGTGAATCCATATCTATTTATTAAAAAGAACGTGAGTATTTTCTAAGTAAGTTAACTTATCATTAAAAATATTTTTATTAGTCATGATTAACGAAGTAGTAATAGTAGTTATACGCTATCAAAGCAAAATTCGCTGGTTTAAGGGTGAACGAGAGTTATGGATATTAGATTTGGTAAAACTAAGAGACGCTTTTATAGAAAATGGATATCAAGTTCCAGAGCTTGACGACTCTGATAGGTTTGGCCTCCATACTTTAGATGAAAATAATGTAGAAACTTTTCTGGATAAAATTCAGGGTAATGAAATAAGTTGCAGCGAACTAAGTAAGAGACTGGCATCTAGGTTCCCATCAGCTAGATCTTGGTGGGATGTTGCTGATTTATTCCCTAGCATGTTTATCGACTTTGATGCTAAAAGTGTAGCCGCATTTTATCATGAGGGTGTGCAAATGGAAAAGTACATACCACAACATTGGAACGGTGAATTTATAGATTTTGCAAATGAGTACCCAGAGAATATTTTTCCTGATGATGACAAGTTCTGGGTAAAAGGCGATTCTGACTTACTTAAAGTTCTAAATGAACGAGCTAGAAAGCAATGATACTATTCGAAAGCTGTGTTCGCTGATTTTCGGAGAAAATTAGGACAACACATCTAAGATAAAAGCTTTTATTAAATAGTCAGGATCACCAGCTCAACTCATAACTTCTTAGCGCTTCGCGTGTCCGAGTTAATTGAGAATACTAACATCGTTTTACTACCTTCAAAATCAGATGCTGTAGGGGTTATTCAAAGCCACCAATAGAGGCCCAAGACATGTCACAACCGTAGGCAAGGTTATCTTAAAAAATACCGGAGAGTCTCTCTCCGCTGCGCTTGCCGTTTTACGCAAGCTCGGTAAAGGCGACCCAGTTAAATACCTAAGAGACATCAACTGGCAAGACCTAGGAAAACAATCCGCCACGGAAGTTAAAAACATCGTCAAAGGCATGCAAGCCACGGTAAAACGCCTAGACGACGTCAACACCACACCAGAAAAGCATAACTTCTCGGCGGATAAACCACCTCCCACTACGCTATCCGGCTTGTGGTTTGAGGAGTCAGTGTGATGTGGGGCGACGTTTTCTTGATTCGCTCAATAGCGTTGTTTCAACGGAATAAACGAGGAGCACATAAATACCACTTTAAGATATTTTTGGCTCTAACTACAGAAGTGCTGTACGGGGAATAACTAGACTAGGTTCCAAGAAAAACCCCACTGGATACGAGGTTACAGATTTTTCAAACGGAAACGCCAAAGCTATATATCTAATAGAAGATGGTAACATTAAATTGCACACATTATACCCTGAACTAAAGAAGTAAATATACGATGAATAAACTTGAAGATCCTTTAAGAACCATTTTAAAAACTTATTGTCATGTCGAAAGCTATGACCCCAGTATTTTGAGAAGAGCTGTCGGCATTGGAGAAGACTCCCCTTATGACTTGATTAAAGTCAGAGCCCAACTTCGGGAGGTTATAGACTTAAATCTTATTTCACTAACAGAGTATGAAGAATTAACAGACGAAGATTTTGACTCGATAGAGGACCTTCATGAATGGCTAGAGGAGCTCTATTCAGAGTTATTATGAAAAGTTAGCGAGTGAAATTCTTATTCGCAGGCTTTACCGAACACGGTTTTGAATAGACCTGTAGAGCTAATGTCTAGCTTTATAACCCTTCTCATTGCTGATAACACTAGACATAACTGAAGCGGTAAAACCAGCCAGAGCGCTAACCAAATGATGTGGGGATCCGAGCTAATAGATCGGTTTCTCCCATATCAATACCAATCTGGCTGAGTAATGTCGTTATTTGCCCTCTATGGTGCGTCTGATGATTAAATAAATGATGCACTAAAAAACCAAACTTGCGAGAAAAGGTTTTACCTTGTGTGTTTTTGTAGTGTAAATCGGCTGCAAGCGCCTCCTCAGTGACTTCATTCGCAAATTCAATAATCACCTTATCCATTTCAGCCCTTGCCTGTCTCAACGCTGCAAAATCTTCATACAACATCGCATCAAGTTTTGTCGGCAGCCGCATCGTTGCTATAGCGTTCAGTGCTTCAATATGGTGGCTATGCTCTGTATAGCGCTTAAGCCAAATAATATCAGCAACAAGAATATGGTTTAACGAGCCCATGATGGAGCCAAAAAAAGCCCCTCGATCTTGGTGTAATTCCGTGACGCTCAATCCCGAAACAGCTTCATATAACCTTTCGTTCATCCAGCGATTGTAATCCGCCATTAATTCAAAGTTTGCTTTCATCTAAATATTCCCTGCTCTTGTAAAAATTGACTAATCTCAACTTAGCGGCATTGGCTAGGTTAAAAAATACAAATATTTGAAGTTGAAAACAATCAATTTTATTGAACACTTTAATCTTAACTATCAATTATACAAATCAAAATGCGCGCGGCATAATGGCTACATCAACTTAAGAAGGAAAGCAAAATGTTAAAAAATATTGAAGGTCAACGCGTACCACAGGTTACATTCCCAATTAGAGAAAATGAAGAGTGGAAGCACGTCACCAGCGATGAAATTTTTAAAGGTAAAACTGTAGTTGTATTTTCTTTGCCTGGTGCTTTTACACCAACTTGTTCGTCTACGCACTTACCGCGCTATAACGAGCTTGCTAGCGTATTTAAACAAAATGGTGTCGACGAAATCGTGTGTTTATCCGTTAATGATACATTTGTAATGAACGCATGGGCACAGTACCAAGAAGCGCAGAATATTACACTACTACCTGACGGTAACGGCGAATTCACTGACGGCATGGGCATGTTAGTTGATAAAAACGATTTAGGTTTTGGCAAACGCAGCTGGCGTTATTCAATGCTGGTAAAAGATGGTGTGATTGACAAAATGTTTATCGAACCAGAAAAGCCTGGCGACCCGTTTGAGGTATCAGACGCAGATACTATGCTGGAGTACATTAACCCGCGCCAAATCAAACCAGAGCCGGTTACCGTTATTAGCAAGATTGGCTGTCCATTCTGTGAAAAAGCCAAAGCCTTGCTAAAAGAAAAAGGACTGGCATATGAAGAGCTGGTACTTGGCCAACAGGCATCGCTAACCAGCCTTAAAGCGCTGTCTGGTCGCGAAACCGTGCCGCAAGTATTTATCGGCGGTAAACACATCGGTGGTTCAGACGATTTAGCTGAATATTTCGCTTAATCACTCATCCCCCACAACATGACTTGGTGAACTTGCTCACCAAGTCAAAATGTTCCCCCTCAATGCAACAAAACACAATGACTAATAACTGACTGTCATGGGGGAGTATACCAATTTGTCTTAATACTTGCTCAATTTGAAGGAGCAAATCTGACGCTAACTGCGTTAAAAATTTCTCATTTAGAACAACTAAATAGCAAAATTTTTGCCTGGTTATCGACAAGATTTTCTCGCCTCAAATAGACCTCTTAATTAAGTAAATTGGTATCACACTTTCTGATTTCGGAGCAAAAAATGAAAAAGATAAACACCGACGTAGTCGTGATTGGTGCGGGAACAGCGGGTCTCAGCGCCTATAGAAATGCCAAAAAATATACCTCAGAAGTACTGATGATTGAGTCTGGCGTATACGGCACAACATGCGCACGAGTTGGTTGCATGCCGAGCAAGTTACTGATTGCCGCAGCTGAAGTCGCACATCAAATTGAAGTCGCACCTAAATTTGGTATTCATGTAAAACCCGCTGAAATTGACGGTAAAGCGGTTATGGCGAGAGTCAAACGTGAGCGAGATCGCTTCGTTGGCTTTGTCGTCGAAGCTGTCGGCGAATTGCCTCTGCAGGATAAACTACGCGGCAGTGCAAAATTTATCAACAGCCATACGGTGCAGTTGGACGACCACACTCAGATCACAGCCAAACGCTTTGTAATCGCAACAGGTTCTAGACCTAGCTACCCCGGTGCATTTAATAGTTTTGGCGACCGCTTAGTCATTAACGATAACGTTTTTGACTGGGATGACTTGCCTGACTCAGTGGCCGTATTTGGCCCCGGCGTGATTGGCTTAGAACTAGGTCAAGCGCTACACCGACTTGGCGTAAAGGTCAAAGTATTTGGTGTCGGCGGTGGCCTTGGACCACTAACCGATCCAATCGTCAAAGACTATGCCACCACGGTGTTCAGTGATGAGTTTTACCTCGACACAGATGCCAAAGTATCAGATATGAAACAGGTCGGTGACAAAGCCGAGCTTACCTACATTGACAAACAAGGGAAACCACAAACCGAGCAGTTTGACTATGTGTTAGCAGCCACAGGCCGTGTGCCCAATGTTGATAACCTTGGGCTAGAGAATACCACGCTTGAACTTGATGACCGAGGCGTACCGCTAGCCGACCCACATACCATGCAATGTCTTGATGGCTCTGGTAACGCCCCGATTTTTATTGCAGGTGATGCCAGTAACCAGATCCCGCTTCTACATGAAGCCGCAGATCAGGGCACGATTGCAGGTGAAAATGCCGGTCGCTTCCCCGATGTGAGAGTGGGACTTCGCCGCGCAAAGCTTGCGGCTGTATTTAGCGACCCACAAATTGCCATGGTTGGAGCAAGTTATAAAGAACTGGAAAAGCAATATGGCAATTGTGGCTGCTTTGCCATCGGAGAGGTGAGCTTTGAAAACCAAGGCCGCAGCCGCGTGATGTTAAAAAACAAAGGTCATATGCGAGTCTACGCTGAGCAAGGCACCGGATTATTCTTAGGTGCCGAATTTGTCGGCCCTGCTGCTGAGCATATGGCGCATTTACTTGCTTGGGCGCTACAAAACAAGATGACCGTGCCGCAAATGCTCGACATGCCTTTCTACCACCCAGTGATAGAAGAAGGCCTAAGAACGGCACTGCGAAATCTAAATGCAAACTTGAAGTTTGGCCCGGATATTATCAAGCACTGCTTGGAATGTGGTCCTGGTGCTTAATACAAACATTGCTGGAGCCGGCCTTAAATGCTGGCTTTATCTTTTTACTGCATTGCTTTAAATTCTCTGGCGAGCTCTCTATTTACCGCTTTTATCGTTTTCACTACGGACTTTTCAGAGACAGGGCTCGAAAAGTAATAACCTTGAATTTTATCTACTCGTGCTTCTTTGCACACATAATACTGCTGATAGTTCTCAACACCTTCAACAACAATGCTCAACTGCAGGCTCTTAAGCATATCAATCAAACCCTTAAATATCCTTTTCCCTCTATCGTCTACCTCAATTCTGTCGGTAAGCGATTTATCCAATTTAACAATATCAATTGGATAATTGAGCAAATGTGATATTGAAGAATAGCCCGTTCCAAAATCATCTAGCGCAATCTTGCAGCCAAGCTCTTTAATGCGGCTTAGGCTTGATATTACCCGTTCACTTTCATCCAAAAGCGCAGTTTCTGTTAGCTCAAAGGTAAATAAAGTACCGTCAATATCGACTCGTTTTAGACAATCATTGATATATGCTGGTAGAGAAATGTCTCCGAGCTGTAATGGCGACAGGTTTATCGCTAAACGAATAGGATATCCGCACTTTGTCTGTATCAGTTTCAATGTAGTGATCGCGTGCTCAATAATCCACTTCCCCAACGGTTCTATGAGCTTTGACTCTTCAGCGATTGTAATGAACTCTTGAGGACTACTTGTGTATTTTGCAGTAGGCCATCGGATCAACGCTTCGAGAGACACAACTTTGGCCTGCTGAATATCTACAATCGGCTGAAACGCCAACTCTAACTCTTGCCTCTCTATCGCACCTCTTAAGTCTTGTTCCACGTTATACTTCATTTGGAACTCAGTCTGCATATTATCTTCAAAAATGCACGCTATCGCACTTTGCGAGGATTTAGCCCTAAATAGTGCAATATCAGCAAAACGTATTAATTCATCAGCATTATTACCATTGAGTGGGTAAAGAGAAATTCCCATTCTTACTTGGCAGTAGATGTCCAACTCATAAATTGAATAGCTTCGGCTTAGTAACCGGATAAGCTTTTCAGCTTCTATTTTAATTTGAAGCGGGTTGTCACAAGACACGATCAAACAAGCAAACTCGTCTCCACCAAAACGACTGACAATATCCTCTTGCTTGGTGTGCCTCTTAAAGCTTGCTCCTAGTTCAAGTAAAAGTTGATCAGCGATTTCATGGCCAAAGCGGTCATTTATCTTTTTAAAATCGACGATATCAACGACAAGGATCCCAGCACACTTATAGCGCTTTTTATCGGCTTGCATCAGCCGCTGGCAGGTTTCTTCAAAATAGTAACGATTATACAACCCCGTCAATGAGTCGCGTTCAGCCATCTGCTTTACTTGCAGGTAGCTTTTATGCAGTTGACTTTCTAGCTCAAAGCGTTTCCTTGCTTGGATAATAGAACGGCTCAAAAGCGATGCGGTGACTTCTTCTTTGAGTAGAAAGTCCTGTACGCCCAAATCTAGACATTTCAAAACCAACTCTTCAGAATGCGAATTGCTGATCATGACTATGGTTAAATCTTTAATATGGTTAATACGCTTAAGTTCAATAAGTAAGTCCAAACCATTTTTGGACGGCATATTGTAATCCAGTAGTAATAGGTCGAAGCAAAGCTCTTCTAGCGCAAAGATTCCTTCTTCTACTGTACTAACTTCTGTCAATTGATGTTCAATCCCGCCTTTCACTAAGGAACGGCGGATCATCTTTCGGTCAACTACATCATCATCAACGAGCAATATATTCATTTACAACCTCATTACTTAGTTGGAAACTGTACAATTCGCCAATATCCATCCAACATATCAACAAGGCTCATCATTGAGTTACTTGCTTCTTCTTTTAAAAAATATCCTGCTACGTTTTTTTCATAACTATGATGAATATCATCTTCATCTTTCGAAGTTGTGAGTACGAACACGACGGTATCTTTTAACTCTGGGTCATCCCTCAACTTACCTAAAAACTCAAGCCCCCCCATGCGAGGCATTTTTAAATCTAATAGAACAATAAATGGATAATCTATTTTTTTAGTTTGTAAGAATTCTAACGCTTCAACGCCATCAATTGCCCGAACCATAGGGTTCATAATCTTGCGTTTTGAAAAGCTACGCTTTACTGTCATATAGTCAATGTCATCATCCTCGACGACCAGCACTGTAATATCATTATTTTGCATAAAATGAATACCTAATTTGGGTTAACTCTGGTATCAACTTTTGGCCACTTGATCACAAATTCAGTGCCAACATTACTATCCACAATGTCGACCGAGCCACCATAGAAATTGAGCACTTTTTTAATTATTGCCAAACCCATACCACTACCTTCTTGTTGATCTCTAGGTTTAAGCGTTTGGAACATTTCAAATACTTTCTCTCTATACTCAGGTGGGATCCCCGGTCCATCGTCAATAAAATGCATTTCATATTCTTCTGGGCTTTCTTTAATGTGGATTATTAGTGAGCCATTTTCACAGTCGTGGTGTTTAAGCGAGTTGCTAATTAAATTGCGGGTAACTACTTCAAGTGCTGTTTTTGGTAAGGTGACAAATAAAGAAGTACATTCCAACTTCAGCTTCGCCTCAATATCAATCGAGTCATATATCTCTTTTGTAAACTCGCTGAATTCAAACGTTTCGTTTTCACTATGCTTTCGATTTACCCGCGAGTAAATCAGTAAATCATGGAGCAATTTACTCATTCTTGACACACGTTGCTGAATTAAATCAAAATTCTCCTTAGCGCCTTCGGGTAACTCATCGCCGTAGTCTTCATCAATCCAAGTTACCAACTTGGAAATCGCATTGAGTGGCGCTTTTAAATCGTGAGAGGCAATATAAGCAAATTCGTCTAAGGCTTCATTGGAGCGCTTTAACTGAGCGACAAGATGCTCCCTTTCGGTCACGTCACTGGAAAGCCCTAAAATAAACGTCGCGCCTTTGGCATCATAGAATCGCTTTTTGCGAGTAAATAATGTTCTTACGCCACCATCTGGGAAATTGATAATCTCCAAACACTCTGCATACCCTGTTTCCAAGGCTTTTTTATCATCTTTAATGAACTCTTCTATTTCTTCTGGTTGATAATAGTCAAGTGTGGTGTAGCCAATAATTTTCTCTCTGGCTTCTTCTGGATACATGGAGCGAAAAGCATCGTTCGCTTTTACGATCCTAAGCCGATCATCTTTGATAAAGGCGTAGTCCGGAATATTGTCAAAAATTAAATCGGAAAGAGAATCATCACCAACAAATCTGTCTGCTTTCTCAAGTGAGGTTGAGTCTGTCATTAGGAATTTACATTGGGAACAGGTAATAAGATCTATAGTAGGAAAGCGATATTATTCAAGATAAAAGTAATGTAAATGTTAAATAACAAGTGTGCTTCAGCACAAAAATGTCTACACTATTATTCGTGCAAGATACTTTATTTGCAGTGCGATACTTACCTAATATTAATCCTGTTAATAGCAACATAAGTGCATTTTGACTTTTTAAACATAAAGACATAGCACACAATCTAAGCCTGCAACAGGAATAAAGGCAATAGCATGTTTGAAGACGTAGTAGAACTAAATAACTGTACTATAGTAGTCGTAGAAGACTCGCCACTCACTCAAAAGGTGCTATGCGCATGTTTAGAAGACATATGCAAAGTCGTCGCTTTTGAAAGTGCTGAGAAGGCCTTGGAATATGTAAAACTTGCATTGCCAGATTTAATCCTAATGGACTGGATGCTCGAGGGGATAACGGGTATAGAGGCTTGTACAGAGCTTCAAAAAGATCCAATAACCGCCCGAATTCCTGTCATATTTGTGACATCCAACATTAAAGAAAATCAGCAAGAAATGTGCTGGGATGCAGGTGCTGTCGATTTCATCAGCAAACCAATTGTGGCGCGAACGCTATTTAATCGGGTACTTACCCACCTAAAGTATAAAAAGCAAGCCGATCAACTTAGGGAATATTCATACGTTGACGGACTTACAGAAGCGTTTAATCGCAGGTTATTTGATACTGACTTGGAGCGCCACTATCGTGGTGCAAAGCGCTCTATTAGTCCGCTTAGTGTCGTAATGTTGGATGTTGATTATTTTAAGCTCTATAACGACGAATATGGTCATTTAATGGGTGATGATGTCTTGAAGGTTTTTGCTAACACCGCCAAAAATCATATTCGTCGACCTATGGACGCTCTGTACAGATACGGCGGTGAAGAGTTTGCCATCTTACTGCCAAACACCCCCTACTCTTTCGCTTTAGAGATTGCGCAAAGAGTGGTACAAACCTTCTTCGAAACCGCTATTGAACATAAACTTTCACCACTAAAAGCTGTATCGGTTAGTGCTGGTGTCGCTTCACTTAGTGAGGATAATATCAATCAAACTGTTGAAGAGTTAGTAGAAAGAGCAGATAACGCGCTATATGAAGCTAAAAAGAATGGTAAAAATCGAGTGTTTGGAGAGGCAAGCTAGTAGCTATTCATTAATATACTTTCCTGGATTCTCATCGCCACAAAGGGCGGATCAGCGCAATCTCTGAAGTAGGTAAAGGGAGCGGCTTTAGTGTCTTGCTTTAGTGCTGTTCTTTTTGTTAAAGAAAAATAGCAACAACAAGGAATTAGTCATGAAACTTCCACTTATCGATAACGCCGAGGCAGAGTATATTCCAGCGTTTCTTACCAAGGCAGAAAGCCATTCACTGTATCAGTGGTTAATCAAGCACTGTGATTTATCTCAGCCTGAAATCATCACCTTACCTAACGGTGGAAATACAGAGATTAGACCCTGGAAAATGATGTTTGTAGAGCCAAGGCTCGAAGATCCAGCGGTGTTTCCTAGCTATCATGGTAGACGCCAAGCTTGGCCTGATTTGATTGCATCAATACAGCAGCGATTACAGACTCAAATAGGTATCGAATTTAGCGTCTGTGTCTGTATTTTTTATCCAGATGGTAAAGAATACATGGACTTTCACAGTGATCTGTCCGCATTTGGGCCAACTAATGTTATCGCTTCTTTGAGCTTAGGTGCCGAGCGCTTGTTTCAAGTTCGTCATCAAGCAAAACCCGATGAGCAATTTGAACAGCTGCTAGAAGACGGTTCGTTATTCATCATGGGAAATGGCTTTCAAACGCAGTTTCAACATGCCATACCTCCTGCACCTAAAGAGGTTGGTGCTAGATTCAATCTGACCTTTCGGCAGTTTACTTGGCCCAATATTACGTAGGTGAACGATGAAAGTGGGATTCTATCAATTTGCTGTCAACTATGGCGACCCTCAATGCAACCGGACAACCATAGAAAAAACTTTATCACAAGCTGACTTTGATCTCATCGTCTTACCTGAATTATGTACTTCAGGTAGCCTCTTTCTTTGCCACACTCATATGGAGGAAATGGCAGAGGAGTTATCCGAGAGCACAACTATCAGCCTGCTTCAATCTATCGCACAACAGCAACACGGTACTATCATCGCAGGCATCATTGAAAAGGCAGGCTGTGAGCACTTTAATAGTGCGGCTATAGTGGGTCCAGAAGGGATTGTTGGCGTACATCGCAAGGTTTTTTTAGCACCGCCCGATAAGCGCTTTTTTCAATCAGGTAATGCATTCAAAGTGCACGAAGTAATGGGTATTAAAGTGGGTATTTTATTATGTTACGACATCTGGTTTGAAGAGGGGCTGATGCAACTCACCGAGCAGGGCGTACAGCTCATTGTGAACCCTTCAAATTATTGTGGCGAAGACAGCCTTGATACAATCATAAAACAAGCCAAGAAGTATAAAGTCCATATTATGTCAGCCAATCGCCTAGGAATGGACCACAGCAATGGCACGGGAATTCAATTTATCGGCCAAAGCCTTCTTGTGAGCCCTAATGGCGAGGTACTTATACTCGGCGATGCTAAGGAGCAGCTTATCACAACCGAAATAGACTTCTTGACCCCGTCATAAAGGTAACGAGAATTATCACCGTCAGAAGCTGCTCAATTTTGGTTTTGCATCCACTGCAATTCTTGATATTATCGCAACTCGTTGGGGAGTAGCCTGCTTCCAATGCTCGGAAGAGTTCGTATCAACATAATTGGCCACATGCCATGGTGCGGACACCTCTCGGTTGGCGAGACCATCGATATATCCATGCCTGTGGTCGGGCGTGTGGATGTATCGTGGACTCAAATCGCCCGACCGGAGCAATGTAAATGAATTTCGTCACCCTGCTACTGTTAGCATACGCCATGTCTACCGATGCGTTTGCTGCGGCAATCGGTAAAGGCGCCAGCCTAAAATCACCTCGGCTTACCGAAGCCATAAAAATCGGCCTCATTTTTGGGATTATTGAAGCCAGTACACCGCTGATTGGCTGGTTAATAGGACAATCTGCAGCTGGCTATGTCGAGGCTTGGGATCATTGGATTGCCTTTATCTTATTGTTAGGACTTGGCGCTCATATGATTTATGAGAGCCTTAAGGGTGACGATGATGCACCAACGCAACACGCAAAGCAGCCTTGGTTAAAAACCATTATCACAGCGTTTGGCACTAGCATTGATGCAATGGCTGTCGGTGTCAGTCTCGCATTTGTTGATGTGAATATATGGCTCGCCGCTGCGCTCATTGGCCTTGCCACCACCATGATGGTAACAATTGGGGTGATGATTGGGCATTCGGCTGGAAAGTTTCTTGGTAGTCGAGCTGAAACCTTTGGAGGGGTGACCTTAATCTGTGTGGGGACTTGGTTGCTATATAGCCATCTTTCGATTTAATCTGACTCGCAGAAAGAGCGGTATATTTACCGCTCGCTTACTTATCCCTTTACCTTAGGGCTAATGGCTTTTACGCCTTTTTAATCGCTTTTTTCAGCTTTTTGATTTTCGCTTCATGCTTTTCAATCTTTGCTTTACGCGCTTTCAGCTCTTTTTTAAGCGCTTTAACATCGCTTTTCTTCGCCATAACTAATCTCCTTTGGTTGTTTTGCGAACACCTACTACCATAGCAAAGTGACTGACAATATCAAACTACACCTGCGCAACTGCGTTACCTGTCATCTAAGAGTGGTAATTTTGACCAAATACTATTTTGTACAACTAAATATTAGTAAATAAATAGAGTAAGTTGATATTAAAAAATACTAACCATTTGTTTTATATGTGATTTAATATTGGCTTGGTTGTTGCTACTCTAACCACAAATCAAGAGAACGGAACCAACCATATGTCTGTACCATTAAAAGATAGGCCTCTCGAATCCGTCAGGGAAGAGGTGATTGACCAGTTAATTCTAAATTACAGCCACGGTGAGCTTTCGGCTGATGCATTCGAGAGACGATTGGATAAAGCATACGACCTGAACGAACAAGAACAAATTGCAGCACTTAGTGCTGATTTACCGCTCAAGTCGGATGCAAGATATCACAGCGAAAAAGCCGCTCGTTTGGGTCCAAAATTTACCTCAAGCGTAGATGGTGCTGAGGCAATAAGCATTACCTCTATACTTAGTTCCAACCATCGCAGTGGCGAGTGGGTCGTACCTAAAGAGATCCACCTAAAAAACTACCTTGGCAGCTTGGAACTAGATTTTAGCAACGCAATTTTTAGTCACCCTGAAGTACATATTTATATAGATTGCATTTTAGGCAGTGACGAAATTTTTGTACCAGACACAGTCGATGTCGTCACCGATATTCGTAATATTATGGGTTCAGTAGAAAACACAAGAAACACGCTTGCATCTGCAGGGCAGGTGAAACAGCGTCCACGAATTTATATTCACGGCAGAATGATTTTGGGTAGCATTGAAGTTAGTGTAAAGCGCTCGATGAAAGCGCAAATAAAGCAATTTGCCGACGGCCTTAAATTCCTATTTGGTGACGGCACGAAATCCAAAAGCTAAAGCTTAATAAAAAACCCCTTGGTTCAGGGGTTTTTTATTATCCAAATAGCAGAGTAAACTTTTTACTTCTCTACCGGAAAGCCTCTATCACGCATTAGCGCCTCAACTTCAGCGTCACGGCCTCTAAACTTGCGATACGCTTCTGCTGGATCCATTGAGTTGCGAACTGAGAATAGGTAATCCACTAAACGCTGTGCAACGTCTTTGTCGTAGAAGCCACCTGGCGCTTCAGCAAACGCTTCTGCTGCATCAGAAGTTAATACCTCAGCCCACAGGTAACCGTAGTAACCCGCTGAATAACCTTCACCTGAGAATACGTGACCAAAGTGAGTTGTACGATGACGCATCACGACCTCGTCCGGCATGCCAAGCGCACCTAACTGAGACTTTTCGAATGCAACAGGGTCGCCAATCTTGTCAGGATCTGTGGTATGGAAAAGCATATCCATGATAGCCGATCCAAGGTATTCAGTCGTCGCGAAACCTTGGTTAAAGGTTGCTGACTTCTTGATTTTCTCGATTAGCGCTTTAGGCATAGGTTTGCCTGTTTTATAGTGAACTAAGTAACGATTGATCACTTCGTCCGTTGCCAACCAACGCTCCAATAACTGAGATTGGAACTCAGTGTAGTCGCGCACGCCAGAGTTTGAACTTGGGTACTTCACGTTTGATGAAAGCGCATGCAGCGCGTGGCCAAACTCGTGGAAATAGGTTTCTGCATCTGACCAAGAAATTAAGGTCGCTTCACCTTCAGGTGCTTTCACAAAGTTGGAGTTGTTTGAGCTAAGCACATTTGTTTTACCATCAAATGTTGTATGGCTACGATATGATAAGGCCCATGCACCAGAGCGTTTACCTTTACGTGCGAACGGGTCTAAATACCAAAGGCCGATATTATCACCGGTGGTTTTGTCTGTTACTTCCCATACACGAACGTCAGGGTGGAACACTGGTACTGAGCCCTTGGGCACTTCGCTGAACTCAAAGTTAAACAAACGGCCTGCAACATAGAACATTGCTTCACGCAGATTGTCTAGCTGTAAATAAGCTTTAACTTCGTTTGAATCCAATTGATATTTAGCTTGGCGAACCTTCTCGGCGTAGAAACGGTAATCCCATGGCTTGATGGTGATATCAGCGCCTTCTTTGTCGGCGATCGCTTGCATGTCAGCAACTTCTTCTTTCACGCGGGCAATTGCTGCTGGCCACACTTTTTTCATCAGCGCCATCGCATTTTCAGGCTTTTTCGCCATGCGATCTTCAAGACGCCACTGCGCGTAATTATCGTAACCCAGTAAGTTAACGCGCTCATGTCTAAGCGTTAAGATGTCAGAGATAATCGCTTTGTTGTCGTACTCACCACCGTTGTTGCCGCGGTTATAGTAGTTGTTCCATACTTTCTCGCGTAACTCACGCTCTGTTGAGTAGGTTAAAAATGGATCCATTGAGGAGCGAGAGTTGGTAATCGCGTACATATCCACCTTGCCGCGCGCTTTTGCAGCAGCCGCTGCCGATGCAACAAACGACTCAGGCAAACCTGACAACTGCGCTTTAGTGAGGAAAACCACGTAGTTTTCTTCATCTGCAAGGACGTTATTTGCAAACTTAGTATGTAGCTTTGATAGTTCAAGATTAATGTCTGCGTAACGCTTAGCATCTTCACCTTTTAGCGTCGCACCATTGCGGGCAAAGCCGTTATAACGCATCCAAGTAATACGCTGCTCTTCTGCTGTTAGCTTTTTATATTCAGCACCTTCATATACTGCTTTTACACGTGCAAAAAGGGCTTGGTTTTGGGTAATTTTAGAGCGGAACTCTGAGAACTTAGGCACAACTCGCGATTGGATTTCTCTAAACTCTGGGCTTGAAATGTTTGCACTCCAAAGACCATAGTAGGTAAAAACGCGATCCAAAGCGGCACCCGCTCTTTCTAGCGCAACAATGGTGTTCTCAAAAGTTGGCTTCGCAGGATTGTTGGCTATTGCTTCAATTTCTTTCAAATTATCAGCCATACCAATTTCAAGTGCGGCTTCTAAATCCTCAAGCTTCATTTTGTCAAAATGAGGAACACCTTGATAAGGACCTGAAAACTCCTGTAAAAGCACGTTATCATATTGCTTACTTTGCAGTGATTTGACCGGTTCTTGGCTTTGGTCTGCAGTGCCCGCACAACCCGCAAGGGCTAAACATACGGCTGCACTTAATAATGTGATGGAAGGTTTGAACATATTGTTTCATCGCTTGTTGTGATCGTGGGCAAGATATTACGGATCGTCTCTAAAAGTGCAATCGCTTTGCGGGAGAAACAAGGTTCTCTGCGATGGAGCAGAAATGTTAGAGTTCATAGTAGCTTAAAGACACTAAAACGACAGTGAGTGGAGTTTTTTCATGGGTTGTTACAATTTACCTTGAAAATTTAACTAAAATCAGCCAAGTTAGTAAAAAACTGATCTATGAGAAGAAATAATGGAAGTTGGTATTTTTATCTATGACGGTGCGGAGTGTTTAGATTTTTGCGGCCCGTTTGAGGTATTCAACACCGCAAAGCGATTTATCGAAACACCGATTAACGTCAGCCTTGTCGCGCCAAGTCATGTTCCTGTTACCTCGCGTGGCGGTATGAGTGTAAACCCCCATTACAGTATTTACTCGCATCCAAAGTTTGATTTGCTCATCGTAGTTGGCGGACTTCATCACCAAATTTGCGGAGATCACAACGTACTTAATTGGCTTGCAGAAACAGCGAATCATACCTCTCAGTGCGCATCTGTTTGTACGGGTGTGTTTTTATATGCAGAAGCAGGCCTTATTGATGGCAAGCGAGTCACCACCCACTGGCAGGATATCGACGATTTGAGAGAGCAATATCCCTCTTTAGAAGTCGTTGAGGACGTAAGATTTATGATGGATCAGAATTTTACTAGCTCAGCGGGTATTTCGGCAGGTATAGATATGAGTTTAGAGTTGGTGAAAAAACGCTTTGGGCAATCTGTTGCAAGAAAAACCGCAACCCAAATGGATTATGACTGGCCTAGAAGTTAATAATGGTGAGTAACCTCACCATTATTCAACCAAGGCCTCACTCACTTTAGCCACTGTTGATATCTACAAACTCTAGCTCACTCACGCGTTTTTTCGCAAATACGACGACTTTATCGTATTCACTTTGCGCTTGTTCCAAGTGTGATTTACACTGCCCTGCTTGGTGTTCACACGCATAAGTCTCTATTTTATCAAGCAGATCAAAGAGTGCTTCTGCGGCTAAATCACCAGCTTGACCTTTAAGTGCATGGCTGTATTTTGCCGATGCGTCGCAATTACTATTTTTGATACTCAATCTAAGCTGTTGCATTTGATTTTCAGAGTCGTTCAAGAATAAGGTGTACACCTTTTTAAGTAATTCTTCATCCCCAGAGAGGCGCTCAAGCACGTCAGCTTCGTTTATCGGCAGGCTTATTTGCTCTTCTGCCACACTTTCAAACGGTTGAATAAGCACAGAATCATCATCCTTAGCATGCACACCTAGCGCATCTAGCACGTCAAATAACTGTTCGACGACCACAGGTTTAGTCACAAACTCATCCATTCCTGCATTGAGACAACGTTCTTTTTCACCCGCAAGGGCGCTGGCAGTCATCGCAATAATGATCGCATCTTTATACTTATCACCACCTTGACCTTGACGGATCGCTCTTGTGGCCTGATAACCATCCATTCCTGGCATATTACAGTCCATAAAAATAGCATCAAAATCAACCTCTTGATGCTCAAATAACAGCAGTTTATTCACAGCATCTTGACCATCAACGGCAAAACTCACCTTAGCTCCTTGTCCTTCCAAAATGCCTTTTGCCACAATCCGGTTGATTTGATTATCGTCTACCACCAAGAAGTGACAGCCCGCGACCAAGTTACCACTTAACGCGACTGTCTCACCTGACTTCTTCAAGCTAGGCTGTAATCGAATTGCTTTATTTAAGTCAAACAGCGCGACAAACTCTCCAACCCGAAGAGGTGAAGAAATATGCACTATGTTATCAGCATCGTTAATATTCTGAAGTTCATCCCCCACTAAAATAAGTTTCTCAAAATGATTTTGAGCTGATTTCACTTGAATATAATCTTGCTCATTGGTAATGATGCATATATCACACTGCGTCTCTTTCTCAACGTACTCACCAGCACATAGAGCGATAAGCTTAGCAACAGTCTCTGACTCCAGTTTTGTTTTGCTGAACACAGAGACTGTTTTACCGGCCAATACTTCAGGCACGTTGATGGGCTTAGTTTGCGCACTAGAAAAGGGTAATTCAAACCAAAACTTGCTTCCTTTAAACTTTTCACTCTCAAAGTGAATATGGCCGAGCATCTTTTCGACTAACTGCTTACAAATAGAGAGTCCAAGGCCTGTGCCTCCAAACTCGTTCGAGGTATTAGCAGATTCTTGACTAAACGATTGAAATAGCTTGTTTTGATTAGCTTTTTCAATTCCAACTCCAGTGTCTTCCACAGTGACTTTAAGCCATACCGTGTCGTCTAACTGTTCGGTGGTAACGGTCAATTTCACATGACCTTTTTTAGTAAATTTAATTGCGTTACTGAGGAGGTTATAAATTATTTGTTTAACGCGCGCCGCATCACCGCACAGTTCAATATGCGCTAAACCAGTTTGGTCCAAAATATAAGTGATACCCTGTTCTTTGGCTTTCGCCGACATAGATAGCGCGACATGCTCAATGACAGAGAGCGGGTTGAATGGTTCATTATCGATATCCAGCTTACCCGCTTCTATCTTCGACAAGTCCAGTACATCATTAATTAACGACAAAAGCGTAGTCGAGCTGGTTTCCATCATTTCTAGGTACTTATGTTGGTGCTTAGTAACGGGCTCTTTTCTCACCAAGTTTAGTGATCCTAAAATCCCATTGAGAGGTGTCCTCATTTCATGGCTGATAGTGGAAATAAATGCACTTTTCACTTCTGACGCTTTCGCTGCTTTATCCCGAGCCTCCACCAGCTCTTTGGTGCGCTCCTTCACCTCTTGCTCCAGTCGTTCATTTGCACCAACTAACTGTGCTTCCGCTTCTTTTTTCGCAGTGATGTCTTCAACGAATAGTGCGACCCCCTGAATGCGTCCATTTCCTGCATAGATTGGAGATAAACTAAGTGAAAGCCAGATGTTTTCATGGGCATTTAAGTCTAGTTGTAATGACTTAGACTCCACCACTTCGCCCTGTAAAACCATATTGGCATAGTGAAATAAAAACTGATGCACAGCCTCTGGCAAAAACTGTGGGTTGTTACCTAAACGACTGTTATTCAGCTGCTTAAAGAAGCGCTGTGCCGACTCGTTAAAACTGGTGAGCTTTAAGCTGTTATCAAAGCCAAGCACACCATCTGAGGCACCATCTAAAATCGCCTTAAACTCTGCTCGCGTTGAATCAAGCGCACGTAAACTATGGGTATATTGCCAAAATGCAAAAAAGACGAGAGCGAATACACTGCAAGCAATCGCGAGTAAAATATAGGTGGTTAATCGTTTTTCATTGAGGCTTTGCTGATAAACAGCAAAAGGGATAAGATTAACGAGCTTAACTTCTAAGTTGTTAAAGTTAGCCCCTTCAACCTTGCTAATGAGCGCAAGAAACTGCTCTCCCGTTGATTTTTCTTCCACCAGTTGGATTTTATTGGACCATGGCGTCACGCGATATAATGTTTGAAAGTTGATTTCGGGGTTTAAATCTTTGCTGTATCGTAGCGAAAATTCAGGGTGATAAATAAACGAGTCATCTGCACCTAAAAGCATCACTTTTTGCATACTTGGCGCTTGGGAGACAAGCCTCTCTATCATCTTTTCAGCATTGGTATTAATTACCAATATACCAAATAAGTCGTTATCTATATCGTAGGTCGGTAAGGTAAAGCGTTTGGTTGGTTGAAAAGGCGTGACGACCTGTCCGTGCTCGCGATTTAAGTTGATTGTTGTAGAATAGATAGCGCGTTCTGGCAGTTGCAGTGCTTGGATAAAGTAATCACTTTCGCTCTTATCCTGTAGTTTGCTATCAGGTACAGCGATGACCTGCCCTAGCTGCCGTTCAACCCTAACCATCTCAACGCCTGTATGGGCGTCAAGTAGGCGGATTTGGTTAAGGCCATCATACGAATATAACATTGACCTAAAAATCGTACTTAGTCGTGCCCGCCAAACATCAAGCGGCGTGTTTTCTTGAGGGTCGATACCATCGTTTTTTTCCGCTCTGGCGATACCCTGAATTGGCGGGGTATCTAGCAGAAAATAGAGAAACCGGCGGTTATCGTCTATCTCTCCCAAGTAAATATTGTTTTGTGCCGAATGTACCTGCTCCAAGCGCTGATAAAAGCCCTCGTTCAGGTCACGATGGATACTGTTTTCAAAATATAAGATGGCACTCACCATCACGGCGAGCAGCAGTACAATAGCGCCCTTAGCAATATTGGAAGAAGACACATTTTCTCCTTGGACAGTGGCCTGACTGTTAGGCATAAAGACCTAAAATGCGTTTGCACTTAAGCACAAAGGGCTGCTACAAGCAAACGCATTATTAAATCTAGTCCAAATAGAAACAAAGACAAAGATTAGTTACTCTGCTCGCGGGATAAGAAGTTAGGTTATTTACACCGTGATCCCTTTATGGTTATGAGAACGGTGATAATCAATGCTTGGTCCTTCTGGTACTACTTGGGTTGGATTGATCATCGTATGGCTAAAGTAGTAGTGCCTTTTAATGTGGTAAAAATCAACCGTATCTGCAATACCTTGATGTTGATATAAGTCACGCACATACGCAGAAATATTGGGGTAATCTTCGATTTGCTTAATGTTGCACTTGAAGTGACCATGGTACACGCTGTCGAAACGGATGAGAGTCGTAAATAGTCTCCAGTCGGCTTCCGTTAATTGTCCTTTCACAAGATAACGTTGCGCAGCGAGTCTTGCTTCGAGCTTATCTAGCGCGTTAAATAACGCGCTTACCGCATTGTGATAAGCATCTTGGGTTGTCGCAAATCCGGCCTTATATACGCCATTGTTGATATTGTGATAAACAAATTCGTTTATTTCATCGATTTCATGCTGTAACGCCTCTGGGTAATAATCGGTGTCGTTTCCCGTTATCTGGTTAAACGCACGATTAAACATACGAATGATTTCACTCGATTCGTTGCTCACGATTTGCTCCGTTTGTTTATCCCAAAGGACTGGCACCGTGACTCGACCCGAATAATTTGGGTCGTTTTTCGTATACAGCTGATGCATAAAACTGAGCTGATACAGGCTATCACCGACTTCTGGACGCTGACTGGTAAAGCACCAACCTTGGTCTAACATATCAGGGTCTACAATCGATACATCAATATGCGCCTCTAATTGTTTAAGCTGTCGGAAAATAAGCGTTCTATGAGCCCAAGGACACGCAAGGGAAACATACAAATGGTAGCGTCCGGATTCGGCTTTAAAACCCGCTTTACCCGTTTGCCCCGCATTGCCGTCTGCTGTTACCCAATTTCTTAGTTTTGCAGACTCACGCTCAAACTTGCCTTGGCTACTTTTTGTGTCATACCACTTATCGTGCCATTGACCGTCAATTAATAATCCCATGTAAACCTCCTATACAATATCGCCGAAGCGTCCTTGTTGATAATCTTTTACCGCTTGCTGAAGCTCCTCTTGGGTATTCATCACAAATGGTCCCATATGCGCTATTTTTTCATTAATCGGCCGCCCTGCGAGGATCAAAAAGCCAACATCATCCGTCGCGAGGAGATCAAGGTTTTGGCTTGGGTCAAGCTCAAGCAGCGTTTGCTCCCCATAGTTTTCAAATCTGCCCGAATGAATGTAGATCATCACCTTGCCAAACTGAACCAGTTCAAGGTGTAATTGACTACCCGCAGTTAAGGTCACATCGGCAAGTGCTCCCTCCCCAGCAAGAGACTGTAATGATGATGTAAGTACTTCGCCCGCCACTTGCCATGTGCCCGCCAGTGCTTTGAAATGACCAGCTTTTGCTATCGCTTTTTGTGGTGCAGGCTGCTCAGTTGTATCTTGATATCTAGGCGCTCGCATTTTGTCTTCTGCCGGCATATTTAACCAAATTTGAAAGCCATGCATGCCTTGTGCGTCACTTAGCGGCATTTCTGAATGCACCACACCACGCCCGGTGCTCATCCACTGCACATCACCGCTGCGAATGGCTTTAACATTACCCATTTGATCTCTATGCTCAAAGCCGCCTTTGCGAATATAGGTAAAGGTTTCAATGCCTCGGTGTGGGTGCGGTGGGAAGCCAGCCATAAAGTCACTGCGATTATCTGATTTCAATTCATCAATCATGAGATAAGGATCTAAACTCTTGCCGTCAAATCCAGCGATGCGGTTAATATTTACGCCAGCACCATCTTGTGTTGCCTGTGCTTTGTTAGTTCGGATAATTTTCATAATAGCTCTCGGGTTAACCTGAACTTGGGGTAATAAGTTCAGCGCCATAATTCAATGGTTAGCCTACCAAACCTGCGCGAGAATAAAATTAGTCAAATTTGGCTATTTCGTTCTATTACATCGAATGATTATTCCCATCTATTACAGCGCACGGTCATACTGGTCAGAACAGTCTTTAACATTGCTCGCATCTAACAATTTTTAACAGTATTTACACAATTATCTGACAAGCTTGTGGAGCTACAATTTAACCCTTAATAGGAGCAAAGGATGAGGTCCCTAAGTTTATTGTTTGCGCTGGCACTACTTGCGGCGTGTAGTTCAACAAGTCCGGTAAGCGTAAATACGGTTGCAGGTCCCCCAACGAATCTTACGGTTGAGATCACTGATGTGACCAATACCAATGGTCAAATGCTAGTACTGCTATTTGACAACAGCGCTGACTACCACAGCGATAAAAATGTGAATGATCCAGACGCTCACTTTTTTCGCAAGCTGATTGTCACACCGCAAACTCCTACCACGACGGTCACTTTTGAAGGCGTGCCTGCAGGCCAGTATGCGATCCACGTGATCCATGACGAAGATGGTGATGGCGGCATGGATCGGATGATCTTCCCATTTACCGGCATGCCAAGTGAGCCTTATGCGCTGTCGAATAACATTCACGATAGCTTTTCAAAAGGAGATTTTGAAGAGGCTTTGTTTACAGTAAAGGCCCCTGACACTAAGATCCAACTTGCCCTCTCTACACATTTATCAAAAATGACAGGGCTGTAATGCTGAATACTCACAGGTGTTGCAATGCCTGTGAGTTCTCTTTTTAAGTTCTGACATTTGTCATTTTATTTTCTGACAACCCTCACTCACGCTTCATCTTACAGCAGCGCATACTGCAAATAGTACAGTTCAGTAGGAGCGAAGACCGTGAGCAATGCCATTGAGTTATCAAATATCAGTTTTGCATACAACAATACTAAGCCAATATTAGCAGACCTAAACCTTACGCTTGAACAGGGTAAGGTATATTCCATTCTTGGTCCAAATGGCGCAGGAAAAACCACCCTGATCAATATAATGCTTGGCAGACTAAGACCCACATCAGGACGAGTTTCAGTTCTTGGCCATCAGCCTGAGTCTGATTTTTGTCGCCAGCGCGTGGGTGCCATGATGCAGTTAGGCGGACTACCTCTGCAAACCAAGGTGAAGGAGTTTCTGGCGTTATTTGCAAGTTACCATCAAGCCCCAATTCCATTGGAGCGGCTAATTTCCCTCTGCCAATTAGCACCATTTTTAGAACAAACTTTCGATACGTTATCTGGAGGTCAAAAGCAACGACTGTTTATGGCAATTGCACTAGCAGGCAACCCCGACATTGTTTTTTTGGATGAACCTAGTGTTGGTATGGATGTTGAGTCAAGACAGCAACTGTGGCAGGCCGTACGGACGTTAAAACAACAAAATAAAACGGTACTCCTTACCACACACTATCTTCACGAGGCGGAAGCATTAGCGGATGAATTGTTAGTTTTAAAAGAAGGAAAATGTACCAAGCTTAACGACATACCTGAGCTTGCCAACACCTATCGTCGCTCACAAATCAAGTTCACCAGCGACCTGTCTGCTGCTGCACTGGTTAACGCACTTCCCATGATAGATCTGAATGTTAAAGGTGATCAGTTCACTATATTGACGGACGAGCCAAACCATATTTTGCAGCAGTTATTAGAGAAATTTTCTATCCGCAATTTGTATGTAGCCCCAATGAGCCTCGAAGAAGCTTATTTATCCCTAATGAATGCTAGGAGCGCTTAACCATGATAAACACAGCATCCTTTATACTTGAAAGCAAAACTGAACTTTTGAGCACATTTAGAAGTAAGGGTTTTGTGATCCCAGCCACCCTATTTCCTTGCTTGTTTTATCTTTTCTTCGGCGTGGTGTTCAGTCATCATGACTCCCATAACTATATGTATATCAATTATCTGATTTTTGGCATGATAGGACCTGCGCTATTTTCCTTTGGCGTTAACGTTGCCCTTGAAAAGCAAAATGGTTGGCTGATACTCAAGCAGCTCTCTCCCGTTTCTCCCTATCAGTATCTGCTCGCAAAATGTGTGAGTGCGACGGCTTTTTCATTGCTCGTAGCCTGCTTAATGAGCTTGCTGGCATTATTTTCTGGCGTGTCTTTAAGTTTAGCTCAATGGTTACTCGTGATTGCCATTGCCCTACTCGGCACCTTGCCTTTGTGTATGTTAGGGCTGTTAGTTGGGCTGTCAGTGTCAGCAAAAGCGGCACCTGCAGTGGTTAATTTAGTTTACCTACCACTCTCATTGCTTTCTGGCCTGTGGCTACCTATCACGCTATTTCCTGAAGCAATGCAATGGTTTGCTTGGCTGTTGCCAACTTTCCATATTTCCCAATTGGCGCTTTCGACCATTGATGCCACCTTGGGTTTTCCAGTTTACCTCCATGCGGCCGTCCTAATTACACAAACGCTAGCATTATTTTTTGTCGCACAAATTAAATTTAAAAAGGCTTAACAGGACAACCAAAAGCGCACGGCCCCAACCCTGTGCGCTTTTATTTTGTAATTACTTAACCTGAGGTTTGGATAAGGAATGTTCCAACTCATTGTTGCTAAAGCACAACTTAGTTTTTTCCTTGTCTAGCCAGAGAGTTTTAGGGAAAACACCGCTTCCGCGTCCTGCTCTCGCTAAGGTACCTACATCCTGTAGGCAAGGCGAATTTACGCACCAATAGCT
>NZ_MBQA01000181.1:0-1843 GCF_001709235.1 Pseudoalteromonas sp. BMB
AAATCGGAATAAAAATGGGCGCTATCATCTCAGGCGAAGGACTCGGTCTTTTCAATAATACTTCATCACTTTTAGGACAGCATACTCGAACTGCTTTGGGACAAGCGTCAGAAAATGTGTTTGTAAATGCTGCAACGGGTAACTTGGTATTACAAAACCAAGATGAGCAAGTAAAAGGGTTGGGACTTGGCTTAGGGGTGCTTAGAACCTACAACAGCTTGGGCCATTTTGATGGTGACAATAACGACCAATGGCGTCTCGGGTTTTTAAAGTCAATCTCAGTTGAAGGCACTCGCAACCAAGCGGGCAGTGTGGTAACACGAGTAACTGCGGATGGCTTTGCTCAGCGCTTTAACTATGACGCGGCGAAGGGTGCGTACATCAGCACCCAAGGCAGCGGCGCTCATGATACGTTAAAGTTCAACGGTGACGGTAGTGCGGTACTGAAGATAGATGGCCAAAACATCACCGAGCGCTATGACACACAAGGTCGCCTAAGTGCGATGGTAAGCGTAGAAGGCCATGAAACCACCATTAGTTACAGCGGCAGTCGTGTTAGCCAAATCACGACCCAAACTCAAAGTGGTACCGAGACCACGCTACTGAAATACAACGCACAAAACTTATTAGAAAGTATTCAAACCCAAGCCGGTACAGGGGAAGCCCATACCCGAGTGTACTATGGCTATGATGCGAATAAGCGCCTGAATTCCGTTAAAGTTGATTTAACGCCCAATGATAATTCCATCACTGATGGCAAGGTGTATGAAACCAAATATACCTACCATGGTGATAGTAACCGCATTCAGTCGGTTAGTCAGTCGGATGGCACCAAACTGACCATTGGCTATGAAGCCCATAACGGCGACTACCGGGTTAAAACTTTGCAAGATGGCGAAGGTCGCACCACGGTCTACACCTATGTATCAGATACCCACACCCGAGTCACATTGGGTCAATCACAAGTTGATTACTACTTTGACAGCAATAAGCGTTTATCTGCATTAGAGCGTGTTGCTGATGGCCAACATGTCAGAGATGAATACGAATACAACGGTGCAGGGCAAATCACACAAGTACGGAACGGCTTAGGGCAAGCTAAAACCTATACCTATGACAATGCTGGTAACCTAACAACCCAAACTGATGCGGATGGGGTGACGGTAACACGCACTTACAATGCTCATAACCAACTACTCAGTGAAACGCTGGGTAATAACACCACCTACTATGTTTATGATGCAAGCCAACGCCTACGCTTTACACTGGATGCAGACAATAGCCTAGTAGAATATCGCTATAACGGATTAGGTCAACGAGTCAGTCAACACACTTATACAAAAGCAAGTTATACCAGCACCAATCGTAGCTTAAGTGCACTACAAACCTTTGGGCATAGATGGAAGTACCACACGCTATGTGTACGATGCCCACGGTAAGCTGTTACAAGAAACCACCCCGCGAGGCGTGGTGACAACAGGCACAGATAATGACTTTACAACCAGTTATAGCTATGACGGCTTAGGACGCATACTAACCAAAACAGACGCCAACCAAGCACAAATCCAATACACCTATGATGATGCCAATCAACGTATCGGCACTCGATTTGCGAATGGATTATGGCAAACGCAGATGTTTGATAGAGCGGGGGCATTAGTATCGAGCGCTGAAGGTACCTCACTGGGCAATAGTCGCTATGGCACAGAGCGAATTTACTATAACCAAGAAGGCCAAGCGGTTGCGACCAAAGACAAGCAAGGAGCCATTAGCTACACCTTATATGATGAGTCAGGTAATAAAGCGGCGGTTATCAGTAAAACGGGCGCTGTGACGCGCTTAC
>NZ_MBQA01000182.1:0-66447 GCF_001709235.1 Pseudoalteromonas sp. BMB
CTTCATATTTTTAAAGAACATTTCGAAACATTTCGTTGTTTCGAGGGATGTGCATTCTAAGCATTCCCGATTTTTTGTCAACACTTAATTTTGAATTTCTTTAGAAGAAGTTTCGAACTTAAGTTTTACTTGACGCTAACTCGTTGCTGCTTTGCTTTTCAGCGTGGCGCCCCGTGTCAGTGGGGTCGCATTATAGGGCGATCCGATTTTAGTGCAACCCTTTTTTTAAAGAAAATTGCGAAAAAACGTTTGTTCGAGCAAAAATAAAGCGAAACGCTTATTTTTGACACTTTTGCTTATCTTTTTGCAGTTTTTTCGTACTAGAGTTTTACAATTCAACACTCTACACTAGTGACACAAGACACGAGAGATGAGTAATCTAGACATGCTTAGAAGTTATAAAGGTAAATCCCCGCGCTTAGCACAAGGCGTTTATATTGATGAATCATCCGTTTTGGTCGGTGATATAGAAATTGGCGAAGACAGCAGCGTTTGGCCATTGGTTGCAGCCAGAGGCGATGTGAACTACATCAAGATAGGGAAACGAACCAATGTTCAAGATGGCAGCGTACTGCATTTAACAAGAAAAAGCGCGTCAGTACCTGACGGTTACCCGCTTATTATTGGTGATGATGTGACTGTTGGTCATAAAGTCATGTTGCATGGTTGCAAACTTGGTAATCGTATTCTCGTTGGTATGGGTGCAATTATTATGGACAACGTCACCATAGGTGATGACGTTATTATTGGTGGTGGTGCACTTGTCCCGCCTAATAAAAATCTTGAGTCCGGTTTTTTATATGTCGGTAGTCCGGTAAAACAAGCCAGACCCCTCACCGAACAAGAACTACAATTTTTAAAAGTGTCCGCCCAAAATTACGTGGAACTCAAAGATGAATATTTAGAGGAAAGCTAAGCTTATCTCTCCCGCCTCATTAAACGCTTCATCCTCTATTAATTGCTCAGCCTGCATTTCATAATCGAATTGGTGCTGAGCAAAGTGTGCTATTGCAGCTTCCTGCCCAAGCTTAGTTGCAATTTTACAGCGGATGAGCTGACCACTGGCCATCGCCGTAAACGTTAACTCTCCCTGTTGATAACTGATGTCATCATTAAACAGTATTGCTTGGTTCATATTTACCCTCTAATAAGTCTAAATGTTTCGGACGTATCAGGTCTCACCCCTCGCCATTGGTAAAATGCTTCAGCGGCCTGCTCAACTAACATACCTATGCCATCAATCAATTGCGTTTGTTGATTATGTTGCGCCACCCAGTCTAAGAAACTTGTTTGCTGGTCGCTGTAGAACATATCGTAGGCAACTAAGCAGGATGTAATAACAGTAGGGCTAACATCTGGCACTTGCCCTGTGATGCTCGATGAGGTGGAATTAATCACAATATCGAAACCAATGTCGGGGGTATTGTTTAAGCCACACCCTGTAACCTCTCCATACGAGGCAAATTGCTCTGCTAGTTGCAATGCCTTTGACTCAGTACGGTTGGTCACGACGATCCGTTTTGCTCCGGCCTGGAGGAGCGGATAGATACAACCTTTGGCGGCGCCACCTGCACCAATCAATAGTACGTTAGCTCCCTCAAGTTTAGTTTGGTGTTTCATGAGATCTCGTACCAGACCTGCACCATCAGTATTATCGCCTGTAATACTGCCATCTTGCTGTTTGATTAGGGTATTGACGGCACCAGCGAGCTTAGCTCGTTCGGTGAGGGTATCTGCAAAGACAAATGCCTGCTCTTTAAAAGGTAAAGTCACATTCGCACCACAACCACCTTGGGCAAAAAATGTCGATGCAGTTTGAATAAAGGCATCTTCTGGTGCCAAAATAGCCTCGTATTCTAATTGCTGCTGGCATTGCTGTGCGAATTGCGTATGGATTGCTGGCGATTTAGAATGTTTTATCGGATTACCGAATACCGCGTATTTGTCCATCGTTATAAGAGCGCCTTGAAAGAGTCATTATGAAGCAGTTAATTAAACGTATCTTTAATAAAGATGCAACCGTAGAACAAACAAATAGTGCCCCCACGCCAGAAAAAACACCTTATGAAATCATTGGTGGAGAACAAGGCGCCCGCGATCTTGCCAACCGCTTTTACGATATTATGGCAACCGACCCCTATGCAAAGCCGCTTTACGATATGCATCCACAACCATTAGATAGGATCAGACAGGTATTTTTTGAATTTCTTTCTGGTTGGTTAGGCGGGCCCGATTTATTTGCAGAGAAATATGGTCACCCACGCCTAAGAATGCGCCATATGCCCTTCCCTATCGACCAAGATTTACGGGATCAGTGGATGCACTGCATGAATAAAGCATTAGACTTAGAGGTAGGAAACCCATTATTAAGAGAAGGATTAAGGCAGTCCCTCGCTCAGCTTGCGACACATATGATTAATCAAGAATAAAACTAAAGTATTAGTTAATTAAAATTACACGACTATTTTGCGCTAGGTCAAGTCCCGTTCTTGAGTAGAGATGCATAATCACTGTTCTAATTGTGTACAGGTGCGATGCGTGTGAAATCTATTCAACATAAAATTTATGCGTTACTGGCAGTGACGGGCGTGCTCGTCTTGATTGCCAGTATCCTTAGTAGCAGCAGTCAACAAAAGACGCTCGCTGAAGAAACCGTCGAAAGTAATATTAAGCTACTGGCAGATAATTACTTTGACTCTATCAATACTATGATGCTGACCGGCACCATGGCAAACCGTGAAATTCTGAGTGATAAAATTCGCAATCATCCAAATATCGAAGATGCGCATATTATCCGCTCCGAGCAAGTTAATAAGCTTTACGGTCCAGGTAATGCAAATCAAGCACCTAACTCTGAGGCTGAATTTGATGCATTGAACGGGAAAGAAACCTTAGTTATTGAACAGCGCGACGGTAGTCGCATCATGACTTATTTAAAGCCGATGGTGGCCAAAGAAAGCTATAAAGGAACAAATTGCTTAGGTTGTCATCAGGCAAAGGAAGGCGATGTGCTCGGCGTTGTGCGGATCAGCTACTCTTTGGATGATATTGATAATACGGTACACACTAATACGTGGTTTAGCACTGCGCTTCTCTCAGCTATCTTTATTACCACCTTTGTAATTTTAGGCGTACTTTTCAGGAAGCTCTTTATAGTACGACTAAAAACGCTAGGCCGGACCATGCGCCTCGCAACGACGAACAAAGACTTATCATTACGAATAGACGACCAAGTCGATGACGAGCTTGGACGTTTGGCGATTAACTTCAATAAAATGATGGATAGCTTTAAAGACAATATTGCGCAGTTATCCAACTCTTCAAAAATACTTATTCACTCAGCAGAATCTATATATGCTTCAGCGGAAACTACCGAGCTGGCCATTCAAGAGCAAAAACAAGGGACGGACTCTGTTGCAGCCGCAATTAATGAGCTTGAAAGCTCTTCAAGTGAAGTAAAAAATACCACCCACTTTGCATCAGAAAAGTCGGATAGCAGCAATCACCTCGCAGAGGAAAGCATGGCTGTTGCTAATCATACAGAGCAAAGTATCAACCAATTAGCACAAGATGTAAGACAAGCTGCAGAGCAAGTTTCTCAGCTTCAAGCACAAACACTAGAAGTGGGTAAAGTACTCGAAGTGATCAGTAGTATCGCGGAGCAAACCAACCTCTTAGCGCTCAATGCAGCAATAGAGGCCGCGCGCGCCGGGGAAGCAGGAAGAGGGTTTGCGGTTGTTGCGGACGAAGTCAGAACACTTGCGACACGAACACATGACTCAACCGATGAAATCAAACGTACTATCGATAAGCTACAGTCCGAGGCACAGCAAACCGTGGCAGCAATGAGTGCTTCTTGCGAAGAAGCAGATGACCGCGCACATCAGGTCAAGAAAGTGGCACAAGCGCTTAAAGACATCTCGACACAGATGCACGAAATTAATGCCTTAAACCTGCAAATTGCCGATGCCACTGAGCAGCAAAACCTGGCCGCTGAAGAAATCAATCGTAGCGTAGTGGCGATTAGCGATAATGCTGAGCGCTCGCTAGTTGATGCCCATGGCTCTAAACAGATCAGTGAAGAGTTGCTCACCCTTGCGCGCGATTTGGATGAGCAAGTGCGCGGATTTAAATTAAACTAAGTGAACCGCTAAAAGTAAAAAAGGAGCCGAGGCTCCTTTTTTACTCTATTATATCGCCAGCCAATTCTTTGGCGTAAGATAATTATACAACTCAGCTTCTTTCGATCCTGGCTCTGGCTGGAAGTCATACTCCCAACGTGCCAAAGGTGGCATCGACATTAAAATAGACTCGGTACGTCCACCTGTTTGTAGGCCAAACAATGTGCCTCTATCCCATACCAGATTAAATTCAACGTAACGGCCTCGGCGATATAGCTGGAATTGACGTTCTTGTTCGCTGTACGGTGTATCTTTGCGTTTTTCAATAATAGGTAGATAAGCATCAAGGAAGCCATTACCAACAGCTTGCATAAATGCAAAGCTCTTTTCAAAGCCCCACTGGTTTAAGTCATCAAAGAATAAACCACCCACACCTCGAGTCTCATCTCGATGTTTTAAATAGAAATATTCATCACACCACTTTTTGTAGTCACCGTATACCGCGTCACCAAATGGTGCGCACAAATCCTTTGCAACTTGGTGCCAGTGCTTCACATCATCAAGAACTGGATAAAATGGGGTTAAATCAAAACCGCCACCAAACCACCAAATCGGCTCTTCACCTTCTTTCTCAGCAATGAAAAAACGCACATTGGCGTGGCTAGTTGGAATATTGGGATTCTTCGGGTGGATCACTAAAGATACCCCACAGGCATGGAAGCTTCTGCCTGCTAACTCTGGACGGTGTGCCGTCGCTGAGGCTGGCATGGAAGCGCCAAAAACATGTGAATAGTTTACCCCGCCTTGCTCAATAACATCGCCATTACGGATCACGCGAGTGCGACCGCCACCACCTTCAGCACGCTCCCAGGCATCTTCAACAAACTGGGCGTTACCATCGGCAGCCTCTAAGCCTTGGCAAATATTATCTTGTAGTTGTAATAAAAAGGCTTTTACGGTCTCTAGGTTTATTTTACTCATGGTACTTTTTATCCTCGGATCACTTGGCCAGTCATTGCATTTTTAATGACGCTTGGGGTCGTATTACCGCCTAACTCACCTTCAACATAATAGCCAACTTGCGAGCCAAACTGGCTACGAGCTTCCGACAACGAAACAACAGGAGTTTGACCTGTTACATTAGCACTGGTAGATACAATCGGCTTACCAAAGCGTTGACACAATTGCTTTACAATGGGATGGCTAGTAACACGAATAGCGATAGTATCGTGCCCCCCTATTAACCAATGCGGTGTACTGGCTTTCGCTGGCAATAACCAAGTAATGGCGCCTGGCCATGACGAAAAAATATCAGCGCGCTTATCCATCGGGATTTTATTGTCATCCACGTAGGGCAAACATTGACCATAATTGTCGGCGATTAAGATTAACCCTTTTTCTATGGGTCGAGATTTGATTGTTAGTAACTTAGTGACCGCATCTTGGTTATCAGGATCACAACCTAAACCATAAATGGCTTCCGTTGGATAACAGATCACTTCGCCAGCTTGAAGTGCCGACTCGGGCGTTGTTATTGTCGCAGCATCCGCTTTATTGTCATTACTCACGGTATTTCCACTATCTTTTGACATGATTTCTGCGGGCATTGTAGCACAGCTTTACCCGCTCGGGTTTTCTCCACCAGCACGGGCCAATGACACTCAGGGCAAGCCTGCTCTACAGGCTTGGCGTTCAAGGTATACTTACAACTTGGATAAGTGTCACAACTATAAAAGTGTTTACCAAACTTATTTTTACGCTGAATTAGGTTGCCTTTTTGGCATTTTGGACACGCTGGTAACGCCGCTGTGGGTGGCGCATCTTCATGACCAATATAGTGGCAATCAGGATACCCGGTACAGCCAATAAACATGCCATAGCGGCCATTTTTTATCACTAAATCTTTGCCGCACTCAGGACAAGCCACATCTTCTAGTACTTTAATTACATGACTATCATGATGTGCGAGTGGGCGAATATAAGCACAAGTAGGGTAGCTAGCGCAGCCAATAAATGGACCATTTTTACTGTTTTTGATTACCAGCTCAGAGCCACATTCTGGGCATACTTCATACTCTTTTTCTAATGCATGTTTGTCTGCATTAAATAATGCATGGTCTATTTTACTCATCGCTTTACCACCGCCCCCTTGTGCAAGTATGCGCCTAATATAATAGCCTCGTTTTTAGGGTCAAGGAAATGATGGAAATTCCCCCTTGCAAGTATTTGATATCAGTGTTTTCAACTAAGCAGGAACATTATTTGAAAGGCGGTAAGCTGAGGTCAGAACCTCAACTTACCGAAGGAAACTTGTCATGCTAGAGCAGAGTTAATGAACTACAGATGCAGGCTCGGTAAAAATCAGATCTTCCATCTGCGCATAAGCATGTTCTTTACCCGGCACATTAAATAGCACCATTAGTATCACCCATTTTAAATCATCTAGGCTGATGTAGGTTTTATCCAATGCGAATAAACGATCCATCACCATTTCTCTGGTGGTACTGTCAATCACTCCGACTTGTTCCACAAACATTAAAAAACCACGGCTCTCAACGTCTAGCATATTGCATTCGCTATCGGTGTAGATCCGTGTCGCATGATCCGGTTTAGCATTTAAATAGGGGTTTTCGTCACTGTGTTGTAAATCTGCAAGTTGCTCAAGCCAATCAAGTGCTTTGTATATTTCGCCTTGATTAAAGCCAGCGCGAAGGAGTTCATCGGTGAGTTCGTTTTGTTCGACAAAGATTTCTGCCTCACTGTGAATATAGTTCTCAAATAAATACATTAAAATATCAAACATCTTCTTAACCCCTCGCGAGTTTTATGTAGCCGTCGAGTACACGCTCTACTTTATCTTCGAGTTCTAGGTCCAATAGTCTGGCAATCACCTGCTCTACTGGCCACTGGGTCCTTTGCGTTAAAGTGTCGACTGACGTCACCTCAAAGCCAAGGTTTTCTAATACGGGACATTGCTCCTCTTTTTGCTCCCCTATTTCTATACTATATAGACTGTTTTCACAAAAAAAGCTCACTTCTTCCAAAATATCCTCAATATTTTCGGTGAGTTTTGCCCCTTGCTTAATCAAGTAATGACAACCGCTACTTAATCGATTTTTAATTGAGCCTGGGATCGCAAACACTTCTTTGTTTTGCTCCAGTGCATAGCGTGCGGTAATCAGCGAGCCACTTTTTACTTCGGCTTCAACCAACAAAACACCCAAAGATAAACCCGAGATTATGCGATTACGCCGCGGAAAGTGATTACTATTTGCTTGAGTGTTTGGTAAGAATTCACTCACTACCAAACCATGCTGTACGATGTCCTCATAAAGCCGTTGATGGCGTTTGGGGTAAACAACATCAACACCTGTCCCTAGCACGGCAATGGTTTCTCCTTGAACATCAAGTGCACCTTGGTGCGCTGCGCCATCAATCCCTCTTGCCATACCCGACGTCACCACCAACCCCGAGCGACTTAAGCCCTGTGCAAATTCATGTGCAAGCCCAAGCCCAGTTCTCGTTGAACTGCGACTACCAACAATCGCAATTTGCGGTTGTTTTAATAACGCAATATTCCCTCTGCAAAATAGCACTAAGGGTGGGTTACAGATCTCTTTTAGTTGCTCGGGATATTCAGGAGAAAACAAAGATACAACATCAATTTGCTGACGTTGACAGTAAGCCAATATGTGATCGATACGAGACCAATCTGTGCTCGCTAAGTTGGCAGCAACATTTTCTTGTAGCCCAAGCATACAAAGCTCAACCTGACTTAATGTGAATAATTGCGTAAGGGGGACTTGATTAAGTAATGCGGTGATGGTTTTGATACCCAGTCCTTGGCACAGGGTTAATGCCAAAGCTTGAGCTAGTTTAGCTTGTTTCATACTCTCTCCTTGAGTTTACTGACTCACTCAAGGAGAAATTCTACCGCTTAATTACTGGCAGTTTCCTTGAATGCTTGTACATGATCACCAACGCGGATCGGCTCCGAAGTTTCAACAACCATAGCGTAGCTTAAGTCTTCATACACTTTAAAGACCATCAGCTCACCGACTTTTTCCTTTGGCATATGCCATACTACGCTGTCGTCATCGTTTTCCTCACCAAACCAAGATCCCATTTCGGTGATCAGTTTGTCGAGTCGTGATGCATCTTCAATATAGCGCGGACCGTGCTGGCTTTCTATAACTGTAGGCGATTGCCTTACGATATCAAGGACATGTCCCTCTTTTAGCTGTGCTTTACTCCCCACATCCAACACCACTACACTCATGGTACTAAACTCTCTGAGCTTATTATCGCTCGCAATAATACGGCCCAAAGTTTGTTGCTCAGGGCGAGACATAGAAAACTGTGCCGGAAAACTTTGTCCTGTAGATATGGGTAGTACAATATCCCCGGCCCTAACCTCTTGTTTGGCAACTTCTAACTGTAGCTTTGCTGGACGCCCCGCCACGATATCTCCCTGCTCAACCACATGGCCTGAACCAACTAACACGGCTTCCAAGCCAAGCAGTTGTTGGCTGTCTAAGGTACGGTAGCTTTCACCACGACGATAGATGGCATAGTGCCCGCCTTTTACTAAATCAGCTTTAACGTACAAAAGATGACCCGGAGTCGCATTTTTAATATTACGGTTAGCCCCGAGAACAATTGGGCTATCAGAAAATTCCGACTCAGAAAGCGCTTGCTCAAAACGCAAAAAAGGTTCCATGATAGGGAGTGGCAACGTAGGAATAGCAGCCGCTTTTTGGTTAACAATACGCGTATGCGGCGACAGTTTCTTCACACCCTTGTCTAACACCAGCATAGGATTACCATTTTCATCGTAGAGTAGCTTAAGACTATCTCCTGGATAAATTAGATCTGGGTTTTGAATACTAGGGTTCCACTGCCACAATTGCTTCCACTTCCATGGAGAACGTAAGTACATTTTTGAAATATCCCACAAGGTATCGCCTTTTTTCACCACATAACGCTGCGGCGCATCTGCTTTTACAGACAAAGTGTCCGCCTTCACAGAGAAAACTGAGCAGCCAGCGAGTATTAATGCAGCAATCGGATATTTCATGATGGCTTCCTTGTGGTTATTTTTGGTTATTATCCACCAAAACCTGTTAAAGGGGAACTTGAATGGCTAAAATAAGACCATACACTAGCTTACAACAGCTTACACGATAAATTGATTTAGGGTAATCATGGCCATATTAGAAGTTTTAAAGTTCCCAGATGAGCGTTTACGCACTGTCGCACAGCCTGTAGTTGAGGTTAATGACGAAGTACGTCAAATAGTTAAAGACATGCTGGAAACGATGTACGATGAAAATGGTATCGGCCTTGCGGCTACGCAAGTGGATATTCATCAGCGAATCGTCGTTATTGACGTTTCTGAAGAGCGCGATGAACCGCGCGTATTAATCAACCCAGAAATAACCAAACGCGATGGTTCTACTGTGAGTGAAGAAGGCTGCTTGTCAGTGCCATATTCATACGCAAAAGTAGATCGCGCTGAAACCGTCACGGTAAAGGCAACAAACGAACATGGTGAAACGTATGAATTAGACGCAGATGGTTTGCTTGCTGTTTGTATTCAACACGAATTAGACCACTTAGTTGGTAAGCTATTTATCGATTACCTATCGCCACTAAAGCGTGATCGTATTCGTAAGAAGCTTGAAAAAGAAGCTAAGCTCGCTGCAAAGCAAGCTTAACCAATCTCCAACTAACTGACTTTAGGGTATTTCGTGAGTAATCCTTTGCGTATCGTTTTCGCAGGCACGCCTGACTTTGCAGCGCGCCACCTTGACGCACTTATTCAATCACAACATGACGTCGTGGCAGTGTACTGCCCACCCGACCGCCCAGCAGGACGCGGGAAAAAGCTCAAAGCATGTGAAGTAAAAGTGCTAGCACAAGAACACAACCTGCCAGTGCTACAACCGCAATCATTAAAAACACCGGAAGCACAGGCAGAACTAGCTGCGCTTGATGCCGATGTCATGATTGTTGTTGCCTACGGAGTATTATTACCAAAAGCCATTTTAGATACTCCTCGACTTGGCTGCCTGAATGTTCATGGCTCAATTTTACCGCGATGGCGAGGCGCAGCGCCTATTCAGCGTGCTATTTGGGCTGGCGACAATGAAACTGGCGTAACGATCATGCAAATGGACGAGGGCCTAGATACCGGTGATATGTTGCACATCGCCCGCTGCCCTATTACAGCTACTGATACCAGTGCAGATCTCTACAACAAGCTTGCTGAACTTGGCCCTGACGCGCTTATTGATACGCTAGCACGCTTATCTGCGGGCGAGATCACGCCAGAAAAGCAAGACGATACACTAGCGAATTATGCTAAGAAGCTAAGCAAAGAAGAAGCCGACATTGACTGGCAGATGGAAGCTGCGCAAATTGAACGTAACATCCGCGCATTTAATCCATGGCCGGTTTGCTTTACCAATATGGCAGGTAACAGCGTCAAGATTTGGCAGGCGAAGGTAGTTGACGAACAAGGTGATGCAGGACATGTGCTACGTGCGGACAAGCACGGTATCGTAATTGCCTGTGGCACACAGGCATTGGAAATTCACACCTTACAACCACAAGGTAAAAAGCCCATGTCTGCACAAGACTTTTTGAATGGTCGAGCCGACTGGGTAGCAATTGGTGCTAAGGTTGGTGACGCGTGAGTAATGTACGCGCACTCGCTGCCCAAACCCTATTTCAAGTCGTCGATAAAGGCGCGTCGTTAAGTGCTCAATTACCACTTGCCACCAGCCAGTTAGACGGTAAAGACAAAGCCCTGCTACAGCAAATTTGCTACGGCGTATTAAGATATTTGCCTTCACTTGAACACTATTGCCAGCAGTTACTTGAGCAACCGCTTAAAGGTAAACGCCGTGTTTTCCAGTTTTTGTTGTATGTGGGTATTTACCAACTACAACATATGCGCGTACCAGCTCATGCTGCAGTAGCCGAAACGGTAAACGCACTTACGCCACTAAGAGCGCCCGGCATGAAGGGCTTAGTTAATGCAATTTTACGCAGCTTCCAACGTCATCAGGTCGAACTAGAAACCAGTGCTGCCGAAATCCCTGCTTGTTTATACAACCACCCGGGCTGGTTTATCAATCAACTAAAAACCGCTTACCCAACTCAATGGCAAGCTATTTTAGAAGCGAATCAACAACAAGCACCAATGTGGCTACGTGTAAACCAATCGCAATTCTCTACCGCCGATTACGCAGCTCTGCTAGACCAAGAAGGGGTAGCCTATCAGCTTCATAGTGAATATCCAGACGGGATCTTGCTTGATAGCCCGATTGATGTTTATGCGCTACCACAATTTGCCGCTGGCGCTTGCTCAGTACAAGACGCCGCCGCCCAAAAAGCCGCAAGATTATTAGCGCCACAATCAGGTGAAAATATTCTTGATGCTTGTGCCGCTCCAGGCGGTAAGACTTGCCATATCTTGGAGTTAGCTGACGCCAAAGTGACTGCAATTGACGCTGATGGTGATCGCTTGCAACGTGTAGAGCAAAACCTTGAACGGATCAGATTGTCGGCCAAATGTCTTGAGGGCGATGCAAGTGACCCTGAAACATGGTGGGATGGCGAGCAATATGATCGCATCTTATTGGATGTACCTTGCTCTGCAACTGGCGTTATTAGAAGACACCCGGACATCAAATGGCTAAGACGCGCTTCTGATATTGATAACTTGGTGACGTTACAGGCACAAATTATTGATAAAATCTGGCCATTGCTTAAGCCCGGTGGCACACTAGTTTATGCTACCTGCTCGGTACTGCCGCAAGAGAACCAGCAACAGATCGCACGCTTTCTTTCTGTGACCCCTGATGCGACGCTTATACCTTTGCATGATGCAGACACACAAACACAACCAGGCTTGCAGCTATTACCCGGATTGAGTGATGGGTTTTACTACGCAAAGTTGACAAAACAATAATAGAAAATCGACCGTAACCAATATGAAAATCATCATCTTAGGCGCCGGCCAAGTCGGCGGGACACTGGCAGAAAACCTCGTCGGTGAAGAAAATGAAATTACCGTTGTCGACATCGATGGCGAGCGCTTAAGAGAGCTGCAAGACAAATACGATCTACAGGGGGTCACTGGCCACAGTGCTCACCCTGAGATCTTACGTCAAGCAGGTGCTGAAGACGCCGACATGATAATTGCCGTAACCAGCTCAGATGAAGTCAATATGATTGCGTGTCAGGTTGCCTATAGTATTTTCAATACGCCGACCAAAATTGCGCGGATCCGCTCTGAGCAATACTTAAAGTACAAAGAAAAGTTGTTTCACAATGACGACTTACCGGTCGATCATTACATCGCACCGGAGCAGCTAGTAACGCAATATATCCGCAGGCTAATAGATTATCCAGGCGCTTTGCAGGTGCTGCAATTTGCCGAGGGCATGCTGTCACTCGTGGCGGTTAAGGCTTATTACGGCGGTTTACTCGTTGGCTATGCACTTTCTGCATTAAAAGAGCATATTCCAAACGTCGACACCCGTGTTGCCGCTATTTATCGTCAGGGCAAAGCCATCAAACCACTCGGCACCACTGTAATTGAAGCCGATGATGAAGTCTTCTTTATCGCCGCAACCAAGCATATTCGTGCGGTCATGAACGAGCTACAAAAGCTTGAACGCTCTTACAAGAAAATTATGATTGCCGGTGGCGGTAACATAGGTGCGGGATTGGCCAGTTCATTAGACAAGAACCATAGCGTTAAGCTTATTGAACGCAATCAAGCTCGTGCCACGCAATTGTCTGAAACGCTCGATAATACGGTGGTTTTTTGTGGCGATGCCTCAGACCAAGAGCTGCTATCAGAAGAACATATAGAGCAAGTAGATGTGTTCATCGCGGTGACGAACGACGACGAAGCCAACATTATGGCTGCGATGCTTGCAAAACGTATGGGCGTACAAAAGACCATGGCGCTTATTCAACGTGGTGCCTATGTCGACCTCGTGCAAGGTGGCGACATTGATATTGCTATCTCGCCACAGCAAGCGACTATCTCAGCGCTACTAACCCATGTTCGCCGTGGTGATATCGTTAACGTGTATTCATTGCGTAAAGGTGCTGCAGAGGCCATTGAAGCTGTCGCACATGGTGATGAAAACACTTCTAAGGTTGTCGGTCGTGCAATTCGAGATATTAAATTACCACCGGGCGCGACTATTGGTGCCATTGTCCGTGATGAAGATGTACTGATCGCACATGACGATACCATTATTCTCTCTGGTGACCATGTGATCATGTTCCTGATCGACAAAAAGCAAATCGGTGTTGTGGAAAAACTCTTCCAAGTAAGCGCTTTATTCGTTTAAAGCGCCCTAGGTATCTTGTTGATCTTGAAAAATAGACAAATCGATTAGGTAATCTTTTAATACACTACGGATTATGTCCGGAGCTGAGGTTAAGTGAATACCTAAAGAGACGATTTTATCATGACTCTTTATGCGCCGAATATCGCCCTCTAGCGTGATCTGATTCCCTTCTTTTCCTTCAATGAAAACCTCACATTTCAGCCCCTCTTCCATATGCTCGGCATCAATCGACGTTAAGTCTAGCTGTAAACCAGCAAGTGAAATGTCTTTTATCACCCCAACATCTTTACTGCCATGGCAGTGAAATTTTGCGGGAATTAAGGTTGGCACACGGTTTTGCGAGCGGAGTTTGTAGGTTTGTACTTTTTCGGGTAAATAAAGAAAAATAAGCCGCGCGGGATGGACTGAAACCGCTTTTATTTGCGATTTGAATGCAATGACTTGGCCATCGCCATTCTCGAGCAAAGCTCGGACGATAACCGAAGTCCCTTCCATCACAAAGTCCAGCGCCGCGCCTAATCGCTTAGGGTTGGGATGGTTAAGAATTAAAAATGCCCCTTGGAGCATACCGACGTATTCTGTTTTTACTCTTTTGCTATTTGCCGGTAAACAAATTTCTAAGTCAACAATACTTCCAGCGCTGATAGCGGTGAGCAAAGTATCCTGCCCAACCTCCTGAGTTTTTAACATGGATCCAACCCTTCCTGAGTTTACTCTACTACTTTTTTATTGTAGCAGTTTTAGCGGAAGGCTATTTAAAACTGAATTCAGATTAATTACAACTCTTCGACTACCAACAATACCTAAAAAGGGGTCAATCACTTTACTAAAAAATGGCTTTTTAGCATTAATGCGCCATCTCTTAGGGTCATCATTCTGCTTTGTACTTCAAGTGAACTTTGTGGCAATGCTAGCTCTTCTGCTTCAATAAATAACATCATAGGTTCGCTATTGCGCTTAGCAACAAATAATATACCCGAGACATCACGCTTGAATAAACAGCCCACTCCCTCAGTCTCAAAATCATCGATAATTGCTGGTATCTGGCGCTTTTGCCAGAGCTCATTTTCTGAGATCACTTGAACAACGAAACGTGCACCGCTCTCACAGCCAACTTGATGAAATAAGTCATAGCTCTGGGCACGACCTAATGTAAGCTGATTAAGCTGCAAGTAACCGACTTCATCGATTAAGCTATTCAACTGTATTACGCTTCGTTCTATAAGCTGCATACCTAAACCCTGCTCATGGCTAGCAGCAAATCCCTTTATCACTTTAAATCCTTTATCTGAAAAGCGTGTGGCAAGCAATATCGTCGCCTCCAAGTTAAATCGTTGTAAAAATATTGACACTTGAAAACCCCGAAAATCCGAGTTTTTGAAATTTTTTATTAACTTTTTCTTTGCGAAGTTCAAAAATAAAATGACAATTTGTCACTAGAGTGGCAGAAATGAGGTAATGACACAGTCAGTTGTAGGCTCTCAGCAAAGGAGCCCACAACTTAAGCACAGCTACCCACGCCAGAAGGTAGGAGTAAATAAGACTAACAGCGTGAAGATCTCTAAGCGACCAAAGACCATTGCAAGCGTAAGGATCCACTTTGCGGTATCACTAATATCACCATAATGCGCCGCAACGTCTCCCAACCCAGGTCCCAAGTTGTTTAGACAAGCCGCAGTTGCTGAAAACGCAGTAATGTTATCGAGTCCGGTCCCCAGCAATGCAATCATAATAATCACAAATACCAGAGCATAGGCCGAAAAGAATCCCCACACAGCCTCAACCACTTTATCTGGTAGTGCCTTTCGACCCAATTTTATCGAGTATATAGCACGCGGATGCACTAAACGATTAAGCTCACGGATCCCCTGTAAATAGAGCAAGAAGACACGTACAACCTTCATACCACCACCCGTAGAGCCAGCACAGCCTCCAATGAAGCTGGAGAAAATCAAGAGAATAGGTAAAAACAGCGGCCAGGTTGAGAAGCTATCGGTCGCAAAGCCCGCGGTAGTACTAATTGACACAGCCTGAAACATCGCTTGATCTAAGGTCTCATCACCCGTTTCATAGACATTGTTTGACGACAATACCGCAAAACAAATCACCACCAACGCTAACTGGATAAACAGAAAGACTTTAAACTCAGGATCTCGCAAATAGGCTTTAATATTGCGACTCGATACCGCAGCATAATGTAGCGAGAAGTTAATGGCAGCAATCAACAAGAAGACGACACAAATAACATTAATAAATGGATTATCGAAGTAACCCATAGAAGCATCATAGGTTGAGAAGCCACCGATGGCTATCGTGGCAAACGCATGACAGATAGCATCAAACCAATTCATTCCTGCTATCCAATAAGCCAGCGTACAAGCCGCCGTTAGAGACACATAGATATACCAAAGGTGCTTGGCGGTATCGGCAATACGCGGTGTCATTTTTGAGTCTTTAACTGGACCTGGTGTTTCAGCACGATATAACTGCATGCCACCAACTCCAAGCATAGGAAGAACGGCTACGGCCAATACAATGATCCCCATACCACCAAGCCACTGCAACTGCTGGCGATAGAATAATACCGCTTTAGGTAAATGTTCTATGCCCGTCAAGACCGTAGCCCCTGTAGTTGTCAGCCCAGAAAAAGCTTCAAACACGGCATCTGCTAGAGATAGATTCGGTTTATCTAAGAAAATAAGCGGCAATGATGCAAACGACCCCAGTACCAGCCAGAATAAAACAACGATTAAGAAGCCCTCTCTGGCTTTAAGATCGCCGTTTTCCTTGCGGTTTGGGTAGTACGCAAACAAACCCATTAGCACACTAAAAATGAAAGCTAAAACAAAAGGTACACCACCACCATCTTTATATATCAAAGATACAATGGCTGGTGGCACCATAGTGATACTAAATAGAGCGACTAACTGCCCGAGTATTTTTATTATGGTACGAAATTGCATTTTGTACGCTGCGCTTTTTGTTATTTAACCAGAGGTTAATTAGTGAATGTAAAGAAGTAGAGCCTACTCCTTGAGTTGCTTAAATAATACAACACCATTGGTTAATTCATAAATAGCATCAATGATTTGTTGTGTTTCACGACTATCTACTGCTATTTGCCAAGTAATATTAGCAGCGTATTCTTTATCTAAATTTAGCACTGTAAACTGACTTTGTAATAGCTGCTCTATCACACCTTGAAGATGGTAATCACTGTGGCCAACAATAATAGAAGCCGGTACCTTTTTAGTCGTGCTTAGCTGTGCTAGCGCGTTATTAAGCGTACCACCATAGGCTCTGACCAATCCCCCAGTGCCGAGCTTAATACCACCGAAATAGCGCGTCGTCACCGCAGTGATCTCACCAATCCCTGATCCCATCAGCACATTTAGCATTGGCTTACCAGCCGTCCCGTTAGGCTCGCCATCATCAGAAAACCCTAGTACATGGCTGCCACCAGGGGGCCCAGCTATATGTGCCCAACAATTGTGTCTTGCATCGGGATACGCGTCATTAATCTGCTTTATAAACGCTTTAGCATCTTCGATGGTTGGCGTGTGGGCCAAATGCACGATAAACGTGCTTTTCTTAATTTCCTCATGATGACTCAGTGACTCACTCGGAATGAAATATTCAGACATAATGTTCCAAACTAAAAGGGAGCCAATCGGCCCCCAAATATACTTACTTTTAGCGCTAGAAATCAGCTTACTCGAGGCCGAAATCTCGCGTCATATTTTCTAGTCTATCTTCATGCACAATGATGTTATCTTCAATACGGATACCACCGTAAGGCTTCAGTGCATCAACTTTATCCCAATTGATATACTGTTTGTTTTCTGTTTGCGCCAAGTCTTCCAACAATGAATCGATGAAGTATAACCCTGGCTCAATAGTGAACACCTGATTAGCCTCTATCTTACGAGTACAACGCAAGAACGGGTGACCTTCAGGTGGTGCTTGGTGCGTACCGGCTTCATCAGCCATGAATCCGCCCATATCGTGTACCTGTAAACCAATATGGTGACCGAGACCATGAGGGAAGAAAGTGGAAGAAATCCCCTTCTCGACGATGGCCTGAGCATCAAGCTTAACAATACCAAAGTCACTCAGCACTTGCGCCACGCGATTATGACAATCGATATGCAGCTCACCGTATAGTTTGCCCGGTTGCAATGCTTTGCCCAACTCAATTTGGTGATCGTTCATGACTTTCACCAACTCGGCAAATTCGCCTTGTTTAGCAAAATCATAAGTACGGGTAATATCTGACGCATAACCGTTAAAGTTTGCACCGGCATCAATCAAAAATGACAAGTGCTTACTCGGCGCTTTACGCTCAAAATGGGTGTAGTGCAAAATCGCACAATTTTCATTCAGGGCGACAATATTGCCATATGGCGTATCGTTTTCCATATGCTGAGTTGCATTAAGATAAGCTTGTTGAATTTCAAACTCGGAGCCACCAGCAAAGAAGGCATCGCGCGCCGCCATGTGGCCAAGCACACCAAGACGGCTTGCTTCACGTAAACATGCCATTTCATACTGAGTTTTATATGCACGATGATAATGCAAGAAGTTCATCACTGGCTCTGGATTCACTTGAGTAAAGCCAAGCGCTTGTGCAACCTCTAAATATTCACCGATATAGGCATAGTTTGCTTTGTCGTATGGCAGTAACTGTTCAACCTGATCTGGCTTAACCAGCAGTTGAATATCAAAATACTCTGCCCAAAAATCTCTTGGCTCATCAGGCACTTTATGCCAAAAATCAACCGGACGATAAAAAATGAGTTTCGGCTTGTCACTGCCATTGACCACAATCCAGCAATGCGGATTATCGATAACAGGCAACCAAGCTTTAAATTGCGGGTTAACTTTAAACGGATAGTACATATCATCAAGGAATTGACGCTTTGCTTGCCCCGAATGGATCACAAGTCCATCCAGTCCTTCTCTTTCTACTATCGTTCTTGTACGCTGTTGCAACGTGGCAATATGCTCTGCGTATAAATTTGCTAACTTATCCATGGTGTACCCATTTTCAAAAATTCACATACTATCGAGTCTATCATAGCTGCTACCTAAAAACGACGAACTGAGTCTAAGCACCAGCCATGTGCGGTTATTTCACAATTTTCATATCCAAGATACTTGCCAATATGTTGCCATCACGACCAAGACGGGTATGGTAAACCTGTCGATATGCCATCACATTTTTCACGTAGTCACGTGTTTCTCGGTACGGGATCAGCTCAATCCAAAGTTCAGCAGGCATGGCCTCTGACGGCAGCCAACGCTTAATTCTATGATAGCCTGCGTTGTACGATGCCGTCGCCAAAATCTCATTTCCAGCATTTTTACGCTTCAAATACTCTAAATAACTGGTCCCCAAACGAATGTTTGTGGCCGGATGATAGAGGCGATTTTTTGCCACGCGCTTGCGGTTATTAACGTATTTGGCGGTGCTTGGCAGCAGCTGCATTAAACCGTGAGCATCCGCACTCGAGCGTGCATCCGGTGCGAAAGAGCTTTCCCGGCGAGCAATCGCAATGCTCCATGCGATATCGACTCGATTACGCTCACTATATTTAGTGAACAGATCTTTAAACGCCATCGGGAAACGTAAATCAACGTAATCCCAAGCTTTGATCTGTGCAAGAGTAAAAATAGTGCTGTCGTACCAATCAAACTCAGCAGCCAATATGGATGCTGCAAGCTTTTCCTCTTTGCTTGAGGTGTTAGTAAGGTAGTTCCACTCTCGGCGTGCTTGAGTATACCTTTCCAGCTCGTATAAAGCCTTTGCTCGCTTAAAACCAGGCGCATGAGATACCCTTTCTACAATGCTGGGGTCAACATTTAACGGCTCTTCATTTAGTGAGACTGGTAATCCTAACCGGGCAGCAGCCAAAAAGCCGTAGTAATCACGCTCTTGTGCTAATTGCTGCCAAATCTCGTTAGCCTTAGCCAATTCGCTACGCTTCGCGAGGCTATATGCAAGCCAGTATTTTTGACCATTGCTAAGCTGCTCGTGACCCACGAATAAGGCCGAGATCCCTTCCCAATCTTGCTCTTTCAGCATGTTACTCATCAGCCACTGGAGTAGCTTTTTGTCCTGCAGCGATTTGGGCACTTTATTTAGCCAAAACCGTGCGTCTTCATGGCCTTTAGACGCAAGTGCCAGAGCAAAACGATAAGCAACACTATCCTTTTGCTGCTGGGTAAAGGTAAACATATCCTGCATCTTCTGCCAGGCACGCAGCGCTAAATCAGGATCGCGCCAAACTAGGCGTCTTACACCATATACCGCAATTTCGGCTTCTTTTTCAGTACGTTTACTAAACCGATAAAGCCCAGCAGCCGCACTCGGATCTTGGCGAACCTTTTTATAAAGCTCGGCAAGATACGCCTCATTTTTTGGTAACAGCTTCTCAAGATAATCTAGCAGTGACGTTTGACCGGATTGCGCAGCACTGGAAATACGCTGCCAGACACGCTCAGGCGTTCTATACCCCGCCTTTTGCCATTGGCTAAAAAGGCCATCACAGGCTTTAGGCTGAGACTTTCCCACCGTCCAAATATCGGTTACCTGATCAAGAATGGCTTTTTTTGGCGCGCCTAAGTCCAACTGATACGCCAAATACGTACATTTGAGTTCAATATCGCTGGTCTCACGATAAAACTCGATGAATCGTGCTTTCTTTTTATGACGCTTTAAATAATCGAGCCAAGCAGAGCGTACTGGCCATTCTAATGGGGTGTGTTCGTATACCGTTAAAAAGTGCTGAATTTCTTGCTGGTACTCAAGTTTAGGATGGCGTTCATAAAACGCCTTTTCAACGTATGGCTTTAGCGGGTGATCGAGCTGCGCTGTTGCAGCTTTAAAATTACTATAATTACCAGACCAAGCGACACGCTCAGCCTCTTTAAATTCGTCGTGAGTGCTATCGGCTGCACAGAGCCAGCTCACCATACATAAGCTGCCTGCAGCTAAGCGGGGTAACCAATATGTCATGCAAACCCTTATTTATCTGCCAAAAGAATACACACCTAAATTGAAATACAGCCAAATTATGCTTATCTAAAGATGGCGCTGAAGACCAAAACTCGGCTTGTCACTTGCGAGCATGCTCATAAATGACACTAAATGCGAGGTGCGTTAAGCCACCTTAGCAAACCGACTCAGGTATTTCAGTAAATGTGCGGTAAATTTTTCATTGCAATTTGCCGCCAAAGGATCCACACTGATTTAAATTACAACTCATCGTACCAGTGTAAAGCACGGGAGAACATGTATGTTAATCAAACGCGAGTCCTTTGTAGTTGATTTTTGCAAAGGCAATATCGCTGAGTTTAAGTTTTGCCTACCAGGCTCAGTAAACAAACTATCTCAGCAAGTACTTAAGGAAAGCCACGAAGCGCTTATCGAATTGAGCCAGCGCGATGACATCGACGGCTTAATTTTTACCAGCGACAAAGACCACTTTATTGTTGGCGCTGATATTTTTGAATTCCTTCCGACTTTCCAACGCCCAGAAGAAGAACTTGTTGGTTGGATTAAAACCGCAACCGATGTCTTCGACGCAATAGAAGATTTACCTTTCCCTACACTATCGGCAGTAAATGGCCTTGCGCTTGGCGGTGGTTGCGAGTGGTTGCTCGCCACGGATTACCGTATTGCAACTGACAACGCAAAAATTGGCCTACCAGAAGTTAAGCTTGGCATTATGCCGGGCTTTGGTGGTACCGTAAGACTTCCTCGCTTAATCGGCGCTGACAACGCAATGACGTGGATCACCACAGGTCAAGAAAACCGAGCGAATGACGCACTAAAAGTGGGTGCGGTTGACGGTGTAGTAGCTGCTGACAAACTCATGGCTGCCGCTATTCGTACCTTGGAGCAAGCCATTGCAGGTAAATTGGATTGGCGCGCGAAACGCCAAATCAAGCTTGACCCATTGAAGATGAACCGTGTTGAGCAAGGCATGAGCTTTGGTATGGCTGAAGGCTTAGTCATGGCAAAAACCAAAGGTCATTACCCTGCACCAATGATGGCGGTACAAACGCTTAAAGCAGCAGCTAACCTTAGCCGCAGCGAAGCGATGGCACTCGAAAACCAAAACTTTGCTAAGCTTGCCAAAACGGCGGAAGCTGCAGCGCAAACCGGTATTTTCTTAGCGGATCAATACATCAAAACGGTTGCCAAGAAACAAGCAAAACAAAGTAAAACAGAGATCAAACAAGCAGCGGTACTTGGTGCTGGTATTATGGGTGGCGGTATCGCTTACCAATCAGCCTACAAAGGTACGCCAATTGTCATGAAAGACATCCAGCAAGGTGCCCTAGACCTTGGTATGGGTGAGGCTGCAAAACTACTTGGTAAAAAAGTACAGCGCGGCCACATGTCGATGGACAAGATGATTGCCACTTTAGGTAAAATCAAAGCAACGCTCAACGATCACGATCTACAAGGCTCAGACATCATCGTAGAAGCCGTTGTTGAAAACCCTAAAATCAAGAAAACGGTATTGGCGAGTTTAGAGTCGCAATTACCAGAAGGTACCATCCTGACTTCAAATACATCGACTATTCGTATTGATGAGTTAGCCACCGCACTTGAGAAGCCAGAAAACTTCTGTGGTATGCACTTCTTTAACCCAGTGCCAAAAATGCCATTGGTAGAAATCATTCGTGGCGAACAGACATCGGATGAAACCGTTGCCGCAGTGGTAGATTATGCCTTAAAGCTTGGCAAGTCTCCTATCGTTGTTAACGATTGCCCAGGTTTCTTCGTGAACCGTGTTCTATTCCCTTACTTTGCAGGCTTCAGCCAACTTGTTGTAGAAGGTGCTGACTTCGCAAAAGTAGATAAAGTTATGGAAAATGTCTTCGGATGGCCAATGGGTCCCGCGTATCTACTAGACGTAGTGGGTATCGATACGGCAAATCATTGTACTGGTGTAATGGCTGATGGCTTCCCTACTCGCATGGCACGTAAAGACAAAGATCCTGTCGCAGTACTTGCGGGTGCCGAACGCTTTGGTCAGAAGAACCAAAAAGGCTTCTACCAATACGCACCAGATCGCAAAGGTCGTTTGAAGAAGAGTAAAGACGACAGCGCGCTTGAGCTGCTGAGCGGTATTTGTGACGCACCAACTGAATTTGATAAACAAACGATTATTGAGCGTTGTATGGTGCCAATGATCAATGAAGTGTTACTGTGTCTGCAAGAAAACATTGTTGCTTCACCGCAAGAAGCAGACATGGCACTGATCTACGGTATCGGCTTCCCTCCATTCAGAGGTGGTGCATTCCGCTATCTAGACCAAATCGGCCTCGCAAACTTTGTAGCAATGGCTGACAAGTACGCTCATCTTGGTGAAATTTATCAAGTTTCTGAGCAAACTAGACAGTGGGCAGATGAAGGTAAAGTGTTCTATCAAGTGGAGGGCCAGTAACATGGAAAACGCGGTAATCGTAGATTGTATTCGTACCCCAATGGGCCGTTCAAAAGGCGGTGTATTTAAGCATAAACGTGCCGAAGACCTCAGCGCACACTTGATGAAAGGCCTACTTGAGCGTAACCCTCAAGTAGCACCAGACTCAATTGATGACATCTATTGGGGCTGTGTACAGCAAACGTTAGAACAAGGCTTTAACGTTGGTCGTAACGCTGCACTCTTAGCTGGCATTCCTCACACCGTACCGGCGGTAACCGTGAACCGCCTATGCGGTTCGTCAATGCAAGCATTGCATGACGCAGCTCGCGCTATCATGACAGGTGCTGGTGACACTTACCTTATCGGTGGTGTTGAGCACATGGGTCACGTACCAATGACACATGGTAATGACTTTCACCCAGGCCTTGCGACATCAGTTGCACAAGCTGCCGGCGTGATGGGGTTAACGGCTGAGTACTTAGCGCTAATGCACGGTATCAGTCGTGAGCAGCAAGATGAATTTGCCGTACGTTCACACCAGCGTGCACATGCCGCAACCCTTGAAGGGCGTTTCGCAAAAGAAATCCTGCCAATGGAAGGTCATGATGCCGATGGTACACCAGTACTTGTCGAGCATGACGAAGTTATCCGTCCAGAGACAAGCCTAGAAGGTCTAGGACAGCTACGTCCGGTATTTAACCCAGCATCGGGTACGGTAACTGCAGGTACCTCTTCAGCGCTGTCTGACGGTGCTTCAGCTATGTTGGTCATGAGCGAGTCTAAAGCAAGAGAGCTCGGTCTTCCTATTCGTGCTCGTGTTAAATCAATGGCAGTCGCAGGTTGCGATCCTTCCATCATGGGTTACGGTCCAGTTCCGGCATCACAAAAAGCCTTAAAGCAGGCGGGCATTACTATCGATGATATTGATGTTGCAGAACTAAACGAAGCCTTTGCAGCGCAATCACTACCAGTGCTAAAAGACCTTGGTCTACTAGACAAGGTAGATGAGAAAGTGAACCTCAACGGTGGTGCAATTGCACTCGGTCACCCACTTGGTTGCTCAGGCTCACGTATTAGCACAACACTTATCAATCTAATGGAAGAGAAAGACGCGAAGTATGGTCTTGCAACTATGTGTATTGGTTTAGGCCAAGGCATTGCTACCGTATTCGAGCGCGTAGATAACTAATTCCAACCAGCTGGTACTGGGCTTTTATAAGACAATACCAGCACACAACTTCAACTTGGTGACCAAGGCAAAACGGCACAGCTGTTTTGCCTTTTTTATTACCTGCATTTACCTCACCTCAGGTTGGCTAAGGCAGGAGTTATCCATACTTGAGCTTACTTACAACATGCGGTTAAAATAGCAATTTCCGTAATTAGCAACGTAACGAACAAGGCCACCCACAATGAGTTTTGATAATACCGACCATACCTTAGATGCAGTAGGCTTACGTTGTCCGGAGCCGGTAATGATGATTAGAGGCATGGTGCGACGGATGAACTTAGGTGAGACGTTGTTAGTTATCGCAGATGATCCATCAACGACAAGAGACATTCCGAGCTTCTGTGAATTTATGGATCACACTTTGGTAGCCAAAGCAGTGGCTGAATCTCCCTACAAATATGTGATTAAGAAAGGTCAGTGATCTCCTCTTTAACACTATTTGAACTCATGAGTCATGAACAATAAAAAAGCGGCATCTGCCGCTTATTTAAGATTTTACAATCACCACCTTTGGTGAGCGAGGATTACGATAATCTAAGCGGATTTCGTACCAACCTTTTTTACTTGGCTTAAAGCTAAAGTAGTTATACACCGTGTTACAATCCGCGACCAGCGGTTGCCCTAGCGTTAACTGCCCTTCACTCTTATAGCCACAGTTGTAGCCTTCACTCCACTGCTCATCAGCAATTTTAAATTCATACACTTTACCTGGGCTCATGAATCTTGCTTTTGTTGCGTAGATCCCCGGTTGTGTTTCTTCAAGACGATACTGAGGTTCGGCATCCCACAGAGTGAAGTCACCGCGTAAATACATTGTCTTATCCAACTCACCAGCAACAACCGGTGAAGTTGACGTTGTTGGCAATTGAAAGTTACTACTACAAGCGGTAAGTGCTAATAGCGCAATCGCCATTGCCCCTTGTTTTTTAATCATAGCTAGACAGCCTTTTACTTGCTTTTACCAATCAGCAAAAAGCCAGCAATTGCTGGCTTTTGTATCAGCAATTAATTTTGTAACACTGAAATATCTGCAGTATTAAGGAATAACTTACTTAACTGACCAAGTAATGCTAAACGATTAGCTTTAACCGCTTCATCGTCCGCCATTACCATAACATTATCAAAGAAGTTATCTACTGCTTCACGTAAACTCGCTAAACGCGTCAGTGCAGTTTGATAATCACCTTCAGCATAAACAGGTGCAAGCTCAACAGTTAACGCAGCAACTTGTGCAGCCAATGTTTGCTCAGCTTCTTCTTGCAGGAGTGAACTCTCCACCGCAGCTTCTGACGCGACGTTATTCTTCGCTAAAATGTTGTTTACACGCTTATTGGCAGCGGCTAACGCTTCAGCTTCCGCCAACGTTCTAAAGTGACTAACCGCTTTTACTCGGCGATCAAAATCAACTGGGCTCGTTGGACGTCTTGCAAGTACTGCTTGGATCACATCCACGCCGATACCTTCATCTTGGTACCAGGCACGGAAACGACCTAACATAAACTCAACCACTTCATCGGCAACATTTGCATTGCTTAGCTTATCACCGAATAACGTCATTGCTTTGGCAACGATATCCTGAATGTCTAATGGTAGTTCTTTTTCTACCATAATACGCAATGCGCCGATGGCAGCACGGCGAAGTGCAAACGGGTCTTTATCGCCTTTTGGTGTCTGGCCGATACCAAAAATGCCAACCAGAGTATCAAATTTATCCGCAAGCGCCACGGCAAAACTGATTGGGTTAGACGGTAGGTTATCACCAGCAAAACGCGGCATATATTGCTCATTTTGTGCTAGCGCGACTTCTTCCGCTTCACCATCAATGCGCGCGTAATGCATACCCATCACGCCCTGAACGTCAGTAAATTCCATGACCATTTCAGTCATTAAATCCGTTTTACTTAGTAAACCTGCACGCTCTGCTAATGCCTTATCAGCACCAAGCTGCTCCGCAATAAAACCAGCGAGTGCCGAGATACGCTCTGACTTGTCTTTTAGTGTGCCAAGCTGCTTCTGAAATAACACTGAATCAAGTGACTCAAGACGACTTTCCAGCGTTTTCTTCTTATCCGTTTCAAAGAAGAACTGCGCATCTGCCAGACGTGGGCGAACCACTTTCTCGTTACCCGAGATCACCACGCTCGGATCTTTACTTTCAATGTTAGAAACAAACAAGAACTTGTTGATCAAGTTGCCTTGCTTATCTAACAGTGGAAAGTACTTTTGGTCGTCTTTCATGGTGTAGATAAGTGCTTCATCAGGTACTTGCAAGAAGGCTTCTTCAAAAGATGCTACTAAAGTTACTGGCCACTCGACTAGTGATGTAACTTCTTCAAGAAGATCTTCATCCATCGCTACTTGCGCGCCGAGCTTTTCAGCTTCAGCTTCAATTTGGCCACGAATTAACGCTTTACGTGCTTCATAATCCGCAATAACGTATGCGCCTTTTAGCACTGCATGGCTATCATCAGCATGTTCAACACGAACACGCTCAGGGTGATGGAATCGATGTCCTTGCAGCTCATTGCTGATAGCTTTACCTAGCACTTCACCTTCAACTTGTTGACTACCAAGTAGTGCAGCCACAGTATGCACAGGACGGATAAATTGCGTCTTGTTCGCACCCCAGCGCATCGGCTTTGGAATAGGTAACTTAGCCAATGCTTTGTTGATCACATCGCTTAGTAACGCTAAGGTCTGTTGCCCCTCTACTTTCGCCTTGTGTAGCAGCCAAGTGCCTTTATCAGTTTCTAAACGCTCAGCATCATTAATATCAATACCACAACCACGAGCCCAACCTAGCGCCGCTTTAGTCGCGTTACCATCGGCGTCAAATGCCGCCTGAATAGCGGGACCACGCTTTTCAACCACTTTGTCGGCTTGTTGCGTTTGCAATGCTTTAACTTGAATACCTAAGCGACGAGGTGATGCATACCAGCTCACGCCTTCATGGCTAAGCTCTAATGCTTCAAGTTCTTGCCTAGTATTTTCTGCGAATGACTCAGCAAGGTTGCGTAACGCCTTTGGTGGTAGCTCTTCGGTACCAATTTCTACGAGTAAGTTTTCAGTCGACATTATTTATCCTTACAAAGCGGGAAGCCAAGTGCTTCACGTGCGTCATAGTAAGCCTGTGCACAGGCTTTTGATAAAGCACGAACTCTTAATATATAGCGCTGACGCTCAGTTACTGAGATAGCATGACGTGCGTCTAACAGGTTAAATGCATGAGATGCCTTCATTACCTGCTCATAAGCTGGTAGAGGAAGCCCTGCTTCGATTAGCTTTTCGCTTTCTTTTTCACACTGGTCAAACTGCTTGAATAATGCCTCTACATCCGCATATTCAAAGTTATATGTCGACTGTTCGATTTCGTTCTGCATGAACACGTCACCATAAGTTACGCGCCCCATTGGACCATCTGTCCAAACAAGATCATAAATGCTATCTACACCTTGTATATACATCGCAAGGCGCTCTAAACCATACGTAATTTCACCCGTTACCGGTGAGCATTCAATACCGCCAACTTGCTGGAAGTAAGTAAACTGAGTCACTTCCATGCCATTCAACCATACTTCCCAACCTAATCCCCAAGCACCTAGCGTTGGTGACTCCCAGTTGTCTTCAACAAAGCGCACTTCGTGCGTTAATGTATCAATGCCCAATGCTTCTAAAGAGCCTAGGTAGAGCTCCTGAATATTCTCAGGCGATGGCTTCAATACAACTTGGAATTGGTAGTAATGCTGAAGACGGTTAGGGTTTTCACCATAGCGACCATCCGTCGGGCGGCGACAAGGTTGTACGTATGCGCTCGACATTGGCTCAGGACCAATGGACTTAAGGAAGGTCATCGGGTGGAATGTACCCGCACCAACTTCCATATCTAAAGGTTGAGCTACAACACAGCCTTGCTGCGCCCAGTAATCCTGTAAAGCCAGGATCAAACCTTGGAAGGTTTTGATATCGTATTTTTGCATAGTTGGCTTATTTTTATCTGGTACTTATCGTATGTAAACGCCTGTAGTAATTTGGCGCTTACGCTAGATTCAATGATTGAAAATTATGCTCAGTATACCGCGAGCGCAGGAGGGTTTTAAGCTTTAAAGCATAAAAAAAGGAGGGAAAATCCCTCCTTTTTACTAGATGTTTGAGTTTACACGTCTAAGTTAACAACTCTCAGTGCATTTGTTTCGATAAACTCTCGACGAGGTTCAACTTGGTCACCCATCAAGGTTGCAAACAATTGGTCTGCAGCAATGGCATCTTCAATGGTCACACGTAGCATACGGCGAGCATCTGGATCCATCGTTGTTTCCCAAAGTTGGTCAGGGTTCATCTCACCCAATCCTTTATAGCGTTGTGTATACAAGCCACGCTTAGACTCAGAGATAAGCCATTCAAGACCAGCCTCAAAATATTCGATTGCTTGAGTCTTCTCACCACGCTGTACATAACCGCCTTCGCTGATCAAACTACCAATCTGACGACCCGTGTTCGCAATGCGGACATAATCTTTAGATGTAATAAAGTCGAAGTTCAAAGTATGTGCTTTATCAACACCATGCTGACGAATATTGATCACCGGATAATACATGTGGCGCTCTTCATCAAATGCAACTTCTGCGTTGAAGATAGTGGCGTCTTCGTCTTTCTTCACAAGATCAGCAACCAAGTTTTCAGTCCACGCCGTTACTTTTGCTTCATCAGATAAGTCTGACTCGGTTAGCTCTGGGTGATAAAGCAAACGGTTCATGATTGAAGACGGATACTTACGCTTTAAACGCTCAATGATATCTATCGTATTCTGATAATCATGTACTAGGTTTTCTAGTCTGTTACCAGTAATTGGCTCTGCACCTTCCGACGGATATAGCGATGCTTCGTTTAGAGCTAATGTCGTCAAATATGAAGTTAGCGCATTATCATCTTTAATATAACGTTCTTGCTTACCCTTTTTCACTTTATATAGTGGAGGCTGAGCAATATAGACATAACCGCGTTCGATGATCTCTGGCATTTGACGATAGAAGAAAGTCAGTAGCAGTGTACGGATGTGTGAACCATCCACGTCCGCATCGGTCATGATGATGATGCGGTGATATCTTAGCTTTTCAGGGTTATATTCATCACGGCCAATACCACAACCTAATGCAGTAATTAGTGTTGCCACTTCCTGAGAAGAAAGCATCTTATCAAAGCGTGCTTTTTCTACGTTCAGGATTTTACCTTTGAGCGGCAGGATTGCTTGGTTCTTACGATTACGACCTTGCTTAGCAGAACCACCCGCCGAGTCACCCTCCACTATATATAGTTCAGAAAGTGCAGGATCTCGTTCTTGGCAGTCAGCGAGTTTACCCGGTAGACCAGCTAAATCCATAACGCCCTTACGACGAGTCATTTCACGAGCCTTACGTGCAGCTTCACGTGCGCGCGCAGCATCAACGATTTTGTTTACAACGGTTTTTGCATCGCCTGGGTTTTCTAGCAAGAATTCAGTTAGCTTTTCAGCCATCGTTTGCTCAACAGCCCCTTTCACTTCACTAGAAACGAGCTTATCTTTTGTCTGTGAAGAGAACTTAGGATCAGGAACTTTAACACTAACAACAGCAGTCAAACCTTCACGGGCATCGTCACCCGTAGCACTGGTTTTATACTTTTTATTAAAGCCTTCTTTTTCCATGTAGGTGTTAAGCGTACGCGTAAGTGCTGCACGGAAACCCGCTAAGTGAGTACCACCATCGCGTTGAGGAATGTTATTGGTAAAACAGTAGATGTTTTCTTGGAAACCATCATTCCATTGCATAGAGACTTCTACGCTAATGCCATCATCACGCTCAGTCGAAAAGTGGAAAACACTTTGATGAACTGGTGTCTTCTTACGATTTAGATACGCAACGAATGCTTGAATACCGCCTTCGTACTTGAAGTGATCTTGTTTATTCTCTTCGCGCTCATCATTCAAAATGATGCTTACACCAGAGTTAAGGAAAGATAATTCACGTAGGCGCTTAGCTAGAATATCGTAATGGAAATTTGTATCTGAGAACGTTTCAGCACTTGGCCAGAATCTCAATTCTGTACCAGTAGATTCCGCTTCACCGATAACACCTAACGGCGCATCTGGAACACCCATAGTGTATTTTTGCTGATGCACTTTGCCATCACGGCGGATTGTTAATTGTAGTTTTTCAGAAAGTGCATTTACAACAGAAACACCTACACCGTGCAAACCGCCAGATACTTTATATGAGTTATCATCAAATTTACCACCGGCATGTAGTACAGTCATGATAACTTCTGCCGCAGAAACCCCTTCTTCTTCGTGAATTGAAGTTGGGATACCACGACCATTATCTCGAACAGATACAGAGCCATCGGTATGAATTGTTACGAAAATATCGTCACAATATCCTGCTAGTGCTTCGTCGATTGAGTTATCAACGACCTCAAACACCATGTGATGTAAACCAGTACCATCGTCTGTGTCACCGATATACATTCCCGGACGCTTTCTTACAGCATCCAATCCTTTAAGTACTTTAATACTCGACGAATCGTAATTTTCCGACATGGTTTCTTCCAATTATTTTGTTATTAAGCTGCCATGTTCCACGTGGAACATTTTAATTTCACGTTCCATTGGTTCAATAACGGCGGCAATACTTTCTGGAGTAATAGCAGTGATAAACAGCTGTGACTGACATTGCGCCAACAGACGCGATACCGCCACCTTAGTATCTTCACTAAGCTCCGAAGGTAAATCATCAATAAGCAGAATTGACTGCTTATTACTCTCTTGGTCAATCAAACTGTTTTGCATTACTTTAAGTGCATACAGTAATAGCTTGAGTTGACCACGAGAAAAAATATGTTCTACGCTGTTTCCTTGAGTATAAAAGTTAAAGTCAGCCTTATGCGGCCCTTTACTTGTATAGCCAAGTTTTACATCTCGCTCTAACTGATTTGTTAATACCTCAGCTAGTTCCCCCTTCCAGCCCGCTTGAAAGCGAATTTCAAGGCCTTTAAAGATAGGGCTTATATCCCCTATCTTATCAAAAAAATGCGTCTGAAACCTACCTATATAAGCCTCTCTAAACATATTTATTTGCTCAGCAAGGCGTACAAACTCCTTATCCCAATAACTTAGCTGGGATTGGAGATCTCTCGGTTTAGATTTCAATAAAGCGTTACGTTGCTTGAGCACCTGATTGAACATTTTCCATGTGGAATAAAACTGATGTTCCACGTGGAACACACCTAAATCAAGAAACTTACGACGCTCTTTTGGACCACCAAAAAACAGCTCATAGCTTTCAGGCGTAATAACTTGAACAGGTAAAACCTGCGCTAATTCTGCCACTTTCCGGCTTGCCTGCCCCTGAATTCGAAGCTTAGTTTCACCACTGGTATATTTACTAATGCCAAGCGGTATAGACAAGTTATGTAGTTGTTTTTTAGCATGAACAACGCAATGAGAAGCTTCATGCTTGATCATTAATTTTTGCAGATTGGTACGGAAAGATTTACCACTGGAGAGAAAGTAAATGGCTTCGAGCAGACTGGTTTTACCGCTACCATTTTCACCGAGAATGACATTAACGGCATTGCTAGGTGAAAGCGCCATCGCCTCAATGTTTCGAAATGCATTGAGGCTAAGGTGAGTTAAACTCATAACTCTATAAACGCATCGGCATAACTACATACATGGCATGTTCGTCACCAGCGGCTTCAATAAGCGCACTGCTGTTCGCATCAGAAAGCGTAAATTGTACATCTTCAGACTTTATTGTATTTAACACGTCTAATAAGTAAGAAACGTTAAAACCAACTTCAAGATCATCGCCTTGGTAACCTACCTCAACAATTTCTTCAGCTTGCTCCTGCTCTGGGTTATTGGCACTAATTTTTAATTGTCCATTACTCAGATTCAATCGCACGCCACGAAACTTCTCGTTAGAAAGAATAGACACACGCTGAAATGCACTACGTAGCCATTCGCGATTTGCGGTAACCAACTTGTCCCCGCCACGAGGTAATACGCGACGATAATCAGGGAATCGCCCATCCACCAGCTTACTCGTAAAAGTAAATTCGCTGTCGATGATACGCACATGATTAGCGCCAAATTGAATGGTGATAGTTTCATCATCTGCAGGCAATAAGCGCATGATCTCTTGCACGCCCTTGCGAGGAATGATCAATTGACGTTGTGTTTGCAATGACTCAGGTAATTTTTGCTGCGCAATTGCCAAACGGTGACCGTCAGTAGCTACCGTTTTAATTTCATTATTATCTACTTCGAACGACATACCATTTAAATAGTAACGTACGTCTTGGTTCGCCATAGAGAAATGCGTTGCTTCTAGCAATTTTCTCAGCTCTAAACGCGTTATGGCAAACTCAACCTCACCGTCCCACTCTTCAAGATTAGGGAAGTCTTCAGCGGCTAAGGTTGTCAAAGAAAAGCGACTTTGACCGCTAGTCAGTAGCAATTGATGCTCTTGGCTACTCAGCACTAAATCCGAGTTATCAGGCAAGCTCTTACAAATATCTAGGAGCTTTTTCGCCGGTAAAGTGATCTTGGCGTCTGGCACATTGGTTTCAAGGGCAACAGATGCAACAAGCTCTATCTCTAAATCTGTACCTGTCATATGTAACGCGCCATTTTTCACTTCTAGCAATACATTAGACAAAATAGGCAGTGTATGTTTGCGCTCAATGGCACCCGACACCTGTACCAGTGGCTTTAAAAATAGTTCTCTTGGAATCGTTATTTGCATCATTTAACCCTTAAGAAGACAGCGTTCTAATTAAGTTTTGATAATCTTCTTTTACCTCATGACTTTCATCACGAAGTGCTTTTACTTTTCTACACGCATGTAACACGGTGGTATGGTCGCGGCCACCAAATGCATCACCTATTTCTGGTAAGCTGTGGTTTGTCAGTTCTTTAGACAATGCCATGGCAACTTGTCTTGGTCTTGCAACTGAACGGCTACGACGTTTTGACAATAAGTCAGAAACACGAATTCGATAATATTCCGCCACGGTGCGCTGGATATTATCGATGGTAACGAGTTTGTCTTGTAGCGCTAGTAAGTCGCGTAGCGCTTCTTTAACAAAATCGATAGAAATTGGACGACCAGTGAAGTTGGCATTAGCTATCACGCGGTTTAACGCACCTTCTAACTCTCGCACATTAGAGCGTAATTTCTTAGCAATAAAAAAGGCAACTTCGTGTGGCAAGTTAATATTACTTTGCTGCGCTTTCTTCATTAAGATAGCAACGCGAGTCTCTAATTCTGGTGGCTCAATAGCAATAGTTAACCCCCAACCAAAACGCGACTTCAGTCGGTCCTCAACCCCTTCTATTTCTTTAGGGTAACGGTCAGAAGTTAGAATAATTTGTTGGTTGCCTTCAAGCAGCGCATTAAAAGTATGGAAGAACTCTTCTTGCGAACGCTCTTTGTTTGCAAAGAATTGGATATCATCAATCATCAATGCATCAACGCTGCGGTAGTAACGCTTGAACTCTTCAATGGCATTATTCTGCAGTGCTTTAACCATGTCCTGAACAAACCGCTCTGAATGCATATAAACAATTTTTGCATCCGGTTTTTGTTCAATAATGCCATTACCTACGGCGTGTAACAGGTGCGTCTTACCCAGACCTGTACCACCGTAAATAAATACGGGATTGAATGCAGAACCTGGATTATCTGCAACTTGCGTTGCAGCGGCTTTTGCCAGCTGGTTAGATTTACCTTCCACAAAGTTATCAAAGGTGTAATTCTCTTTAATATTAGACTTATGCGAAGATTTAGGAGCTGGCTCAACTTTTTCTGCCATTTTTGGCTGAGTGCCTTGCAGCATTGACATGTTATCAGCTGCATGACCTACACTTGCGGCTTTTTCGTTAGATACACTTGGTTGTGCAGCTAACACAGGTTTGCTACCCACATCAAAGCGCAGCTCTGGTGCTTCATCACCACAGATCTCAATCAGCAGTTCATTGATGCGGTGGAGATACTTTTCTCGTACCCAATCCAATACAAAACGATTCGGCGCATAGATAGTTAGCGTATCATCAGTACTTTCTGCCTGTAGTGGTCTTACCCACATGCTAAATTGCTGAGATGGCAATTCATCTTGCAAAACATATAAACAACTTTGCCAAACCGACAGATACACTCTGAACTCCAATAGGTTTTGATTCCCGAGAATAAAAAATAGAGCATTCAGATCTAAATAGTCAGATCTAAATAAAAGGATCGCCGGAAATACTTAGTTTTTATTACAAAATCACTGGTGGAAGCGGGGTATTATGAAGTGATCTTATCCACAAGTTCAATATTGACATTTAGAAAAAGCAAGATCTCACCCTAGCAAAAAAATAAACACATGAAATTTAAAGGTTTTTATTTTTTACCCACAAGTAAGATCATAGCAAAAAACTCTCCCGATCTCACCCCAAAATTAAGATCAAATTTAGTTTTCCAGAGCTTTTCCTATTCTTACTAAATGCTATAATGCCGCCCATCGGATCAGATCTATGCAGATCGATTTCGTATTGATCCTACTTTATGTAGATCGTCTATGTTTGCTCGATAGCTTTGCCAAGTTTTGTCTATATATAAGGATAAAGAAATTCTACTGTGGATTATTTAGCCACAGAGAGCAGATTTTGATTGACTTTAGACGCGCTCAGCTTTAATATCTCGCGCTCGCAATGGCACCTGTGCCAGGATCGCGACCTGCATAGGATGTTTTAACTTTTAACCGATCGGATGGAATTGTTATGAAAAGAACTTTTCAACCTAGCGTACTTAAACGCAAGCGCACTCACGGTTTCCGTGCTCGCATGGCGACTAAGAACGGTCGTAAAGTATTAGCACGTCGTCGTGCTAAAGGCCGTAAAGTACTTTCTGCTTAATATTTAGTGGAAGACTTTAGCTTTAGCAGGGAGTTACGTCTGTTAACTCCCTCGCATTACTCCCGCATATTTCAAGAGCCAGCTCGCGCTGCTACGCCTTACTTTACTCTACTTGCAAAACCAAATGATGTTGGTCATCCAAGACTCGGTTTAACTGTAGCAAAAAAACGCTGTAAAAAAGCATGTCAACGAAACCGTATCAAACGACTTGCCAGAGAAAGCTTTCGATTAAATCGTCATAAACTTGATAATATCGATATTGTGTTGATGGTCAAAACCGGTGTTGACGAGCAATCTAATGAAGAGCTAACTAAACAGCTCACTAAGATGTGGCGCAAAATAAATGAACGTTGTAAGCCAGGTGCACCTAAACCACCTTTTAAGCCAAAGCCTCAACACAAGCGTTCAAAAAATCCTCAAGCTAACGCGAAAAAGCAATAATCTGCTTCAGCCTTTCCTTTTTACGGCGCATTTACCCTTGCTAGCATAGTAATTTTACGCCAATTAAGGTAAGGTTAGCTCACCTTTTAATCAGCTATATCAATGGAAAAATTGTCTGTTTTTGCTCACTTGGGTTGAAGCAGTAAATTGAGGAAATTGATATCTACAAAGCCATGAATTCAACTTCAGGGCGTAGCAAGATCAGAAATCAGTTCAAAGCAGTTTGTTCGCTTCCCAAGCACCTGCTTATATTGCTGATCCGCGGTTATCAACAATGGATTAGCCCCCTACTCGGGCCTCATTGTCGTTTTAACCCGACCTGTTCTAGTTATGCAATTCAAGCAATTAATTTACATGGAATTGCAAAAGGGAGTTGGTTAGCGGTTAAACGCATATTAAAATGTCACCCTTTGAGCGCAGGTGGAGATGACCCTGTACCTGTGAAGTCGACTAAAGTTAAACAACACGAGAAATAAGAGCTGTTATGGAATCGCAACGCACGTTTTTATTTATCGGTTTGTTGCTGGTTTCGTTCCTACTGTTCCAAGAGTGGACACAAGAACAAAACCCGCCACAAGCTGATACCAGTGCCGCCACACAACAAGTGGCGAACTCAACCCCAACAGAAGAGCAAGCTGATGTTCCAGCATCAAGCCAATCCGATGTCCCAGTTGTAGCAACTCAGGCAACACGTTCTGTCATTAGTATCACTACCGATGTACTTTCGGTAAAAATTGATACTAAAGGCGGTGACATCGTTGAAGCCAACTTACTACAACACGCAGAAACCCATGGCAGCGACACGCCTTTCATGTTACTTGGTGAATTTGAAGGCAAACAGTATGTTTCACAGAGTGGTTTAATTGGTTTAAACGGCCCTGATGCAAACAAAGCTGGCCGCCCTGTATATGAGTCTGCACAACAGCAATATGAGCTTAATGGCGATACATTACGTGTACCACTGACTTTTACTGATGAGAAAGGCGTACAGTACACAAAAACTTATGTATTTAAAGCAGGTAAATATGATGTTGACTTAGAATACCAAGTTAACAACACCACCTCATCACCTGTTCAAGTACAACTATACACACAAATCAAACGTACACGCCAAGATAAAGGCAGCATGGTTGATCAGACCTACTTAGGCGCAGCCTATGGTACCGCTGAAGAGCCTTATGAGAAATACAGCTTCTCTGATATGGCGGATGCGAACCTGAATAAAAATACCCAAGGCGGCTACGTTGCTTTCCTACAGCACTACTTCGTCAGTGCATGGGTGCCAGATCAGCAAACCAATAATACAATTTATACCGCGCTTAGAAATGGCAATGGTATTGTTGGTATGAAGAGCGAGCCAACCAATGTTCAAGCAAACAGCACGGCAACTATCCATGCGGTGTACTACATGGGTCCTAAAGACACAGAAGCGCTTGAAGCAATTCAAGAAGACCTAGATCTCACAGTAGACTACGGCTGGTTATGGTTTATTTCACAACCGTTACTGACTCTGCTTAAGTTCCTTTACGGTATTTTAGGTAACTGGGGTTTGGCGATTATTGCTATCACTTTGATTGTGAAAACGGCGTTATACCCTCTAACTAAAGCGCAATACACCTCTATGGCTAAAATGCGCATGCTACAGCCTAAGATGCAGGCACTAAAAGAGCGTTATGGCGATGACCGCCAGAAGTTCGGCCAAGCGATGATGGAAATGTACCGTAAGGAAAAAGTGAACCCAATGGGTGGCTGTTTCCCACTATTACTACAAATGCCAATCTTCCTAGCCTTGTTCTACGTATTCCTTGAATCAACAGAACTACGTCATGCTGAGTTTATGTTGTGGCTAACGGATCTATCATCAATGGACCCGTACTACGTACTACCTGTGCTATTTGGCGCAAGTATGTTCCTAACACAAAAACTACAGCCGATGACAGTTACAGACCCAATGCAACAAAAGATGATGACTTACATGCCAGTCGTGTTCTCAATCTTCTTTATTTGGTTCCCATCAGGTCTGGTACTTTACTGGTTGGTTTCAAACCTTATCTCTATCGCTCAGATGCTTATCATCTACCGTGGCATGGAGAAAAAAGGCATGAAAGTACGCGGTTAACGCTCGTACACCTTGAATAAAAAAACGCCAGCTGTGAAGCTGGCGTTTTTTTATTTGCGCATCATATGAAGTTGTCGCTATTGATCAATCCATTGGAGCTCACCATTTGGACCGCCGTCAACACAGACTTTCCATTTGTTATTTTGCTTTTTTACGGCTCCCTTAGAGTATTCCTGATCGGCATAATAACAATACTTTGTAGGGTCGTAGTCTGGTTTTACATTCTCACCACTTAGTGCAGAACCAGATACCGCAAATACTGCAGATACAACCGCTAGTGTTAGTCTATTCATAATATCTCCCTTTACGCATAATTTTAAGTTACCTAAACTAGGTAACTTACCTTATATTATAAACACAACGAGCAACAAGCACTTTCCCTTTTAAACTCATAGCAATTAAAATATCAAATAAAAGCAAGCACTTGATAAAATTTGATAGCGATTTTATGACGATTTGATAGGTCAAATCTGGGCTATCCGTCATGCTCTTTTGCAGTTAAAAAATGCAAAGAGAAGACGATGCTTGAATCTACGTTACTACAGGCACTCTCCAGTGCCGAATCTGATTGGTGGTTAGTGCCTATAGCACTCTTAGTCGGTGTACTCACCAGCTTTACGCCCTGCGTATATCCCATACTTCCCATAACTGTTGCGACTCTTAGCCAACAACGCCATATTCGCCTTGCCCCAGTCTGGTATGCACTAGGCTTTGCAGCGGTGTACGCCGCGCTTGGATTTATTGCAGCATTAACCGGTAGCTTCTTTGGCCAAGTAGCAACAAACCCTTGGGTGCTGCTAATTTTTGCCAATCTATTACTCTACTTTGCTGTGGTATCAAAAGGTTTAGTCTCTCTGCCACGCTTGCCAAATGCGATTTCAACAGGCTCACCAGCACCTCTTATAATGGGCATGGCCAGCGCTCTTGTTGCGGCTCCCTGTACGTCTCCAATTTTAGGCGGCTTATTGCTCTTCGTTGCTAATGCCCAGCAACCTCTATTAGGAGGCGCACTGCTGTTTAGTTTTGCGCTCGGTATGAGCACCCTGTTACTGCTAGCAGGGCTAAGCACACGCTTTTTGCATACATTACCAAGATCTGGAGCTTGGTTAAATCACATCACTACAGCAACCGCACTTATCTTAGTCGCAATGGCGCAATATTTTCTTATTCAAGCTGGCAAAAGTTGGCTATAAAACGCAAAGGAACCACCATGAAAAAAATCGTATTTTATTCACTCTTTATGTTACTCAGCACAATGTCTGCAGCAAAGGACTATCCCGTACTTACCGCCAATACGCTTGCAAATAATACCGTAACCAGTCAAGGCAAAGTCACTTACTTGAAGTTTTGGGCAACGTGGTGCTCCTACTGCGTGGAAGAAATGCCACTGCTTGAGCAAAGCTTTCAGCAAGCCAATAACCACTATCAGGTTATCGCCGTTAATATTGGCTTCAATCAGTCAAAAAAAGGCGTGCAAGCTTACCTTGATAAACATGATTACCAATTTCCAACGGTATTTGATGGTAATGGCAAGATAACTCAGCAGTTTCAAGTGTTAGGCACGCCACAACACATCCTCATTGATGAAAACGGCAAAGAAATCTATCGCAGCGCATTGTTTACAGATGAGCTGCAACAACATCTGAGCACACTCCAAGGAGCAAACTAATGTCATCAATTAAAGCCCTACTTATGTTCGCCGCTTTGTGCCTCAGCGTGTTTGCGCACGCTAACACGCAAGAGTATGTGTTTATTAATATTTGGGATGAGTATGTACAGCCCACGACTCTACCAACGCCACTAGCACCAAGGAGATTGCTACAGCCCGATATTAATATTGATGAGGCAAGCTTAGCGCAGTTTAAAACGGCCTACCCAAGCTATGCTGAGTTAGCCATTGATAAGCAAAACCAGTTGCTGCAACGCTTTGCAATAAGGCAAACACCTGTTCGTGTTATCGTTAAAGACGACAAAGTTATCAAACGAGAGTTGTTGACGACTAACAGTGCACCAAGCACAGAGAAAGAAACACGGATCCCATTGCAAACACTCACCGGTGCGCCATTTTCGATAGCGACTATAAACAGTCAATACAGAGTGTTATTTTTCAGCGATAGTTTGTGTCCGTTTCAACATATTCCTGCCTGTGAAATGAGAATAAAACAAAACAATCAACTCGCTGACTCGAGTGCGTATCCGGTCGTTACTGTGATTAAGCCCTTTTATGTGGAAGAACAAAGTGCTCGAGACTACCAACAACGCTTTGAGGTCAAACACGATATTGTGTTCGATCACCACAACGAAGTATTTAGCCAGTTTGAGATTAGAGAGCTACCTTACTGGGTGGTACAAGACAAACATGGTGAAGTCGTTTATCGCGGTAATCAGCCACCCAACATAGACTAGAGCCTAATTTATCGTCCATTTACTCTGACAATAGACGCTGTAAGGGGCATCGATGAGCTCAGTAATAAAGTGCTTATCAATGCTGCTTTGCTGGCGTATTTGCAGCAACTGTTGCTGTAATAATTGGCTATTTTCGAGTCCGGCCAATTTATCTGAAAAGCGCTTTTGCAGCGCTTCTTCATTTAACATATCAGCCGCAACAACACCGTAAAGCAACAAAAGATGTGAATTGGTATGTTGATGTGCAGTAATGATCTCAAGCGCTTGTTGAGGCTCGTTTCTCAAAAGATGGATATACATTTGCGTATAGAGCGCATAGGTCTCAACTTCTTGTAGCTGTAACGTTTGATAGTCTTGCATTGCTTCAACCGTCAACGGCTCTGCTAATTCGAGCTTGCCCGCTTTGATCCAGGTCCAACCCAGTAACAATTTAACGTTGGCACGCGTCACCGAAGAAATATAATCGCTTTCTAACAGCACTTGATATTGCGTAATTGCACTTTGCATTGCATCCGTATCACCCGTTTGCAATGCGATATCCATATGCGCCATGCCAATCAGTAATTGCTGTTGTTCATAGCTTGGAATAAAACGCGGCTCCCCGTTAATGTCTTTTAAATACCGTAGCGCCTTTTCTCCCTGATGTAGCTGAATATAGTAGAACCCTAGGTAAGTGAGTATTTGCTTTTCTAAATAGTGATAACCATTTTTCTGAGCTAAAGCGAGGGCTTTTAATAAACTAGGCTCACTTTCAACCACTGGCACTAAGTAATTTTGACCATAAGCAAACAAAGCTTTTATTAAATTCATGGTCTGCTCTGTTTGCTCATAATAGGCAATGGCTTGCGCGAGTACAGGTTTACTCTTCTCTAAGTTCAGTAACGTTTTTTCAGCGGGACCAGCCGCTGGTGAATTGGCAAGATAGAAACTCCGCTGTGCTTCGCTATAGACAAACGATCGACTGCCTATCAAAACATGCGCTGAACTCATCGCTTGCTGGTATTCATCCCAACGTTGTAACACCCAAAAAGCATCCGCTTTGAGTTGATATGCCATCGCTATCAATTCAACTTGCTGGCTTTGCTCAGCAGCATCGAGGGCAAGCTGAGCTTGCTGCAACGCTTGCTGATGTAAGCCTTGTGCCTTGAAAAACTCTCCGTAATAGAGGTGGTAGCGAGCACGAGTCGCGATTGACGCTGAACTTAGTGAAACCTGTTCGAATCGATGGGTGGCAGAATCAATATCACCGAGCTGCCAACAAATTTGCGCAAGCTCCAACTGGCTTTCTAGATGTTCCGGCATTTGTGCCACAGCCGCCTCAAAATATGCCTTTGCCAGTTGAGGTCCCTGTTCATTTAATGCTTGTACACCGCGGTAATAGTCATTCATTGCTAGATTTAAGGGTGATTTTTTGGCGCTTTTAGTGTCAACACCTAGCGCTAACTGCGCAATAACCTCTGTTGCAATCGCTTCAAAGCTCTCATCTAACTGTTCAACAATTATCTCGCTTTGCTTATCTCCATAAGTAACACTGAGTAAAAAACGCTGTTGTATCGGCTTTAGTGAAAGCGTGAGCTTATTAATCGCACTATTCTCTGCAAGCTCAGGATATTGGCTTCGCGGTACTAATTGATAATGAGACTGTAAATGTTGTCTCAATGCTGCTTCAAGCGCATAGCCCCACCACGCATTGGCTTGCACACCCGTCTCATTCACCATAGGCACAATGATTAACGAGTCTTGCTCAGCTTGTATACGAGTGACAACGGGTACTGAGCTAGAAACGAGATAAACACTCGCCGCGACTCCACTTAACGCAACAGCGCCAACGACAAGCATCGCCTTCATTGTTGTAGTGAGTTTGAATGTGTTAAATGTGCGGCTCTCAACAGGACAAATCCACTGATAACCTTGCTGTGGTATGGTTTTAATAAAGGTGGGTTGCTGGGCGTTATCTTTGAGGGCTTGTCTTAGCTCAGTGATACTTTGTGTTAGTGCAGCTTCTCTAAACTCACCGTGTTGCCACAACGTGCTGAGCAATGTTTCACGTGTAACAATTTGATTTGGATGGGCTAAAAAATAAGCCAACAGCTGCGCAACTCTCGGCCTCAGTGGCACTTGCTCAGCATCACGATATAAACACGAGACATTTGGATCGAAGCGGAATTGAAGAAAGTGCAGCACAGCGTTAGTTTCCCTTATACAACCTTTGCTAGTAAGAACAGTAAAAACTGTGATCATAATTATACCTGACAAAAGCGCATAACCGTATCATTAAGGTCATCAACCACCCAAAACACAATGAGCATACTCAGATATTACCCACCAGCTATACCTGAGATATATCAATTGCTGTACAATTATGGCTATTAACCAGACAGTCTAAAGAGTCATCATGATCGCACAAGACACCATAGCAGCACAGGCTACCGCACCGGGTCGCGGTGGCGTTGGTATTATTCGAGTTTCAGGGTGTAAAGCCCGAGCAGTTGCCGAGCAAATCTTAGGTAAATGCCCAAAAACTCGCTATGCCGAATACCTGCCATTCAATACCCTAGCAGGTGAACAACTAGACCAAGGTATTGCATTGTTCTTCCAAGGGCCGAACTCATTCACCGGTGAAGATGTCCTTGAGTTACAAGGCCACGGTGGCCCCGTGGTACTTGATATGCTGTTAAAGGAAATCAGCAAAATTGAGCAAGTGCGCTTGGCAAAGCCTGGTGAGTTCTCAGAACGTGCTTTTATGAACGACAAGCTAGACTTAACGCAAGCAGAAGCTATCGCAGACTTGATCAACGCAACCAGCGAGCAAGCTGCAAAAAGTGCACTACATTCACTACAAGGTGACTTTTCTAAACATATCAATACGTTGGTTGAGAAAGTAATTCATCTGCGCATGTACGTAGAAGCCGCAATTGACTTTCCCGACGAAGAAATCGACTTTCTTTCCGATGGTAAAGTCTCGGGTGACCTAGAAGCCATTATTCAGCAACTCGCAGAAGTACGTAAACAAGCCAAGCAAGGCAGCATCATGCGTGAAGGCATGCGCGTGGTGATTGCAGGCCGCCCTAATGCTGGTAAATCTTCACTACTCAATGCCTTAGCAGGCCGTGAAGCTGCGATTGTTACAGACATCGCAGGTACCACACGAGACGTACTACGTGAACATATTCATATTGATGGCATGCCACTTCATATTATCGACACCGCAGGACTTCGTGATAGTCCAGACAAAGTAGAGCAGATAGGTATTGAGCGTGCTTGGGAAGAGATCCGCGGCGCCGATCACGTACTATTTATGGTGGATGGCACCGAAACCCACGAAACCGATCCTGCGAAGATCTGGCCTGATTTTATCGAGCAATTACCGCAAGGCATGGAAATTACCGTGATCCGCAATAAAGTCGATTTAAGCGGTGAAGCCGTTGGCGCAACAACGAGTGATGGCCATACCCTTATCCGTCTAAGTGCTAAAGACATTCAAGGCATTGATTTATTGAGGGAACATCTAAAAGCCTGTATTGGATTTACTGGTGCAACTGAAGGTGGCTTTATGGCTCGCCGTCGTCACTTAGACGCCCTAGAGCGCGCAGCTGAGCACCTAGAAATAGGTCAAACTCAGCTAGAAATGCATATTGCCGGTGAAATTTTGGCAGAAGAGCTACGCCTTACCCAGCAATACCTCAATGAGATCACCGGTGAATTCACCTCCGATGACTTGCTGGGCAAAATCTTTAGCTCATTTTGTATTGGTAAATAACCCAAATATCTAAGTAGTCATACGCCTTTTTTGGGCGTATGACTACACACTAATTAGCGTATTGGTTTACCGCTTCTTTTACCTTGCGAGATTTGTCTTTTCTTAATGGAGCTAGCAATGCTTCAGCGTCTGCTGCTTGGCTGAATATTTCAGGAAGTTCAGCGCGGCGATCAGCATATAAATAGCTCAAACTCTGTTTAAAACTGCCATATTGGCCACGAGCATGTGCCACGATAAATTCACGACATACGTCAAAGTGACTGCGCTTAATACAAAACAGCACCAAATGTTCGGGTTTAACGCCGATATCAAATAACCAGGTGAGCAAAAATGCTATGCCGGTTTCGGACGCTTCGCCTTCATATTCACCGCTTTTCGATAGGTAAGTTTCAAAATCTATCTCATTGTGTGCCAGTTGATGTAATAGCCAAGGTTGTTCCATTTGCGCTTCAATTAATTTAAAGCCCCGATAATCATGATTAAGAAGCACACGTACCAGTTTGTTGCGACGCTCAGCATCTAACATCCACACAAACTGACGAAGACTATACATTTGATATTCATCGGCATCGATACGCATAAACTCGGTGGAAATTTGCCCTTTAAACAGCGCAGCCATGACATCAAACTCGACCTCATTATGTAGATAAGCCATCGTTTGCTCAACAATCGCGTTAATGCGATTGGACTGCACTTGCAGCTCAGCCACGCGTTTTATAATAGCCGCACGCTCAAGCTGCTCTGAAAATATCAGTAACGGCCCAGATGGCAGCCTTTCTTCATACCAAGCAAGCGGCACCTCATGATCGGCCATCACAATAACGTAATTGTCTCCTTGCTGTTGTAACACAGTGCACGCTTCCCAACTTCGACCATCTACATGGCAAGGTTTATCGTGTATTGAGAGGCTATCCGCTACAATGGCTTTATGCAGCTTCTTTGGTAACTTTTCACCTTCACCGAAATATAGACAATCCCGACCTAATTCCTGTGCTAACGCATGCTCCCAAGAGTGCAGGTTTAATTGCACAAAAATATCAATCGCGCGTTGTAAATCATGGCTGAAATCAAGCTCAACTTCCGGGTGTTTAAGCGACACATGATGTAAAAACTCAATTTTCGTGCGCTCATTGATATATGCGAGTCCCTGCTCCATAGCTTTGGCTTTGTTACGTCCCATGCTGCCAAACATGCAGGTATCATCACTGGCTATTTCGCTGTAAATCTCTATCCAATTCAAGTAGCGTTCGGAGTTATAACGTTGATTGCTCATTTCATAGGCATTCAGTATACCGCCATCTATTCCAGCTTTACTTAACTGTTCGTAGACCTCAATTTCATTGAGTATAGTGTCAAACTCTATGCTCCAATGATCATCCGAATAAGCACGAAGCACATTGCGTGCAACCCTAACTGGCGCTAGTGCAATAATAAATTGCCATAAACGATCTGCTTTATATTGCAGGGGTAAAGGTAGCTGTCGCAACCAAAATGCCGTTAAGGTAAAGCGTTGGAAATCATCATCAAAATCTTTAAAGATCTGATAGCTTGACTGCTTTTCACTAAACTTGTTTAGGTAAAGATCGCCGCGACAACACTCATCTCGATACAACTGCGGCTGCACTAATGCCAATAAACTGCTTAAATCATCTTGCGGCGTGTCTGCAGTAAAGTAATCACAGATCCGCGTTATTTGTGCCTCAGACAATCCTAAGTTATCAGGGTTATAATGATCGGACTTTTTATGACATTTCTGAATTATGTGCTGGGCAGCGAGTTGCCAAATATGATTGTCGTTAAGATAATTTGCTAGTGCCTCAGTAATATCATCGCCAATATGCTGATTATAATCACTGTGCAGGTGATAGCTGGCCAGTGTAATTAATCCCATATCCAATTGCGGCCATTGCTTTGGGTGGCACAGCGCACGCGATGAGCGGAAATGCTCATCGACCAACTTAAGATGCTTGCGACACAGTAATTCATCTTGGTTGGTGAAATAACGAAATATCGACTGGATATTTTTGGCTTTAGCATTTTCAGCCGCGCTCTTGATATCAGACACGGAGAGTTGAGTATAACGCTGATAATAGGCTTCTCTGGAGAGTAGTGCTTCATCACCTTCGGTAAGTGATGCCATCATATATTTGCAAAACTCACGCTTGCCTAGGACATGGTAAAATACATCAATCACGCGAAGGTACTGCTCAGCACGAGCTTGTAGTAAGTTATTTTCTGCATCGTTGCGTACCGCAAGCGTCAACACCATGCCATTGGGTTGTGTATATTCAGCTTCTTCACTGAAGTGATCTGTAAGTAGATCGCCTCGCACAAAGCTGAGCACCGACTCCAGCTCCTCGGCTATACCTTGATTATTGCGCTCAAAACTATTCAATTGATCAATAAGATGCTCAGCCATGTCACTGGCATGCACTTTCGCTAATTCAAGCACATCTACTTCACAGACTGTTTCTAATACTGTTTGTGGTTCCCCAGTTTCAATGTAGCGCCACAATAATCCGCCTTGGGGCATGGCCAGCACTAAAGGTTTCAACAAATTAGTACCATAGTTAAGCTCATATTTACGCTCACCTCTGGCAAGATAGGCACGATAGTTTGCACGAGCAGCAATGGCACTCTGTGCAATTTTAACTAATGGACCTGCAACCTGTGATTGGACTTTTTGCTGTAAATCATACGCTTCATTTTCGAGGGTACTGCCAAAAAATGGCATTGCCATAAAGCTGTCTTTAGCCTCTTCATCGTCATAAAAACAGCTATGGGGGAATAGCGATTGATACAAAGAGATCACAGGCTGATGACCACTCAGGTCTTCTTCTTCCTCATCACACATGGTATCGACATGGGCAAGTAATACGGGCTCAGCTTGAAAACGTGCAATGACTAATGCTTTAAATTGCTCATAACTCTCAGGATTTTCGCGTAAATATTCCCCAAGCGGCTGGTAGTCACATTCTTCACTGTATTGATCATTTTTGAACATGCCAGATCTAAAGTTATCGTTGTCACACCAAATAAATGCTTTGATCATTTCACGATGCCAACCGTGCTCGTGTAGCAATACACTTAAATAGCTTTCATAACCGCATGCATGTTCATCATCCCAATAAGGCACAAAGTATTGTGCTAGCAAATAGGCGTACTGTATATCCGTCTTTGCAAGCATATACAAAGCTTCAACGCCAAATACCCGCATATCATCAAGCCACATTTCATCAGTGTCATTTTGGCGGCGACTATAGGCCACTATTTCCTTGGCGGCTTCTACAACAGCTTGTTTGATCTCAGGGTATTGCAGCGCTGCTGCAAATAAAATGACCTCAGAAATATAGTTTTCGGTATCATCAAGTATGGTGTGGTCATAGTGGTGCGCACCGCCTTCTTGGCCTAAATCTAATGCTGATTGAAGCAACTTTAGGTTGTTGCCACTATCTTGCGGTTGCAAACGGCGCATCCCCGCTTCATCAAGTTGCTTAAACTCAACATCAAACTGACTGTTAAAACAGGCCTTATCGCTGTCCAACAAAGCCTTATACTGAGCTAGTGCTAATTTAATTTGTTGCGGGTTTTGGATATCCAGCGTGATTATCTGGTTTTTATCGAATTGGTTCATGTCGTTATTTCTAATTGAATTTGACGTATAGCCGCACTAATCGGACTATAGAGAAGAAAAAGAGAATGAAGCGCAGCTTTGTGAACCGCGGCAATTTCAAGTAAATGCTAAACACAGTGAGTGGCAGCTACGCGTTAGCATCCTCAGCTTGCAGCTCCTTTAACCTGTCGATATCTATCTGACAGTCCTGCTTTGCTTTTTTCTGTTGAGCGGGTGTCATATCATCCCAATGAATATAACCACCATGTGCGTATGGCGCATTGTATAAATAGTTGGCGAATTTTTTGTTGGCAGTACCAGAGACTAACCCTCTTACAGAACCCTGTTTATCAGCAGCCCACAGTGCGACGCGTTTAAATTCCAACTCTCCAGATGCATTAATACGAAATGAGTACCAATTTTCAGCAGCACTAATGTGCAGATCCTTATCCATGTTTTACCTTTTGTAGTTCCTTAATATCAACACTATTATTTCGAATCCATATAACTAGGTCAACATCAAATTTATCGTTAAGCTTTTGATAAATATTAATAAAAAGTAAAGAGCAGCACACTTATAATAAGGATCTGAACGATAACCGCAAATCTACCCAATCACGTTAAGTGCTAGATCTGGCCAGTCCAACATCCGTACGCTGCGTATCCTAAGCGCTGCAACTTAGGAGAAATAAAATGGCGCTATCTACAACTTTCAATGCACTACACCAACAATCAGCCCCGCTTTTTCTAGCTAACTGCTGGGATCCATCATCAGCGCTTATCATCGAACAGGCTGGTGGTCAGGCCGTTGCGACAACAAGCTGGGGTATGTCTAATCATCAGGGCTACAAAGATGGAGAACAACTCACATTTGACCGTGTACTACAAACAGTAAGTGCCATCCTTAAGGTGATCACTATTCCATTGAGTGTTGATATTGAGGCAGGCTACAGCGCGGATCAAAATCAGATCATCAAACATATTATCCAATTGGCCGACCTTGGCGTTGCAGGTATCAATATTGAAGACAAACCCAGTAACCATAGCGGCTTACGCGATATAAAGGCACACCAAGCGTTATTGCAGGCAATCAAACAAGCTTTACGTCATGGCGGTTTCGATCAATTTTTTATTAATGCCCGTTGCGATCTTTGCTTACAACCACAGTGGACTGAAGCGACGCTGCTTGAGCGTGCACTCGCCTATCAAGCAGCAGGTTGCGATGGCTTTTTTATTCCCGGTTTAACCAACACCACGATGATAAAACACCTAACAGCCCTGCTTTCAATTCCAGTCAATGTGATGTTGTTGCCCGGATTTAGTGATAAACAGGCGTTAGCACAGTTAGGAGTCAAACGTATCTCATCGGGTAATGCTCTCAGCGATCATGTGATAGCACTACAAGAATCAGCCACCAGAAGGCTGCTCGAAGAACATGCTGTAGACTTCTTATTTGAGCAATCAGTCCGCACAACTTGGCTGTCAAACTAAATAAATCACAAGATCTGACCGTTTTTTTAGATTCTTTTATTATATGGATCTAACTATATAGATCTAAAAGACTGGATCGACTTCCAGCTTTTAGATCGTTATCCACAACACCTCATCCACAACCTCAAAATTTGTTCAAAAACAGCGGAGATCTTACCGTTTCAAGCATGCGCCTTGGTTTAAAAAAGTATTTTTAGGCTCAGCTATCCCATAGATTATCCACAAATAAATCACCGAGTTAAGCTTAGGAATATTTTATTTTTTCTTTTTATTTCATGTAGATAAATAAAGACATTAAAAATCACACACTATTTGTGCAAATATTTTTATCCAATAACCTTAAAGCCCTCTTTACATATTCACGTTAAACGCTAAGATGGCGCGCAATACGACTTAGGTAAGGGTAACAATGCAAACTTTAGATCTTATTGTAGGCAGCCAAATGGGATCAGCAGAATACGTTGCTGAACAGCTAATGGAATCGCTTGAATCTCAAGGTTATACCGTGAATTTGCATGAAAAACCCGAGCTTGAAGCTTGTCAGCAAGCACTTTGGCTGGTGGTGACATCAACCTATGGGGCCGGTGACTATCCAGAAAACTTATTACCTTTTATATCAGCATTAAAAGCGAGCTCAGATCTAAGCCAGTTACGCTTTGCGGTAGTGGGAATTGGTGATTCAAGTTACGACACCTTTAATCATGCAGCTATTAATCTTGCTGATCTACTTAAAGAAAAAGGTGCGACACAGTTGTTAGACATTGAAAAGATCGATGTTTTACACCCAGATCTACCAGAAGATACCGCTATTGCTTGGCTACCTAAGTTTGTTGAATGTGTCGCTTAACGCTGCAACATTGAAATACACAGAAGTTATTCACAAATTCAGTCTATTTTAGATCGTATTGTGGATAACCTATGATCTAACTGCTGATCTACGCTTACTTATCCATTGGATAAAATAATTGAGATCTAGCCCTGTGAATAAAGTGGCAAGTTGATCAAAGGTTTTAAGCCCATTGATCCGATCTAATTCACACCAATTGATCTTAGTTAAGCAGTTGGATCTAAACAGGAATACAAAACTATTCACAGATCAAAGGATCAGTAGTAGTAAGATCAATAAAGATCTTTAAAAAGATCCTTATATATTTTAAGTGATCTCTTTTTTGCGTTGTGCAAAGTTTAACCATTTCACTTCTGGTTAATTCTAGGTAGAATACGCATCCTTTCTAAATTTGCTCGGTTGTTTTAAGTAGGATCCCGTAAATGATTTATCATGAACATTTTGATGTCATCGTTGTTGGTGGTGGACACGCAGGCACTGAAGCTGCACTTGCAGCTGCACGTATGGGTATGAATACCTTATTGTTAACACACAATATGGATACCTTAGGCCAAATGTCGTGTAACCCAGCTATTGGTGGGATTGGTAAAGGTCATTTGGTTAAAGAGATCGATGCGCTTGGTGGTGCAATGGCCAAAGCAATCGACAAAGGTGGGATCCAATTTCGAACGCTTAATTCATCGAAAGGCCCTGCGGTACGAGCGACTCGTGCTCAGGCAGATCGCGCATTGTATAAAGCTGCGATCCAAGACATTTTGCAACATCAAGAAAACTTAAAGATCTTCCAACAATCTTGTGATGATCTGATTGTTGAAGGCGATCAGGTCAAAGGTGTCGTAACTCAAATGGGTTTACGCTTTAGCGCTTCTTCAGTAGTGCTAACGGTTGGTACTTTCTTGGGTGGCCAGATCCATATTGGTTTAGAAAACTTCAAAGGCGGCCGTGCTGGCGATCCTCCTTCTATCGCTTTGGCTGAACGTTTACGTGAAATGCCTTTTAGAGTTGATCGTCTAAAAACAGGTACCCCACCACGTATCGATGCAAGAACAGTTGATTTTTCAGTGATGCAAGAGCAACCAGGCGATACCCCTACTCCGGTTTTCTCGTTTATGGGCAAAGTATCTGATCATCCAAAACAGATCCCTTGTTATATCACCTATACCAATGAAAAAACCCACGATGTGATCCGCAATAACTTACATCGTTCGCCGATGTATGCTGGCGTGATTGAGGGGATTGGTCCGCGTTACTGCCCTTCAATCGAAGATAAGATTGTGCGTTTTGCTGATAAAGAAAAACATCAGATCTTCGTAGAACCTGAAGGCTTAACGTCATACGAGCTGTATCCAAATGGTATCTCCACCAGCTTACCATTTGATATCCAACTGGAGATCGTGCGTTCTATTAAAGGCTTTGAGAATGCGCATATTTGTCGTCCTGGTTATGCAATTGAGTACGACTTCTTCGATCCTCGTGACCTAAAGCAATCATTAGAAACTAAGTTTATCAATGGCTTATTCTTCGCTGGTCAAATAAATGGTACAACCGGTTATGAAGAAGCTGGTGCCCAAGGGCTGATTGCGGGTATGAACGCAGCGCTTCAAGTTCAAGGCCGTGAAGCATGGACACCGCGCCGTGATGAAGCTTATGCCGGTGTGTTGATTGACGACTTAGCAACGCTTGGTACAAAAGAACCTTATCGTATGTTTACCTCTCGTGCTGAATACCGTTTGTTACTGCGTGAGGACAATGCGGATTTACGTCTAACGGAAAAAGGTCGCGAATTAGGTTTAGTTGACGATGAACGCTGGGCTGCATACAACGACAAGCTTGAAGTTATGGAACAAGAAGCACAGCGTCTACGCAATACTTGGATCCATAAAGATCACCCTGCACTTGAAGCGGTAAATGGATTATTGAAAAAACCACTGGTACGCGAAGCCAGTCTTGAAGATCTGATCCGCCGCCCAGAGGTTAATTATCACGACCTGATGGCAATCGAAGGATTAGGCTCTGAGTTTGATAATATTCCAGCCCTTGAACAGGTTGAGATCCAAACTAAGTACGCCGGTTACATTGCGCGCCAACAAGATGAGATTAATAAACAGCTTCGTCATGAAGAGACATTACTGCCTGCTGAGTTTGATTATGCTCAGGTAAGCGGCTTGTCAAATGAGGTTGTGGCAAAGCTAAGTGATGCTCGTCCACAAACGATTGGCCAAGCTTCACGTATTTCTGGTATCACCCCTGCTGCTATTTCGCTATTATTAGTGTATCTGAAAAAGCAAGGGCTATTACGTAAGTCGGCGTAATAGCAGTGGAACACTGTGTTATTAGAACAATTGAATGAATTACTCCCTGATACCTCAATCGAGCTCAGCGAACAACAAAAGCAGCAGTTGGTCGAATATGTCCAGCTGCTGGATAAATGGAACAAAGCCTACAACCTCACTTCCGTTCGTGACCCAAAAGAAATGATGGTAAAACACATCATGGATTCTTTGGTTGTTGCGCCACACCTAACGGGCAGTAACTATATTGATGTTGGCACCGGACCGGGTTTACCGGGTATGGTTTTAGCGATAGCTAGACCGGACATCAATTTTGTTCTTCTTGATAGCCTTGGTAAAAGAGTTCGATTTTTAATGCAGGTAAAACATGGGCTTGGCATCGAGAATGTTACCCCTGTGCAGTCTCGAGTTGAAGAATATCAGCCAAGTGTTAAATTAGACGGTGTACTCAGCCGTGCTTTTGCATCACTACAAGATATGATCCAGTGGTGTTCACATTTAATCGATAACCAAGGTGTATTCTTAGCACTAAAGGGTCAATACCCTGCGGATGAGCTAGAACAATTACCAAACGGCGTGAGTTTATCGCAAGATATTAGTTTAGTGGTGCCCAAGCTTGAAGGTGAGCGCCATTTAATCATTCTTTCTAAAGATTAATTGTCGAGGACAATGTGGCAAGAGTCATTGCAATAGCAAACCAAAAAGGTGGTGTTGGTAAAACAACCACTGCGGTGAATTTAGCCGCGTCCATGGCGGCGACTAAACGTAAAGTTCTGTTGATCGATCTCGATCCCCAAGGTAATGCAACCATGGGCAGTGGTGTTGATAAATACGCCGATGTCGCAACGGTTTATGATCTGTTGATCGAAGAAGCGCCAATGGATCAAGTGATCACCACAGAAACCAGTGGTGAGTATCATTTGATCGCAGCCAATGGGGATGTAACCGCGGCAGAAGTCAAACTGATGGAGTTGTTTGCGCGCGAAGTGAGACTACGCAACGCCCTTGAGACGATAAAAGATAAATATGAGTATATATTTATCGACTGTCCACCTTCATTAAATATGCTAACGGTAAATGCCATGGCTGCCGCCGATGCGGTTTTAGTTCCGATGCAGTGTGAATATTATGCACTGGAGGGATTAACAGCTTTAATGGACACCATTACCCAACTCGGTAAGTTGGTGAATCCAGGATTGCAAATTGAAGGCATTTTGCGCACTATGTACGACCCGCGTAATCGTCTAGCTAACGACGTATCTGAACAGTTAAAACAACACTTTGGCGATAAAGTGTACCGGACTGTGATCCCTCGTAATGTGCGATTAGCGGAGGCGCCAAGTTTTGGAGCGCCTGCGATGTATTATGATAGAGCATCAAGCGGTGCGAAAGCTTATCTAGCGCTAGCGGGTGAAATGCTAAGACGCAAAGAAAAGCAAGCAGCTGCGGTTGCCTAAGAGGATAAAAAGAACATGTCGGTTAAAAAACGTGGTTTAGGCCGAGGGTTGGATGCCCTACTCAGCTCAGCTAAACCTAATCCAAGTGCTGCGGCACCAGTGCCTAATCAACAAGAAGCGGTTGCGACAGTCAGTGAAGCACCTGCCGAATCGGCGGTTGAACTAGAGTTACAACGATTACCTATTGAGTGGCTAAAGCCGGGTAAATATCAGCCGCGTAAAGATATGTCTGAACAGGCACTTGAGGAACTGGCGAGTTCGATCCGTTCACAGGGGATTTTACAGCCTATTGTGGTGCGTAAAGTTACCACGCAAAGCTTTGAAATTATTGCCGGTGAGAGACGTTGGCGTGCGGCACAACTGGCAAAGCAAGATACCGTTCCTTGTTTAATCAAAGATGTGCCGGATGAAGCGGCTGTTGCAATTGCGCTTATTGAAAACATTCAGCGTGAAGACCTCAATGCAATGGAAGAAGCAATTGCTCTAGATAGATTGCTCAATGAATTTGAACTCACGCATCAGCAAGTTGCCGATGCGGTTGGCAAATCGCGTACGACGGTCACCAATTTACTTCGTCTCAACAATCTCAACGATGATGTAAAAATCTTGTTGGAACATGGCGACATAGAAATGGGCCATGCTCGTTGTTTACTTGCCCTAACTGACGAAGCGCAATCTGAAGCGGCAAGAACTGCTGTTGCTAAGGGATTAACCGTAAGAGAAACCGAAAAACTGGTTCGTACCATTTTAGAGCCTGTTGAGAAAAAAGAAGCGAAGCAAAAAGATCCTGATGTGAAGCTGCTTGAACAGCAATTACAGGAAAACTTAGGCGCGAAAGTTGAGATCAACTACAACCAAAAAGGCAAAGGTAAACTGGTTATTTCCTATGCTAGTTTGGATGAGCTTGATGGTATTTTGGGGCGTATTAACCCTGAAATGAATGAAGCTGACTAACGGTAAACTTAACCAATTGACTAATCCGTGAATGCGGTGCTTTATTTTGCGCCGCTATTTCCTCACCAATATGCTGCGAAATAGCGAGAATACGAAGAACTTTGATGGAAAAATAGCCACTCTTGTACAGGCTTTAATTTAAGCCTTCCTCCCTAACAAATTTTGACCTATTTGGCGTCCAAAAAACGTCACATTTCGCCTCGTCAAGTTGCAAATTAAGCAGAAACAAGTATAATTTCGCCAGTTTTCATACCCTGATAAAATTTAACGTCATTAAGGTTAATATAAAGTGACTCATTCGTTAGCCCGCCCATACAGGCGAGCCGCATTACAAGGTGTTTTGATTCAGGGTATCGTAGCATTAGTCGCTGCAGTAATCGTTTTTATAGGTTGGGGAGTACAAGCCGGAGTTTCAGCATTAGCTGGCGGCGCTGTGTTGGTACTCCCTAATTTTGTATTTGCTGCTTACGCCTTTCGATTTATGGGTGCAAGCAAAGCAAATCAAGTATATTCCTCGATAAAACGAGGAAATGGATTAAAATTTTTGCTAACTGTTGTGCTCTTTGCACTGATTTTTAAGCATTTTTCAGTAATGATGCTGCCTTTCTTTGGCGCGTATATGCTCGTGATGCTGACACAATGGTTGGTCCTGATTTTTTTTAATCATTAACTTTTGGGATAAAACATGGCTGCAGAAGAAGTTACTCTATCAAGCCATATTCAGCACCACTTGACCAATGCCAAGATGTGCTCGACCGATGCCGGTCTTGCCTTCAACAAAGCATGTGCGGATAGTGGTTTCTGGACATGGCATGTAGATACCCTCGCATGGTCAATCGGTTTAGGTCTGATATTTTTATGGATCTTCCGAAGTGCCGCTAAAAAATCCACTATAGGTGTTCCTGGTAAATTCCAGTGCTTTATCGAGATGGTTGTTGAGTTCGTTGGTGCCAACGTACGTGACACTTATCATGGTAATAGCAAGTTAGTTGCACCTTTAGCCCTAACGGTCTTCGTTTGGGTATTCCTAATGAACTTGATGGATTTGATTCCAGTTGACTTCCTACCTGCATTCGCTGGCTTTGTTGGTGAACAAGCATTTGGTATGGATTCACACGATGTGTACATGAAGATTGTACCTACAACAGACTTAAACATGACAGCAGCACTGGCGCTAGGCGTGTTTATTCTGATGATCGGTTATTCAATTAAAATCAAAGGTATCGGTGGCTTTATTGCAGAATTAACATTGCACCCATTTAGCTCTAAAAACAAACTAATGATGGCAGTGTTGATCCCGTTTAACTTACTACTTGAAACAATCGCATTGGTTGCTAAGCCGTTCTCGCTAGCACTACGTTTGTTCGGTAACTTATACGCAGGTGAGATGATCTTCATCCTTATCGGTGCAATTGGTTTGATGCAGTTACCACTGCACTTCGTGTGGGCAGTATTCCACATTATGGTAATCGTACTTCAGGCATTTGTATTTATGATGCTGACTATCGTTTACCTCAGCATGGCTAGTACAAAAAGTCACTAATCTGCTGAATAATAAAGATTTTTACAACTTAAATTTAAACTTAAACTTTAATTTACTATTAAAACTTTGGAGATAAAAATGGAAATCGCAGTTGCTATTAAACTTATCGCTGTTGCACTACTAATCGGTTTTGGTGCTATCGGTACTGCACTAGGCTTCGGTAACATGGGTGGTAAGTTCCTAGAAGCATGTGCTCGTCAACCTGAGCTTGCGCCTTCACTACAAGTTAAAATGTTCATCCTAGCTGGTCTTATCGATGCCGTTGCAATGATCGGTGTAGGTATCGCTATGTACATGTTGTTCGCTCTTTAATATTGCAAAATACCTGAAACGAACAACTGTCAAGTAAGGAGGAGCGGTCGTGAACTTAAACGCCACTCTAATAGGTGAATTAATCGCATTTGTGGTCTTCGTATGGTTCTGTATGAAGTTCGTATGGCCACCACTAAATGGTGCGATTGAAGCTCGCCAGAAGAAAATTGAAGATGGTTTAGCGGCATCTGATGAAGCTGAGAAAGAACTTGAGCGCGTACGTGCACAAGGTGCTGAACAGCTGAAAGAAGCGAAAGCACAAGCGGCTGAAATCATTGAACAAGCTAAGAAGCGTGCTGCGCTGATTGTTGACGAAGAGACTACTCGTGGTCAGCAAGAGCGTGAAAAAATCATTGCTCAGGGACACTCTGAAATTGAGTCTGAGCGCAACCGTGTGAAAGAAGAGCTGCGTTCACAAGTCGCTGCACTTTCTATCGCAGGCGCTGAGAAGATTTTAGAGCGTGAAATCAATCAAGCCACACACAGTGACATCGTTGAAAAACTTGTCGCTGAGCTTTAAGTAGGAGGGTATGAGCATGTCTGAATTGACTACTATCGCTCGCCCATACGCTAAAGCGGCTTTTGAACTTGCCGTTGAAAAAGGCACAGTTGAAGCTTGGAATGAAATGCTGTTCTTCGCTGGTCAAGTTACCAGCGACGAGCAGGTTCAGGCGCTACTTGGTAGCATTGCTACTGAATCACAGCAGTCTGAAATCATTATCAAGTTATGTGCTGAGCAACTCAACGAACAAGGTCAAAATCTTATCAAGCTGATGGCCGAAAATGAGCGTTTAGCCGCCATTCCAGCTGTTGCAGAATTGTTTGCTGAATTAAAAGCAGACTATGACAAAGAAATCGAAGTAGATGTGGTTTCAGCAACAGTGCTTGCAGATGATACGCAAGCAAAATTGGTCGCGGCACTTGAGAAACGTTTCGCACGCAAAGTTAAGCTGAATTGTAGCATCGACGAAGCCATTGTAAGTGGCCTAGTGATTAAAGCCGATGACACCGTAATCGACGGTTCTGTTCGTGGCAAGTTAGATCGTCTTGCGACGTCGCTACAATCGTAATTGGGAAAAAGAGCATGCAACTTAATTCCACAGAAATTTCTGCACTGATCAAGCAACGCATTGAGCAGTTTGAAGTTGTAAGTGAAGCGCGTAACGAAGGTACTATCGTATCTGTTACCGACGGTATCATCCGCATCCACGGTCTTGCTGACTGTATGCAGGGTGAGATGATCGAGCTTCCTGGCAACCGTTATGCTATCGCACTAAACCTTGAGCGTGACTCAGTAGGTGCTGTAGTAATGGGTCCATACGCTGACCTTAAAGAAGGCGTAAAAGTTAAATCAACTGGTCGTATCCTTGAAGTACCAGTAGGCCGTGGTCTACTAGGTCGTGTTGTTAACACGCTAGGTGAGCCAATCGACGGTAAAGGCGCTGTTGATAACGATGGTTTTGAACCAGTTGAAAAAATCGCACCTGGCGTAATCGAGCGTCAATCAGTAGATGAGCCAGTACAAACTGGTTATAAGTCTATCGATGCGATGATCCCAGTTGGTCGTGGTCAGCGTGAGCTTGTGATCGGTGACCGTCAGACTGGTAAAACAGCACTAGCAATCGATGCTATCATCAACCAAAAAGACACAGGCGTTAAGTGTGTGTACGTAGCGGTTGGTCAAAAAGCGTCAACAATTGCTAACGTAGTACGTAAACTAGAAGAGCACGGTGCACTTGCAAACACTATAGTAGTAGTTGCTTCTGCATCAGAATCTGCAGCGCTACAATTCCTAGCGCCGTTCTCTGGTTGTACTATGGGTGAATACTTCCGTGACCGCGGTGAAGATGCACTAATCGTATATGATGATTTGTCTAAGCAAGCTGTTGCTTACCGTCAAATCTCACTACTACTTAAGCGTCCACCAGGCCGTGAAGCATACCCAGGTGACGTTTTCTATCTTCACTCACGTCTTCTAGAGCGTGCGTCTCGTGTAAACGCTGACTACGTTGAGAAGTTCACTAATGGTGAAGTGAAAGGTAAAACAGGTTCATTGACGGCATTGCCAATCATTGAAACTCAAGGTGGTGACGTTTCTGCATTCGTACCTACCAACGTTATCTCAATCACTGACGGTCAGATCTTCTTAGAAACTGACTTGTTCAACGCAGGTATCCGTCCAGCTGTTAACGCTGGTATCTCGGTATCTCGTGTAGGTGGTGCAGCTCAAACTAAGATTGTTAAGAAACTAGGTGGTGGTATCCGTCTAGCGCTAGCTCAGTACCGTGAACTAGCGGCGTTCTCTCAGTTCGCTTCTGACCTTGATGATGCAACACGTGCACAGCTTGAACACGGTGAGCGTGTAACAGAGCTAATGAAGCAGAAACAGTACGCACCGATGTCTGTTGCTGATATGTCATTATCGCTATTTGCAGTAGAGAAAGGCTTCCTAAAAGATATCGAAATCAACAAGATCCTTGATTTCGAAGCAAGCCTAATCGCATTTGCTAAGAGCGAGTACGCAGAGCTAATGGCTCAAATCAATGAAACTGGTAACTACAACGCCGAGATCGAAGCGCAGCTTAAAGAGCTTCTTGAGAAGTTCAAGTCTACGCAAACTTGGTAATGTGTTATTAAGGTGAGTAGGTAACTACTCACCGAGATTCGGAGAGAGAGTCATGGCCAGCGGAAAAGAGATAAAAAGCAAGATCGGGAGTATCAAGAATACTCAAAAGATCACCAGCGCAATGGAGATGGTTGCCGCTTCTAAAATGAAGAAGGCACAAGAACGCGTAGCGTCTAGTCGTCCATACGCTGAAAACTTACGCAAAGTGATCGGTCGTGTTGCTCAGGCTAATCTTGATTTCCATCACCCGTTCCTTGAAGAACGTGATGTGAAACGAGTTGGTTATATCGTTATCTCTACAGACCGTGGTCTTTGTGGTGGCTTAAACTCAAACGAGTTTAAGCGTGTAGCGAAAGACGTGAAAGCGTGGAAAGAAAAAGGTGTTGAGGCGTCGTTCGCAACACTAGGTAGCAAAGCTGCTGGTTTCTTTAGACGTTTTGGTGGTTCGCTTGAAGCCAAAAAGGCAGGGCTGGGAGATGCACCTTCAATTCAGGACGTAATTGGTCCTGTAAAAGTAATGCTAGATGCATACGAAGAAGGCAAAATTGACCGCTTATTCGTTGTGTACAACAAGTTTGTCAATACAATGAAACAAGAGCCTGTTATCGATCAGTTATTACCTTTGCCAAAAGCTGAAGAAGAAGTATCAGCTCACGCTTGGGATTACTTATATGAGCCAAGCCCAGAGGCGATTTTAGAGACACTAATTGTGCGCTTTATTGAGTCTCAGGTTTACCAAGGCGTAGTTGAGAATGCTGCCTCTGAGCAAGCTGCCCGTATGGTTGCGATGAAAGCCGCAACTGATAACGCAGGTGGCCTGATTGATGAGCTACAGCTGGTATACAACAAGGCACGTCAAGCCGCAATCACACAAGAAATCAGTGAGATTGTGAGCGGTTCGGCTGCCGTGTAACGCTTCGGCAAAGTTTAATAAGAGGAATAGACATGAGTTTAGGTAAGGTCGTCCAAATTATCGGCGCCGTTGTGGACATCGAGTTTCCACAAGACAACGTGCCAGCCGTATATGACGCACTAAAAGTTACAGAAGGCGACTTAGCTGGTTTGACACTAGAAGTGCAACAGCAGCTAGGTGGCGGTGTGGTACGTGGTATCGCACTAGGTAGTACAGACGGTCTACGTCGTGGTACTCCAGTACAAGGTACAGCTGAGCCAATCAAGGTTCCAGTTGGTACAGCAACACTAGGTCGTATCATGAACGTTCTTGGTGACGCGATTGACGAAGCGGGTCCTATCGGTGAAGAAGAGCGTTGGTCTATTCACCGTGCAGCACCATCATACGAAGATCAAAGCAACTCTGTTGAGCTTCTAGAGACTGGTATCAAGGTTATCGACCTTGTATGTCCATTCGCTAAAGGTGGTAAAGTTGGTCTATTCGGTGGTGCGGGTGTAGGTAAAACCGTAAACATGATGGAACTTATCCGTAACATCGCAATCGAGCACAGCGGTTACTCAGTATTCGCAGGTGTTGGTGAGCGTACTCGTGAGGGTAATGACTTCTACCATGAGATGAACGACTCAAACGTACTAGACAAAGTATCTCTAGTATATGGTCAGATGAACGAGCCACCGGGTAACCGTTTACGTGTTGCACTAACTGGTCTAACAATGGCTGAGAAGTTCCGTGACGAAGGTCGTGACGTACTATTCTTCGTAGATAACATCTACCGTTATACACTAGCAGGTACTGAAGTATCAGCACTTCTAGGTCGTATGCCTTCAGCAGTAGGTTACCAGCCTACACTAGCTGAAGAAATGGGTGTTCTACAGGAGCGTATCGCATCAACTAAGACAGGTTCAATCACTTCAATCCAAGCGGTATACGTACCTGCGGATGACTTGACTGACCCATCTCCAGCAACAACGTTTGCTCACTTAGATGCCACAGTAGTACTTTCTCGTGATATCGCGTCTCTAGGTATCTACCCTGCGGTAGACCCTCTAGATTCAACTTCACGTCAGCTTGACCCACAAGTTATCGGTCAAGAGCACTACGACACAGCACGTGGCGTTCAGACAGTTCTTCAGCGTTATAAAGAGCTGAAAGACATCATCGCAATTCTAGGTATGGACGAGCTATCTGACGAAGATAAGCAAGTTGTATCTCGTGCACGTAAGATCCAGCGTTTCCTATCTCAGCCGTTCTTCGTTGCTGAGGTATTTACAGGTGCTCCTGGTAAATACGTATCTCTTAAAGACACAATCTCTGGCTTTAAGGGCATCCTAAACGGTGATTACGATGATATGCCTGAGCAGGCATTCTACATGGTTGGCTCAATCGACGAAGCGATCGATAAAGCTAAAAACATGTAATTAGGAGGTTGTTATGGCAATGACAGTACACCTTGATGTAGTAAGTGCAGAGCAGAGCTTGTTCTCTGGCGCTGTGACTACTATCCAAGTGACAGGTAGTGAAGGTGAGCTTGGTATTCATCCAGGTCACGCGCCACTACTGACTGGCCTAAAACCTGGTATGGTACGTTTGGTTAAAGCAGATAGCTCAGAAGAAGTTATCTACGTTGCAGGCGGTACGCTTGAAGTTCAACCACAAACAGTAACTGTTCTAGCGGACGTTGCTATTCGTGCGGAAGAGCTTGACGAGCAGGCTGCTGAAGAAGCTAAACGTGAAGCGCAAGCGCAAATGGCTTCTGGTACTACTGGTGAGTTGGATTACCAACAAGCTGCAGTACAACTAGAAGAAGCCCTTGCTCAACTACGCGTTATTCGCCAGCTGCGCAAATAAGCAACCACCTATCTGGTTATCAAAAACCCACGCATTGCGTGGGTTTTTTTATGCACTGTGTATACCACCCAATCAATTTGAAAGTATCAAGCCGACCGACCCAAACGAAGTTCAAGATTTCTCACCGAGGTTGCCTCCTTGGGTTTATTCCAATTCACTTAATTAAGCGAATTGGTATCACTTAGTACATTTAACCTTTCCTACTCTTAGGAGAGCTACAAAATGGCCACCAACTTATTGTGACAGTGTTAATTCTTTATGTTGAAGTTCTTTTTTAGGAATGCTGACGTATCAAATATGCAGGCTTAAGCTGTTTGTCACGATTCATTACTTTTTGTATTTGTTGTTATAACTATATGTTTATTAAGCTAATAATTACTTGGTCACACGTTGTGGCGTGAGGTAACAACACTTCACTTCTCGTATCCGCTTTCTACTCTCTAAACTCAACCAAACAAACACAGAGAAAAGTGAAATCAACGGGGATCAAGTTATGAAAATTTTTACGCATCAAGTCGGTGTGTTGTTGCTACTCCTTGTGTCTCAGCACAGCTTGGCGCAGCGTATCGTGACTACCGCTCCGGTTGTCGAAAATAGCCGAGGGATCACGAGTAAGTTGGTTGCAGAGGTTGTTGATTCAGATGCCATCGTACTATCTAGTTACAGCAGCGCGCACGTTCTTAGGATTAAAAAGATTGGAGAGCGAGTAAATGCTGGCGATGTGATTGCACAATTGGATACTCAATTTCTATCGTTGTCGGAGCAAAAAAAGCGCTTTGAGATTCACCAAGCTGAGGCTCAGGTACAGCATCTTAATGTTGAGTTAAAGCGACTCGAAACCTTATCAAAAACTAAAAGTGTTAATCAATCGGAGTTAGATCAGCTTACTTATGAGCTTGCGAGCGCCAAAAATAAGGTATCTGAGCTTGAAATCAGTCTGACAGAAATCCAAAGACATATTTCGCTTAGCACAATTCGTGCTTCTGAAAGTGGCTTTGTTGCAGAAACCTTCGTACGTAAAGGCGAATTTGTCCAAGAAGGGGATGCGATTGCAAGAGTCAATAATTTTGCTGCGATTGAGCTATCTAGTCAGCTTCCCATTGAACTACTTGATTATATTGATGAGCATGCTGAACTGAGCATCGAAAGTGAGCTACAGGTACCGAAGCGTATAGGCACAGCCAAAGTCGCGAGAGTAGTACCTGAAGTAAGTGTAGGGACTGGCGCTGTAAAGCTATTTGTTGAACCGGAACCTGGATTGAAAGATAAGCTAGTATTAGGCTCTAACCTGTCCATACAACTCACAATCACGATACCAAATAGTCTGCTTATCCCTGGTGATGCGCTGATCCCAAGAGGAAAGGATAGTTTTGTTTACAAGTTAAAAGCTGATAGTTCAGTAGAAAAAGCCAATGTAAAGGTGCTTGCTGGCATTAATGGTGATTATGTCGTGAGCGGTGCATTATCTGCCGGGGAGGTTGTTGTCACTCGAGGTGGGCTAGGTTTGAAATCCGGTGATGTAGTAAAAGTGGATGAAAGGGTAGCTCAATTATGAATAGCAGAATACTGAAAAACCCTCACTACGTGGTGAGTTTTTTTCTCATCATAATCATCTTGGGTATTGCCGCTATACCCAAACTCCCTGTTCAATTACTTCCAGATATTGGTGAAGACCGAATTGTTGTAGGAAACTTCTGGCCGGGCGCATCGCCCATGGAAATGGAGCGTCAGATTGTTGAACCAGTAGAGGAGCTGCTAAGTAAAGTGCCCGGAGTGTTGCGTTATGAAACCGATACTGGGACTGGGTTTGCTTGGGTAAATATGACCTTTCAGCCTGGCACCGATATGCAGGAGGCTTATATTGAAGTTATCGATAAGATGAATCAATTTAATACGCGGCCAAAAACAGCACTAGAACCAATCATTCAAAACAAGTCAAAAGATAATAAAGGCAGCATTGCCGGCCTAGTACTTTTCCCAAATAGTGCAGGGATTCCGGCTGATCGAGCAAGATACACAGAAGTATTTGAGAAATATGTCAGACCTAGAATCCTAGCGATTCCGGGCATTAGCAGCCTCTCGCCTTTAGCGTCAACTGAACAGCGCATAGATATTATTTTTGACCCTGAAAAGTTGACTAAATACACGTTGACGATAGATCAAATGCTAAATATTTTGCGCAATTCTCTAGATCAAAGTGTCGGTATCGTTGAACAAGGTACACGCAACTTTGCGGTACGTTTTGAGGGTCGTCGTGATATCTCAGATCTCAATGGGTTAGTTATCGCTAAGAATGAACAAAAGGTGGTTACACTCGGTGATGTTGCCTACATCGAAAATGCCTTTGTTACTGATTCATCGCCAGTTTACTGGAAGCGACAGCAAGCTTTTTATGTTAGCGTTAATGCTGCAACTGGCTCAAATGCTTTGGCATCTTTGGCACAGCTAAGAAAAGTGATGACTGAACTCAATACTACAGTACTGCCTGAGCTAGGTGTACAAATGGAATTGACCAAGGATGACTCTAAAACCATCAATAGTGCAGTAAGTATGGTGCAAAATAACCTGATCCTTGGGGTTGTATTATCTACTTTAATTCTATTTTTATTTGTTAGAAAGCTCCCTGTTATCGCGGTGATATTCATCAGTTTACCAATTTCCATTTTGGCCACATTTTTGGCTATGCAGGTTTTGGGTAGAACATTTAATGTGATATCGCTTGCCGGTATTGCTCTGTCGACGGGCATGATTTTGGATGCTGCAATCGTCGTGGTTGAAACTGCAGTGCGATATCGAGAGCAGGGGGAGCGTGTTGTAGATGCGATACGTAAAACGATGGCTGAGGTATCGGGAGCGCTGGTAAATTCAGTGGTATCTAGCATCATCGTATTTGCTCCAATACTTTTGATGCAAAGTGCAGAGGGCAAGTTATTCCACGATTTGGCCATCACTATTTCATCGGCTCTAGGCGCTTCTTTGTTTGTTGCTTTACTGCTGTTACCACTGCTTTTACGCTATATTTTGCCTAGTATCAAAGCACTTGATACGACAGGAGATTTTGTCGATAGAATTTCTGCACGCCTTGCACGTATGGTAGTAAGTTCACGAAACCGAAGTGCGATGCTCCTGTTATTAGTGGTAGTACCAATCGCCGGACTGATATTACTCGCGCCTAAGTTGAACATTCTACCGCAAGTGGAAGGAACGCGCGTTAACGTGTCTGTTAATGTCAATCAAAGTATGAATCATGAAGCGTTAACCAGTGAGTTGTTGATGCCCATAAATCAATTGATTGAAGCGGAGCAGGAACAGCAACAAGGTCCGCTGATTGATAAATTTTTGTCATTTGTTTCGGGAAGTTCGTCGGTCCAGTTAGTGCTATACCCCAAAGAACCTGAGCAGGCTGAGCAATTAAAATCTTGGGCAAAAAATACACTGGAAGCGGCTTTTCCACATGCGAATGTGTATGCCAACTTTAACTCTTTACTTGGTTTTGGTTTGTCTACCAATCGTCGGGTTACTATCGACTTTACCGGTACGTCGCTGGATGATTTGCAATTAATTGGGCGAGAAGTGTATGAGCATCTAAATACCAATATGGGTTATGCCAACCCGTGGAGCAACACACCGCTTTATAATGATGACCCACAAATTATCTTTACTCCAAAAGACAATCAGCTGCTTGAGTTGGGAGAGTCCCAGTATAATTTGTCACAGAAGTTACGTGCTCTGACCGACGGTGTCTATATTGGGGAATATTCTAATGGCACAAAAAACTTACCAATCTATATCAAAGGGGAAGATTGGGATGCCATCAATAATGTAATGGATACACCGTTGTATTTCCCACTTGAAAACAAAGTCACCCTGTTAAGGACCTTAGTTGATTATGAGTTGGATGTCGGGCCAAGTTCTTTATATCGTCTAAATGGCTTTCGTACATTATCAATTAATGTAACGCCACCGCCTAGCGTTCCCTTATCTACTTTTATTGACGATCTCAAAGTTCAAGTGACCCCTATTATTGAGCAGCATATGCCACAGTCTGTTTCGGTGTCCTATCGTGGTAGCGCGAGTAAATTAAATGAGCTTATTTCGGATATGCTGCAGCAGTTTAGCTTTGCAATGCTAATTCTATTTTTACTTGTATCCGGGTGGTTTAAGTCTTTCCGCAATGGTTTGGCTATTATGCTATCGTTACCTATTGCACTGATTGGCGGGATGTTAGCACTCAATACCGTTAATCTTTTTACCTATCAACCCTTAGATGTCATCTCAATGATGGGGTTCATCATTCTAATAGGACTCGTTATTAATAATGCTATTCTGTTTGTAGGTCATTTTAATGAACTTGATAGTTTGCGCTATACCATAGGCGATAAAATTCAGTTAGCGATTAAATCACGAGCGCGGCCTATATATATGAGTACACTGACGAGTATTTTTGGAATGTTGCCTCTGGCCATTATTCCTGGCGTGGGTTCGGAGATTTATCGTGGCTTGGCCATTGTGATCGTTGGTGGTATGACATTCAGTGCTATATTTTCTCTTTCTGTTATGGCTGCCTTGTTAAGTTTACCCGTTTTCGCTAAACACAAAGAGCGAGAAGCCCACTTCCCGCACGCTGAAACGGTTTCATAATATTTATTTAACCTGAGGTTTGGATAAGGAATGAGCTAACTCATTGTTTTTAATAATATATTAAATTATCCCCTTATCTA
>NZ_MBQA01000183.1:0-65921 GCF_001709235.1 Pseudoalteromonas sp. BMB
CAAGCGAGCTGGAACTTTGGTGATGTAGCGGTTGATGCCTTTGGCAATGCGATTGGTAACTCGATTGTGAGTGGAATGCAGAGCAAGCAAACACAAGCCAATGTTGATAAAGCTACTCAGGTCGGTAACGAAGTTTACAATAAAGAACTTTCTTTAGGTAAATCGGAAAAAGAAGCTAAATTTGCGGCAGCGCAAGCGATTGCTAAATCAAGTGTTGGTGCAGTTTCATTAAATGAAATATCTGACGATGGCACATTGCCTAGCCATGGCTCTATCAACTCCTTAGATGAATCAACAGGCTTCTATCTATCAAGTGGCTCTGAGCATGGCTTCATTAGTTACGACGCCTCAATGAACGATGTATCACAATTCTTAGCTGGTAGCCCTGCTTATGACTTAGGTATGCGTCACGCTTCACAAATGTTTGGAATAAAACAAAGTGCAGACATTGCGTTTAAAAATGGTGTGGCTGAAGGAATACATAATGTTAGAGCAGCTACAGCCAATCGAATAGCCAATACTAAAGGCTTCAATGCAAATCATATGACAGCTAATCAGTGGCAAGGAATTGTGAACAACAAAACACGTCAATGGTCGAGTGAGTTGCAAAGTGATGTTATAGATATTGTTGCTGCTCCATTAGCATTGACTGGATTTGGCTATGCAGGATTGCGGTTAATGGGTGGTGGTGCTTTAAAACTAGCGCAAGGTGCTTTTAGGGGGAGTATGATACATGGTTCACATGGTCTAGCAGCCTCAAAAAGCGTTATTGGTGGCTTAACTAGGGTTGGCCTAGGTGCCCAAATGATCACTACCGGAGCAAATTTTGCTTCAAATTCACTAACGGGTAGTAATGACGCCATAAAAAATGCTTATCACTTTTATCAAAATATGCCTAAAGGGGATTATGTAGATGGAAGGTGGACATTTAGCGGTGAATATAACGGAGTCGAGGTCAAATCTTCATTTTATGGCACAGATATTCCTTTCGCTGTAGGTGCAAAATATAAAGGCTTTGAAAGTGATCTGCTTGGTGGGAAAGAAAATACTTCAGTGAGATTCGGTTTCAATAATGATTGGGAGCCTAGTTTAGATGTAATTCATGAGTTTGATTCATCCTATAAGAAAAGCTATCAATTAGGAAAGTTTGGAGTGGAGCATAAATTTGGGACTAGGACAGTAGTAAATCAGCCTCATTTTTCTCCTAGAATTTCTGCGAATACTAAAGTAAAGATAGGAACACTGTTCGGGATCAACTTTGCCCTTGGGTACGATGTGAGGTATTAAGTTGCGTACTATTAATTTTAATTGGAATAATCATATAAAATTGGACGCTGATGTATTGCCTGAACTGAAACCTCTTAAAGGAAAGGTTTGGGAATTTTTAATACCAGATATCGATACTGATTATAGAGTGTTTAAGAGTTTTCACGACAATAGGTACTATATTTTTAACGGAAATAATGTTGTTTCTATTTTGACATTCTATGGACGGATCTTAAGGTTCAGAAGTTTGGAACCAACATTGAATAAAGTAGTTGTCGGAAAGGAGTATAACAATCTATTGGATGGTACTTTGAAGGTGAGTTTTAGTGGCTCTGATTTTTTTGTTGGTGAAAGGCTAGTCGGAAATATTGGTTCTGAAAATAGACTATCATGGGCAGTAAAATGTTTATTGAAATTTAAGCTTCTAGCTTATAATCCTTGGAATGGAATAAGGTATGATGAAACTATTATTGATCAAGGTTTAGCTCTTACGTTATTAATTTCAGAAGTAGCAAGTTTGGACTCTTAATAGGTAGCAATTTAATAACAATTCTTAACCAGGCTAGCCTTAATGGCTAGCCGATGCCTTTGGCAATGCGTTGGGTAATAGTATTGTTCAGGGTATCCAACGCTCTGAAGCGGAGAAAAATAACCGCAATCGTTATATTGAAGCGATGGGGCAAAAACTCACTGCGGATACAACACGTAAAATTGATGGGCAACTTGCAACCGACTTAAATACCTCTCTTAACACTACGATGCAGTGTGTTGATGCTTCAGTTGACCGCATGATGTCGGCGAATAATCGTAATCAGCAGATCGATGCTAATGCTCAATTTTCGGCAGATGGGACGAGATGGGCTTCAAGGCAGCAAGGGGTATTTGATAGTGCGCATGGGTTGAGTACTAGCATGGACTCTGCTCGGTCACATTTAACACAACGTCATAATGCACAATTCAACTCAGCACACAATTTAATTGCACAATCAGAGTGATTTACCAGTAACGATACACAGTTATATTTAGTTAAAAAGATGTAACCAAAAAATCATTATTTGTTCCCGTAATCGTAATGCAAAGCGTCTAGCGTAAGCCTTCTTTAAAATAATAATGGTATTACAATGAATAAGATAAGCGTTTGTTCTGCGATCGTAGCTGCATTATTACTGAGTGCATGTGATGATGATTCTGTGGAGGTTGTACAGGTTGAAAAGCCGGTGATCACAACGGAGACTGAAATAAAAGTCGTTGAAGTTCCGGTAATTGTGGAGGTGCCTGCAGGTAGCGCAAGTGCCATGCAAGTGGGCACGCGTCCTGATTTCTTGATTCAAGATATGGAAGACAGTGCACTCAAAACCAAGCTTGAGCAGTGCGCTAACGGACCTTTTTATAAAACAGACTTTTCAATTGGACACCGTGGTGCGCCAATGCAGTTTCCTGAACACACTAAAGAATCTTATATTGCGGCGGCTAAAATGGGTGCTGGGATTTTGGAGTGTGACGTTGCCTTTACCAAAGACAAAGAGCTGGTTTGTCGCCATTCACAATGTGATTTACACACTACAACAAATATTTTAGCAACGGATTTAGGCCAAAAATGTACAACACCATTTATACCAGGCGATCCTGAAAATGGAATTGCAGCCCAAGCTATGTGTTGTACCAGCGACATTACTTTGGCTGAGTTTAAGACATTAAAAGGTAAAATGGATGCCGCGAACTCAATGGCGACAACCGTAGAGGAATATATGGATGGCACGGCAAATTGGCGCACCGATTTATATGCTAGCCGTGGCACTTTAATGACCCATGCCCAGAGCATTGAGTTATTTAAAAGTTTAGGCGTGAAAATGACGCCAGAGCTGAAGACTCCGTCTGTCGCTATGCCTTTTGACGGTTTTACACAAGAAGCCTACGCACAAAAAATGATCGACGAATATAAAGCTGCAAATGTAGATCCAAAAAATGTCTGGGCGCAGTCATTTAATCGGGACGATGTCGTCTATTGGATAAAAGAAAATCCAGAGTTTGGCGCACAGGCTGTGTATTTGGACGACAGATACGAAGCGCAAGCAGTAGACAATGAAACTATGGTATCAGCAGAGCAAATCGTGCATAACCCAGAGCTATTGTCGCCAACGATGGAAGAGCTTGCTGCGGATGGTGTTAAAATTATCGCACCACCTCTGTGGATGTTATTAACCGAAGAAGGAGGGGAAATCGTACCCTCACCTTATGCCAAAGCTGCAAAAGCCGCAGGGCTTGGGATCATCACTTGGACACTAGAGCGCTCTGGTCACCTAGCCAGCGGCGGTGGTTGGTACTATCAAAGCATCAACGGCAGTCTGTCAGGTGAGGCGATGATAGATAACGATGGTGATACCTTTAAAGTGCTAGATGTATTGGCCAAAGAGGTTGGCGTAATCGGCGTATTCTCTGATTGGCCAGCAACGACCACTTACTATGCGAGCTGCATGGGTATGCCTGCCAGTATTTAAGCGGTGTTTATTGTGGTAGGGGCGGATTTACTCCGCGATCTTGTCTCTAATGATCGCCGCATAAAGCGGCGCCTACCAAGGATTTGAGTATATGGTAGGAGCGGATTTACTCCGCGATCTTGTCTTTAATGATCGCCGCCTAAAGCGGCGCCTACCAAGGATTTGAGTATATGCTAGGAGCGGATTTACTCCGCGATCTTTTCTCTAATAATCGCCGCATAAAGCGGCTCCCACCAAGAGTTTGAGTATATGGTAGGAACGGGTTTACCCCGCGATCTTTTGATTTGGTTCTCACTGTTACTTTGTCAACTCTGTTTGTTCCTAATTCTATGCTAGAAGAATCTCAACCCCTGCACTAGTCTTTATTGTGAACGCTTCAATAAAGGCTAGAATCATGAAGTTAAACTCTATCCGTATCCTCATGACCACTATCTTCGGTGGCATTATTGTTTTTGTGGTCATCGTTACCTTATTGGTTGTTAACATGTACAACGCCTTACTTGATTTTGAACAAATGGCTGACAACCGCTATAAAGCCTATCAACTGGCCGACGAATTAAGACAAAGCTCAGACGATTTAACGCGATTGGGCAGAACCTATGCGGTAACTGGCAACGATAAATACGAAAAGATGTATATGGATGTATTAGCTATTCGTAATGGTGAAAAGGCAAGGCCTGAAGGCTACCATAAAATCTATTGGGATCTGGTGCTTAACTATGGTGAGAAACCAAAACCAGACGGTCAGCGAGAAGTATTACTCGATGCCATGAAAGCGGCGGGCTTTAGCCGAAAGGAGCTCAACTACTTAAGTGAGGCACAAGCCAATTCCGATGGCCTTGTTGCATTAGAAGTCGAAGCCATGAACGCAGTAAAAGGTAAGTTTAAAGATAGTGCCGGTAATTACACCATCCAAGGTGAGCCCGATTTGAACAAAGCGGTTAAGCTTACCCACAGTGATGATTATCATCGCTATAAAGCCAACATCATGAAGCCAGTTGAATCGTTTTTTACTGAACTTGAAAACCGCACCAAACAAAATGTTGTACAGGCCCACAGTGCTGTAGAGTCTTATGTTTTGTGGGCGATGGTGATGTTAGTGATAACCGTATGTTTCAGCTTATTCGGCGTGTATTTAGTTCGTCGTCGTATTGTGAAACCGATAGAGTTACTTGGTAGAACTTTTGAAGAGATTGGCAGTTCAAACGATCTTAGAAAAACGGTAGACGAAAGTGGCGCGACAGAGATTAAAGCGGTGGCCAATATCGTAAACCGTATGCTCAAAAGCTTTAAAAATACAGTCACGAATATCGGCTCAGCAGGTGGCGCGATGTCACAATCTTCCAAAGAAGTGGCGCATTTTATTCGCAGTAATAAAGAGATAAGCGAAGAACAAAATGCCCGTCTCGAAACCATCGCCACGGCTGCGGAAGAAATGACCGCAACACTCAATGAGGTCACGTCCAGTACAGTGAGTACCGCAGATTATGCCAATCAGGTTGAACTTGAAGCACAGCGGGGGATGGAAGTGATGTCGCAAACCAGTCAGCAATTTAGTGATTTGTCAGTGCGCTTTGACGAAACTGCGAATATTATCTCTGAGTTGACTGAGCAAAGTGACCAAGTGTCAAATGTAGTGAGCGTTATCCAAGCTATTGCAGAACAAACTAACCTGCTTGCATTAAATGCAGCCATCGAAGCGGCGAGGGCGGGAGAGCAAGGCCGTGGTTTTGCTGTTGTTGCAGATGAGGTAAGGACCCTTGCACAAAGAACCCAAAAATCCACCGAAGAAATTCGAGATATTATCAACCAGCTACAAACCAAAGCGGGGAGTGCGAATACCGCCATTCAGCAAAGCCAGCACCAAGTGCAAGCGACGGAAGAGCAGGTGATGGTATCTTCCGAAGTGCTCGACAGTATCTTTGAAGCGGTGAGCAAAATCAAAGACTTGACTCAAGGTGTCGCCACTGCCTCACAGGAACAGTTATCGGTGACAGAAGACATTAACACTAATATCAATGGTTTGAGTGATATTTCTAAAGAAGCGATTAAGCGGATGAATGAGTTTATGGCCATTGTTGAGCAGTTAGAGCAAACCAGCCATCGCCTCAACGACAATGCGAGGGAGTTTACTGTTTAGCTTGTAGCAAGCGCTTTACGCGGTGGTCTCTTCTTTACTGATCGCCGCGTAAAGCGGCTCCTACCAAGGGGTAGAGTATGTTGTAGGAGCGGATTTACTCCGCGATTTTGTCTTTAATTATCGCCGCGTAAAGCGGCTCCTACCAAGGGGTAGAGTATGTTGTAGGTGCGGATTTACTCCACGATTTTATCTCTAATTATCGCTGCATAAAGCAGCTCCTACCAAGGGGGGGATTTGGTAGGTGTGGGTTTACCCGCACTTCTATCTCTAATGACCGCCGCTTTACGCGGCGATCTCTCCATGAGCAAGACCAAGAAAAATCAATAAACCTACAACGTCCCTTAAATATGATCTAAATCAAAAATGCAAATGAGATTAATTATCAATATTTTTGACTTTTGTTCAGTTTCCATTTAGAGTACGCGCCAAAATTTACTTTAACGCAATAAATTTTGGGATATTAACAATGACAAACACGCCTTTTAAACGTGGTGTACTTTCTGCTCTGGTGCTTTCTGCCCTTAGTCCAGTTGCTTTTGCTGATTCGGTAAAAGCGCAGCCGGACATGGAGCGCATCGTGGTAACTGCGACCGGCTTTGAGCAAAAAATACCAGAAGCACCAGCGAGTATTTCAGTGATCACAGCTGAAGACATTCAAGCTCAGTCCTATACGACTTTGCTTGATGCCGTGAAGTACCAAGAAGGCGTGGACATTGGCACAACTCGAGATAAAACCGGGCAAGGCAGCGTGAGTATGCGCGGTTTAACAGGTGAATATACGCTGCTTCTTATCGACGGTAAGCGTCAAAACAACCACGGTGATATCTACCCAAATAACTTTGGTGGTAACGCGTTTAACCATATTCCACCTAAAAGTGCCATTGAGCGAATTGAAGTCATTAGGGGGCCAGCTTCTACACTTTACGGCGCAGATGCGATGGGCGGCGTAATCAACATTATTACTAAAAAGTCAGTAGATGAATGGACTGGCAGCATCGATTTTGGCCGAAGCCTACAAACAAACGACCAGTTTGGTGATGACATTACCACTGACTTCAGTATCTATGGACCTTTGGTTAAAGGTTTACTCAACTTTTCTGCTCGCGGTAGCATTTATGAGCGTCAAGCTTCAAACCCTGAGTTTTCACCTGCAATCGATCCAAATGGTGAGCAGCATCATCGTGAACTTGGTTTTGGTAGTGGTGGTAGAACGGTTGATAACACTAATACGCAACTTGGTGCGACGTTTGTATTTACGCCAAACGACAACCACACTGTTACTTTTGACTACGATATCTCAAATCAAGAGTACGATAATACACCAAACTACGACGTTGAGTCGGGCAAAATTACCTATCCGCTTGGCACCAAAGACAACATCGAATCAATCTGGCAAGACCGTCGCGGTGTAGTAAATCCACGCGCAGGTTATGCGGCGGATCAAGAATTTGACCGAAGCTGGTGGTCACTAACGCATCAAGGTACGTTTGGTGATATTGAAACCTTTGTGTCATTGGCGTTTGTTGATACCGATAACAATGGCCGTACTATGCCGCTTTCTGTTGCAGAGCGTAAACTACTACAAGCCATGTATGATGGCAGTGGTAAATATGCCGATATGGAAGAAGCAGAACGTAAAGCGCTTGCTGAAAGCACATTCTTACCACGTCCAAAGCGTACACTGAACAGCAACCAATATACGTTAGACGCGCGAGTGGATATTCCTGTTGACGATTTACTTGGCGATCACGTGTTTGTTGTGGGCGGCCAGTGGGTTGACGGTGAATTGCAAGATGGCGTATTTGGTATGGAGTCTGGCGTTGATCAAGGCGTTCAGGAACACCAAATGTACTCGCTATTTGTAGAAGATAACTGGAGCCTGAGCGATCCGCTAACAGTTACTGTAGGTGTCCGTCACGATAACCACGATGTATTTGGTAGCCAACTTTCTCCGCGTCTATACGGTGTATACGAGCTGTCTGACGATTGGACAGTAAAAGGAGGGATCAGCACGGGTTATAAAACGCCACAAACGACTGACTTATACAACGGTATCACCGGCTTTGGTGGTCAAGGTACGTCACCGTTTGCAGGTAACCCAGATCTTGAACCAGAAACCAGTGTAAACAACGAAGTTGCATTGTATTGGACGCACCCAACAGAGAACCACAATTTTAATATCACTTACTTCTCAACGGAGTTTGACGATAAAATCGCCCGTGGTGACACCATCAAGAGCTGCTCTGCAACCAATGGTGCAAAGCCATGCGTGAATTTGGGTGTATACGACGAGCTTGGTTACGATACTTATAGCCAAAAAATCAATATCGACAAAGTTGAGATCCAAGGTATTGAGCTTGCAGGCCGTTACCAGTTCACCGATACAATTTCACTTTACGCAAACTACACCTGGACTGACAGCGAGCAAAAGAGTGGCCCTCAAGAAGGTCAACCACTAACCAATACCGCTGAGCACATGGCAAATGCCACGGTAAACTGGCAAGTAACAGACGAGTTTTCACTAACGCTAAATGCTGAAATGCGCTCTGATCGTTACCGTGGTTGGGACAACAACCTAGACAAAGCCATGTACTACAAAAACTACAACCTACTGCACTTAGGTGCTAAATACACCTTTAACGACAATGTTACTGTGTTTGCGCGTATCAATAACTTATTAGATGAAGACTTTACGTCTTATAGCACAGATTACAACGACTTAAACGGCGATGGTAAATACGAATACCTAAGCGGCCGTGGTGTGGTAAGTGAAGTCGTATTTAGCGACGACTACAACGTAAAAGACAAAGCCCGCAATATTTGGTTTGGTGTAAACGTGACGTTTTAATATCCATGTAAAGTACTACTAGATTGCAAAACTCAAAGGAGGTGCAATTTGCACCTCTTTTTATTGCCACCGGCTTAGGACGCGGCGATCATTTCTCTACCTTTTACCTCACTCGTAGCAGCGGCTTTACGCCGCGACAGGCACCTATTTTAACTGAATAAATCCGCTTACTACCATGTGTAGGAGCCGCTTCACGCGGCGATCATTTCTCTACCTTTTTTACCTCACTCGTAGCGCCGGCTTTACGCCGCGACAGACATCTGTTTTAGCAGAATAAATCCGCTTACTACCATGTGTAGGAACCGCTTTATGCGGCGAGATTTTCAACAAAATCGCGCGCTCACTCTCTCAACCATTAACCTCAATCCAATGCGGTCAAGGCACGATAGGTATCATAAGCAAACTGATCAGTCATACCGCTAATAAAATCCTGAATAAGACGGCAACGGTAATAAAACTCAAAAATCGGCTCGGCTTGCTCAGCCTCACTAAGCTTCGCGACCGTTTCGCGGTATACCGCAACATACTTTTTGGAAATTCGATTAATCAATCGCGACTCTATCGCAAAGTCATGTTCGCCATTTAATGCTGCGTTAAACTCGTCGGCGTGTAAATCAAGCACTCGCTGATATTCATTCAATATGCTGCAGGTGATCTTATAACCTTGAAGCTCCAACTGCTCGACTTCTTTATTCGAGAATACCTTGTTGGCCGCCACTGTTTTCAACGACTTTACAATAGCGTGAAGGTGGCTATTATCTTCCAGTAACGAAGCGTTAAAACTCCCTTCGTAGATTGCATCAATATTATCGATAAAACGCGTTTTTGCATGTTCTGCAAGCGGGTGCAACAACCCCACGCGGAGCCAAATAAAAAATTCATTATCAAAATTCGCCATATGCTTGCTGGCTTTGTCATTAGCGTAGTGCAGCTTTTTACTCATAAGCTCTAACAGCTTGTCGTCGGTGATCCCAAATCCAGCGGCGATATTTTGATATTCCTCTATTAAACAGCCTGTTAACTCATCTACGCTAATAATGCCTTTTTCTACAGCGTCTTCCATATCAGCAAGGCAATAAGCAATATCGTCAGCCGCTTCCATGATATAAGTCACCGGGTGGCGATTGCCCACTTGTATCTGCAATTTGTCGCACAGCTCACTGACAAAATCACTTTCACTAAAATAGTATCCTGCTTTCTTTTGCAGATAAGATTTATCAATGGCTACGGTTGATTTAGGTGTGGTTGCGCAGCGGGTATATTTCATCACAGTGGCACACTGTGAATAGGTAAGATTAAGGCGAGAAAGCGTATGAATAACGCGAATAGCTTGGGCGTTACCCTCAAAACTACAAATATCGAGCAGTAACTCCATTTCTTGATTCAGCACCGCCAGATCAGACGCCTTGCTCTCCTTTGAGCCATACCTAAGCGCCGCCCGAGCACTTTTTGCAAACTGTTGATGCTGGTTCAAATAGCGTTTAAACCAATCATTGATAGCGGCCTCGCCAAAGTGACCAAATGCAGGGTTACCAATATCGTGCATCAAACAGGCCATTTCAGACAAGGTGACCAAACACTCAGACAAATCCACTTGCTGGCCGTTTTTATCTTCATATTGCAGCAAATCTTGTCTACCTTGCTGCACCAGCGCATCAACAATTTTTTTAGCAATGTAACGGCCGTTTTGTTGCACCTCAAGCGAGTGCGTTAAGCGCGAACGCACCGCCGCATTACGCTCAAGCGGAAACACTTGGGTTTTTTGTTGCAGTCGTCTAAGCGCAGCACTGTTGATAATACGCCCACGGTCGCTCTCAAGGCTACTCGCCTCACTGCCACCGGTATTGTAAGAACGCTCGTTTGTTATTTTATTTTTGAAGTGCATGCCACTTTCCTGTTGAGACTCAAGCTACATTTCCAATGTAGGTGAATGTGGAAAAGTTGTAAACCGAATCGACACCTCGCATAGCCAGCCTACAAGCAAACCTTCATATAAGGTAAGGTAGCGCAGTATCTCTACACCGAACTAACAACAGGCAAAACACCGACTAAGCCAGTAAAGTGATAAAAATAGCTGTAATACGTTGTAATGGGCTAGCCCATCTATATTTGTTACTTTTAACAGTTTGAATTAACCCTAGTTTTAACGGACTGGCAAAAAATATCTAACACTTTGGTGGCAAAGGCTTAGAAATTTGACGCAAATCACTACAAAACTTACGGATTTTCGGGTTTAATACTCTTAGCATTCGTTTACATCTAATTTCAAATGAATATGTACAGCGGTTAAGGATGAAGTAACCGCTCACGAACAGGATCTTTATGTGTTTGAGCGTTTATCTAACCATTTAGATTAGTAAGATCAGCTATACTGTGGCATCACATTGGTAACGGACAGCAAATGTGAGTTAGCAGAGTTTCAATGGTGACATGGAAATTATACTTTTCGTCATTTACACTGCGCCACTAAATGAAGTTATGTTAGGTAAAAGATGTCCGAAATTACGCTCGCTTATTACAACCAAAATGCAGATGAATTTGCAAACTCAACACTCAATGTGGACATGCAACCGCTTTATCAGGAGTTTCTTCCTGAATTACCAAAGCGTGATAAACGTCATATTCACATTTTAGACGCTGGTTGTGGCAGTGGCCGCGACGCTGTCGCGTTCAAACAACTTGGCTATGAAGTTAGCGCAATGGATGCGTGCGAAAAGCTAGTGAAGATTGCCGCTACACAACTAGGTCAACCAGTGAGACACCAATTCTTTGAAGAGATACAAGATATCGCTGCTTTTGATGGTATTTGGGCCTGCGCTAGTCTTTTACATGTGGCAGAGAAAGACCTGTCTAATGTTTTTGTGAAGTTACAAGACGCGCTTAAACCTCATGGTGTGTTGTATGTTTCGTTCAAATATGGTGCGGGTGAACGGGAGCACAATGGCCGCAAGTTTACAGATCTTAATGAAGACGGGTTATCAAAAGTTATCACAGCATGTCTAAATCTCAACGTCATTAAGCAATGGGTGACGGAAGATAGAAGACCTAACCGCGATAATGAGCTTTGGTTAAACGCTCTGCTTGGGAAGGATTAATCAGGTGAGCAGCAATAACCAAGGAAGACAGCTTGCGCTTTGCACCAATAAGCAACTTTATGTAGGGGGGGATGACCCCTTGTTACCTGCACTGCTCCATGCCATAGAACAAGCTGATGAGGTTGAAATTACCGTTTCATTTATTCAGCGATCTGGTCTTGATTTACTTTTTGATGCGTTGTACGACGCTCTAGCAAACGGCACTACCTTAAAGCTACTTACGTCGGATTACCTAGACTTTACTTGTCCGTTCGCACTTAAAGAATTGATGACACTACAGACTTTAGGGGCTGATCTACGAGTATATGAAACTCGCGGAAATGAGAGTTTCCATATGAAGTCATACATTTTCACCAAAACCAAAGGTGAAGATGGTCAAATTTATGAGGGGAGTGCGTTTATTGGTTCAAACAATATAAGTGCAGTGGCACTAACTCAAGGGTTAGAGTGGTGTTTTCGCCATGATTTTATAGCCAGTCAGAGTGGTAATAACAAGGCAACATTTTTGCAGTTTAAGGCTGCGTTTGCCAGTTTATTTACTCACCCTCAAACCGCATGTTTAAGCTACCCATGGATACAGCACTATCAAGAACGCCGTAAGAAGCCACAGTTCAAAACTGTTAGTAATGTTGTTGCTGATATAGATATTGAACCGATTAGCCCTAGACCTGAGCAGCAAGAAGCCTTAGAAAAACTGAATAACGCAAGAGCACAAAGCTATAAAAGAGGCTTAGTGGTATTAGCGACAGGAATGGGAAAAACGTGGCTTGCTGCTTTTGATGTTCAACAAGTAGGCGCTAAAAAAGTCCTATTTGTGGCACATAGAGAAGAAATTCTCAAGCAAGCGGCTAAGACGTTTACGCGATTAATTGATTGTACCGCAGGGTTTTATACCGGTAAGCAAAAACAAAGTGATGCCGACTTTTTGTTTGCCTCTGTGCAGAGCATTGGTAAAACAGAGAGCTTGAGGCAGTTTACAGCAGATTACTTTGACTACATTATTGTTGATGAGTTTCACCACGCGAGTAGTAAATTATACCGAAATTTGCTGTCTTATTTTGAGCCGCAATTCTTACTTGGTTTAACAGCTACACCAGAGCGAACTGACCAAGCCGATATTTTAAGTCTGTGTGACAACAACCTCGTCTATGAGCGGAATATGGTGCAGGGGATTGACGCCAAAACGCTCGTGCCGTTTCACTATTATGGTATTTGGGACGAAAGCGTTGACTATACCGCAATTCCTTGGCGTAACGGCAAGTTTGATCCAACCAGTCTAAACAACCAATTTGCCACAGAGCAAAGAGCAAGGCATGCTTTACAGCACTGGAAACAGTTTGCGCAAACACGCACGCTGGCATTTTGTATTTCGACCGCACACGCCGACTACATGGCAAACTACTTCAATAAAGCGGGAATTAAAGCGGCTTCAGTACATGGAAAGTCAAGCATAAAACGCAGTGAAGCACTCGCGCATTTAGCATCTGGAAAACTACAAATTATTTTTAGTGTTGACCTGTTTAATGAGGGCACTGACTTACCCAGTATCGACACTGTGATGATGCTGAGGCCCAGTGAATCAAAGGTTTTATTCTTACAGCAATTAGGTCGTGGACTGAGAATCCATCAACAGAAAACGCATTTGGTGGTATTAGATTTTATTGGTAACCACCACAGTTTTTTGAACAAGCCTTATGCACTTTTTGGTACACACTCGCCTAGAGACTTAGTTGCTAAATTCAGTAAAGACAACCAAGTAGTTCAGCTACCTGAAGGGTGTTTTGTAAATTACGACCTAGAAATTACTGACTTTTGGCAGCAACTCGCTAAAGAACAGCGAACCACGGCTCTTGATGATTATCAAAATCTAACAGAGCAGTTAGGTCATGCGCCTGATGCTTGTGAGTTTTTCCATGAGTATGGTGAGTTTAAGAAAATAAAACCCTACGGAAGTTGGTTTGAACTCGTTGTAAAAGCAAAGAGCGTTAGTAGTATTTCAGCTGAGTGGCTTGCGCCCTACAAGGTGTTTTTAAAAGAGGCTGTCGAAGTGACTAGCATGACAAAATGCTTTAAAGCCATTTTGCTTGAAGCCTTTGTTCAGCTCGATGGTATAGCTTATCCTCCCACGTTAAGGGCACTGGCAGATAAGAGCTATGATGTACTTTTGCACTATCCTCAGCTAAGCAAGCTAGACATATCAGAAAAGGACAGAAGCAAAAGCAAAGGCAGTAAAGCTTGGTTCAATTATTGGTTCGATAATCCGATTAACGCTTTCACGGAAGCAAAAAAGCCTGTGCATAAGCGAAAAGCACACCACTGGTTTTCAATTGAACAAGCACCAAATCAATCCATTGAAGAAGCACAGTTCAAACTAAACCTTGAAGTTAAAACGCAAGATATTGAACAACTGACCGATTGTATATTGGAGTTAAGCCGCTATCGCCTTGCTAGATATCTTCATACCAAACGTGACAGGCTAGCCGAACCCGAAAGTACACAGACGGTGACAGATGGTGTGATACCAAACCAACTTCAAAGCACAGATGTTGTGGAGAACGTGGTACAGCTGCAATATTTTCCTAACTTACAAATTGCTTGTGGTCACTTTAAAACAGGTGACAGTAGCGAAATGTCCTTCGTGCCTGCACCTCCGGGGTGTGGAAAAGTCGACCCTGAAAAACATTTCTTAGCTCATGCTAGTGGCAATTCTATGAATGGTGGGAAGCACCCTATCGTCGATGGGGACTTGTTATTACTTGAACGGATCACATCAAGCAATGCAGGGTCAATTACCAATACCACTATCGCCATCGAGCGCTTTGACACAGCTGGCGACGAACAATTTTTACTACGAGATGTAAGAAAACAGATTGATGCGCAAGGTGAAGTAACCTACTTACTTGTGGCAAGAAACCCTGAGTATGCAGTAATGAAAGCCACCGATGAGTTTGTGACGTTTGCGCGGTTGAGGGAGGTGTTGAGACTCTCTGAGAACTAGCGCAGGGTAGGTATGAGCTGTCAGCGTCAAAGAAGAGCTGGTATTTATTAGCAACCAGATAGGTTTCTCTATCAACATAACGGATGATAGATTACAGCTTGAGCTCTATGTAGATGGATTGTAAATTTATTTATCGATAAAAACTTTGATTGTATTTCAAAACTTTAGTAACTAGGACACGCAAACAAATGGATGGCTCAGCGTCACAACAACACAGTAAAAAAAGCGGCTTTATTTTCATTTAATAAATTGATTGCTTTTACCGTTTTTATAACCAGTATCGTCATTGGCGCATATGTAACTGATCTTGTTGAGACTATGAAAGCTTACATACGTTACTAAAGGTAGTTGCTTGCCAACCTTAATTGCTTTAACAAGCTTTTTATATTCAAGAAAGTTTAGCTGGGTCGACATGTTCAAAATAATAGTAATAGGCGCGTCCGCGCTTTTGGTATTTTAACTGCCCGCGCTCACGGCGATGCATCAGCTCGCAGCCACTGATCTTTAGTAACTTTTGGGTTTGTTTGCTGGTTAACCAGTGGCCTTTTTGCGTCATAGAGATGCTCCTGTATATATTAGCAGCATAGCAAAGTGTGCATAAAATAGTAGCGAGAATGGCGGTGAGCAGAAAATGTAAGTAACTTTTTATTCATATTTATGCAGCAAAATTTAAATCAGAATATTTTATCATCAATGTGGGTAACAAATTGCCCACAAACCAAATTCTAAAAATAAGTAAAAGGATTATGAAATGAAAAAGCTGATTATTGCTGCGGCGTTGAGCACGTGTGCGTTTTCTTCTGTGGCTGCTGAAGTGGTATTACACGATGTAAGCGTGTATGCAAATAGCACGGTAAAGCTAGATGTATGGGCAAGTGCATACAATGCGTATGGTTATTGCCATATCAACGGGTTTGATGATGCGGTTCGTTTTACCACTAAATGTGGTGAAGATGAGTCTACTTTTGCACGTTATGACGGTGGCACCAAGTGGGTTCAAAAAGACAGCGGTTCAAAAAATCAGTGTTATGAACTGCTTGAAACCGTCACTTGCGTGAACAACTAACAGCCTGTCGGTGACAGTGTCCTCCGATCGCACTTTAGTAAGTATTTGGTCGCATTTGCGGCCTTTATTATTGCAATTTTATTAGTACCTCGTAGAGCTACCTTTCTCACCGCTTGCTTGTTCCTGTATGCGATTTAGACTTTGCGTACATTCCACACTTCGATTAGAACTTCCATTCTATGGGAGCACAGATTTAACTGGCTAGACCGAAGTTTATCTTAGAGAATAGATTAACAAACCAGTTTTTTGCCAAAAGTGTGGGAATAGGAGAATTAACCTAATATAAGAAATGGCGAGAGCCTGACACTTTTACAGATAGAGAGGTTGAATTAATCGCAGCTTTTGTAGACAGTAGTTTCGAACATATAAAAGTTTTGTGTCTTTCCACCATCACCGTATTTATTTCATACATTGTGTCAGTTACCTTATTATTGTCTAGTCTCCAAGTTACCTAGCGAACCAAATTAGAAAGGTAGAGTATGAACCAAGCCCTTAAATTTTTACTGTCTATTATGATCGTCATCGTGACTTTTGTCGTGTCAGCAACCTTGGCCGGGATGTTGGCGGAGTATGCGGGCTGGTGGAAGAAGCCGGTGATAGGCGGTGTTGCAGCGGCTTGTGTGGTGCTGTCGGGTTATATAAGTGCGCCGGTGTATAAGTTGTATTCTGCGGCGGTATGGCTGTTGATTGGTGCAGTTGCAGCTTGGGTGATGTCGAGTGTGTTTATGTATGCTGAGGATGCCGACACCTCAGTGCCTTTGTATGTGACCTATGCAAGCGGTGTATTTGCTTTGGCGCTTTGCTGGGTTTGGCAGCGTCGAAAGGTTGTGTGAGGGATTGGTTCTCTGTAATGGAGTGCAAGAGATCGTCGCGTAAAGCGGTTTCTAACTGCGGAAGTTTAGCTTGGTTATTCTCACTATCACGATATTTCAATAAAAAATAGGATTGAGGGTCAAGGAATGAAGGGCGCTTGGAGCGAGTGGAAGGAGGCTATTTTTAAGGCCTGTTTAGTTGTGTTTTCTGTGTTGTTGTTTCTCTTTTTTGATGGCCGTGAGTTTTGGTTTACTCAGATACAGCCTCAGATAACCAATATGCTAAGAAACCAAAAAACCGAATTAAATAATGCGCCTGTGGTTTCAGAGCAAAAGTTCAAACAACCAAGTTCAATTCAGTCACCAAACGGGGATACCTATGACCATCAAACGAGTTTAAGACAGTTTGGTCGCTGTGTTTCTCAGCAAGCTGAGGGAATCAAATACCGAGTTGAGAATGGGATATACACTTGGGTTGATGAAAGAGGCATTACGAATTACTCGGATAAAAAGCCGAGTTCTGCGGCTAAGCATTATCAGCCAGAGCGTAATCGTGCTCTTGATTTTTTCGACCTCAATATTTCCGGTCCAAATATCACGGAAAAGTTTAAAAACACCTTGAGCGCTAAACTGAATGCCGTATTTAGAGGGTATACCAGTATTGTTGGTTTGGATGCGATGCAAAAGGTGACGCTCAGGATCAAGGTGCTACCTAATCGGCGCGAATATGAGCGAGTGGTTAAATCCTATGGTGGCAATCCAGAGGGAAGTGTCGGTCTCTACTTGGGTAGATACAACCTTGCTTTGGTCGAGCAGAGAAATCATCATGCGACGATGCAAACCGCTGTTCATGAAGCGGTGCACGCTATTAATCAGGCTGTGATTGGATATACGCCGCGTTGGTTAAATGAGGGACTTGCAGGCTATTTTCAAACCGTAAAAGTGACGATGCAGGTTGGCACTGTTGCACCAAATCAAGCTAGATTACATCGCGGTTATATTACAGGGCGAGTGTTATCGCCTTATGAGCTTATCAATGCAGAATCCAAGTGGAAGTATTACAACTCTGAGCTGATGTATAAAAGTAGTTGGGCGGCCATCCATTTTTTGATGTCTACCACGACTGGGAGACTGAGTTTGAAAAAGTTGATGCTGCAAGAGCAAACTGAGCGATGTCGTGCTTTGAGTAACCGAGAGTCACAAGCTCTGTTACGTGCGCATTATCCAAACATAGTTGATAGATTCGCCAGTTTTATACAAAGCCCAGTAGAACCGCAAAGATTGTGATCCTGAGCTTGACGCAAAGATCGCCGCGTAAAGCGGCTCCCACCAGAGGGGCTAGTGTGGCTGGAGCGGGTTTATTCCGCAATGTTTTATGTAGAGATCGCCGCGTAAAGCGGCTCCCACCAGAGGGGCTAGTGTGGCTGGAGCGGATTTATTCCGCGATGTTTTATGTAGAGAACCCCGCATAAAGCGGCTCCTACCTACCCAATTATTAAAGGAATATTCAATATGACTCCAAGTGCGTTACGCAAAGCAGTTAATGCCTTTTCTCAAGATACTCAGCATCAACCGGATTATTATTTTGTTGAAGGCTATTTGATTGGCAAAGTTGCCATTAATGATATTGCTGAAGTACACGAGTGGTTGCCTGAGCTCTTTGGTGATTACACGGTTATTTACCGTGCTCAGTTAGAGGCCTTAATGGATTTGCATGAGCAGTGCGTTTCAAGCTTGGATGGAAAAACTTATAAGTTGCCAAAAGAGTGTGCGCTCTCTAAGCAAGACTTTGCTGCATCATTAGCAAAGGGGGCTCCGTTACCGAGCTTTTGTTTTGGTCTGCTTAAGGCGTTGGATAAAGTATCTTTTGAGAACTTGTCACTAGAGCAGAAAGGTGCGGTAAGTGAATTACAACAACAGCTCACCGGGTTTACTAGCTTAGATGCAGCAAAGGAGGCGTTTTCACACGCTGAGCCTATGATGCCTTTTGAGCGAGAGGCTCATGACGTAAAGCGTTATTTGGCAGGCGCGATTATGGAGTTAGGGGATACTTTAATTTGGGATCCTGAATTAGACAACGAGTTCGGAGCGTTTGAATTTGAAGAAGATTTTGATGAAGAACAAGAAGAGATAAGAAACTCACTGATAGAGAACTTACTCAAATTGACTCACATCGATTCAATCCCTTTACTTGACCAGTTTATTCATAATGAAGAACAAGACTTTATTACGCCTGATTATATTGAGGAAAATCAAGGCAATTTTTGGCTTATCCACGAAACCAGACCTTATATGTTTATTCGTTACCATAAAGCGTGGATTTACTTTTGGGCAGACAGAGTACAAGAGGCGGTTGATGAGTTAGACGTGCTGCTGCGACTTAATCCTAACGACAATCAGGCCTGTCGATACCTGTATGTGAACGGTTTAGTGATCTTAAAACAGTGGGATAAACTACAAGCTTGCCTCGATGAATATGAAGAAGAGAGTATTTTTATGCTATCTGCAGAGGCGTTGATGCGTTTTGCGCAGGATGGCGAGAGCAAAGCCTTGAATGAGCTAAAAGCAACAATCAAAGGGTACAATAAGCACTTTATCAAGATGCTTACAGGTCAAGAAAAGACCAAACAAAAAGAGATATATGGCTACACATTGGGTTCAAAAGAAGAAGTCTTAAGTTATATAGATTTTGGTGGAAAAAAAGCCTGGTTAAGCGTTGAAGGAAGCCTGTTTTGGCTGCGTAAGAAAAGTTAATTGTACTTTGTTTCAGGCTTGCTGAGTGAGTCTATTTAACCTGAGGTTTGGATAAGGAATGTTCCAACTCATTGTTGCTAAAGCACAACTTAGTTTTTTCCTTGTTTAGCCAGCAAGTTTTAGGGAAAACACCGCTTCCGCGTCCTGCTCTCGCTAAGGTACCTACATCCTGTAGGCAAGGCGAATTTACGCACCAATAGCTGGCTATTGGAAGTGAATTCAACGCAGTTAGCGCTAAAACTGGCTGCTAGAAAGGCATTAATTATCCGCAGCTCAGGTTATTTAGGAAAAGGCCCTAAATTAGATAGGGCCTGCTGGTTGGGGGTTGTGTTAAGTTATATGCCTTCAATCATCCACTTAGCGGATAACTGGTCCGGTTCGCCATGGCGATTTAACTCAGGTTGGTTTTGCGCTTGGTTAAACCAAATATATTGCTGCCAAAATTGATTTTTGATATTCCACACACCACCTTGATAAATCAACGAGTAGAGTGCTTGTTTAGGGGAGCCTACGAGTTTGAGATAGCCTGCGCTTTTGCTGCTGTAACTTAAAAAAAGTGAAGGGGCCTGAGTGGCTCTAAAATAGTGCTGACCCTGTGCATTGGTTACCTGAATTAAATTGAGAGGCTCAGTTGGGCTAAAGGTAATTCGGGTGTGATTGCTCAGGGTCTGTGCTGCTAAATACTGGTTATTTACCGGCGACTTTATCGTGATTTGTGTACCCGTATCTGCACTTAACTGCGGATATGTCCAGCCGCTTGGTGGCGTTTGCCAGGTTAGAGATTTCCAGCGCCAGTTGTAGGGAATATCTAAGTGTGGGTCGTTAAGATCTTCAAAACCAGGTTCGGCTTCGATATTAAAAAGACATTGGTTTCGTTCTGCATCTAGCTGTGCAACACGCTCGGCTTGGTTCGTTGTGCCTACATTTAGCTCCACCATACAGGCTTCAAGCGACTTCCCTTTTCCTGACTCATTAGGGGCAAGTACATAAGTATGGTCACGTTTACTTTCGTCCTCATACCAAGCCAGCATAGCGGCCTCGTCAAACGACAACCAGTTTTGTACTAGTCGCTGTGCTTCTTGCTCCGCTACGCTACGTCTTTGTGCCTTTGGTATTGCCATTGTGCGAATAAACGCAGCCCAGAGATCTTTACTGGCCTCCAGCGCGACAATCGCAACCGGTTTCATGCTACTAATACGATAAGACTGCCAACCAGACTCTAAGCGTGTATTCGCCTGCCAAATCACATCGCCACTGTTGAAGTTAAGCACATCTTTGGTGTCGTGCGAATGCTGCTCGGCACCCTCAGAGCAAAGGTAAGCTTTTACTTGCCAAACCTTTTCGTAGTTATCTTGTGGGAGCCTTACCGTATGCTCTGGACTAAATGAGTCTTGAAATAGGTGAACGGCACGGCCAAATAAAAAGTAATTATGATCTACTTCCGCAAGTGCGGCGTGGCCACCACCATCCCATACTTTGAGGCGCTTTTCCTCAGCCATGGCTGCATCAATAAAATGTTGAACAAAGCGTTTTTGCGCGCGATAAGCTGCATCTACACCACCTTGGCCTGCAATATCATCATAGCGGCGCATAAAGTGATCTAGCTGAATGTCAGCCGGTTCTTGCGAGACTGCGCTAAAGCAGTTTGGGCCGGTAGGATCGGTACTGGCGTTGGTGACGTTAAATCCAGCAATATCAACCCAACGTTCACCGACAATGGCGGAATTCACACTGTCGTATCTTGGTTCATAGAGCGGGTTGTTGTTTAACTGGGACTGAAGTCGAGTAATTTCATCTTGTGCGGTATGTAGCGCGGTGTTCTTTGCCAGACCATAGCGCCAAGCGTGTCTGGGGTCGTTGGGATCTGGTTCGATAATATGTTCGGCATCCAGCACTTCGAGTGCTGCGGTGCGGGTTAACCATTCATGTCCCATGGGCATGATCCCTTGTCCACCAAATTGGGTGAACGCTTGAACTGTGCTGCTTAATGCAAGTCCTAGTGCAAATGTGAGAGGCTTTATTTTCATATCTACTCCTTGAAAACTAAAAGCAAAAAATAATGTTTTTACTCAACTGAGGGACAAGGATTATAGTTTGTGAAATAAATGTTTCAATTAATTTTTGTTTGTAACGAATAAGTTTTCTAATCACCTGATTTGTTTTTTTGAGTGTTAGGTTCTTACATGGTTTAAAAATGATGAAAATATTTTTCATTTAATATCATGTGGTTGATGGTTATTTTGTTCATGTTATATGTTCTGTAATGAAGTGAAATATGCACATTTTCTTGCTGGTGCTACAGTTACTCTACTTAGCTGGGACTCAATTTAAGCGAAAGTTAGCGCATACTTAAGTGTTTTTTGTTAACAAGTGTGTTGTTTTGTGCCGTGGTTACTATATCTAAAGGATATAAATATGAACTATTCACTTCACCCCTCTGTCGGTGTCGCAAGACTCGGTAATAGCGATGGTCAGTTTTATTTAGCACCAGACAAAATAGGCGGTTTACCATTTGAATCCGATGAATGGGGCAATAAGATAGACAGCCCTGTTAGTCAGTTTAAAGATGCAGAAGGCCGGATCCGCAGGCAGGGCCAACCCTTTAAAATCATTGACGAAAATAACAATGAGCTAACGTTATCGAGCGATAACGTTAAATCAATTAGTTGGACCGTACACGTCGCGAATAAAAAGGCGGCATGGTATGAGTTTAATGAACTACAAGGCAACTTACTTTATGGTCAAGATAATAGTTATAGCAATCGCAACACGCCTTGGCGTAATGCGGATGCAACGGATCGTCGAAGCCTAATTATTGATCCAGGTCCAAGAACGATATCTGGCGCAAATGCAAAAGCTGAATTTGACGCCGCCAGTGCGCCTGCAGGATATCCGGTTAGTTTCCCTCCTAAACCGTGCCAAGGCACTGAAATAAAGTCGCTCGGAGATATTTTAACCGATAACGAAGGCCGCCTAGTGGTACTTGGCGGTAAAGGGAATGCGGGTGGTAACCTGCCTCTTGAATCTTACGGTGGTGCGGACACGTGGCATGATGATATTGCGGACGGGACTGTGTATTGCACGGTTACGTTTGACGATGGTAAAACCTTGCAGCTCTCTGCTTGGGTAATTGTTGGCTCTCCGGATTTTGCACCGGAAATCGTTAATATCTCCAACCTCAGTGATACTATGTTTGACGTTGCGGTGCGTGAACAAAACTTATGTCCTGAGCTATACAGCAATGGTGAATATCAGTCTTCTTATCAGGCAAATTATTACCAAGATATTGAGCCGATTATCCAGCGTATTAGCCGTTATCAGTGGGTATCAAATGTCCAATCTATGTCGGCATTTGTTTCCAATATTTTTGATTTTAAAGACAATTCTGAAGATAACAAAGCCAATCGTCAGGCTTACTTTAAGTACTTTAGGCAGCCAGTTGACCCAGCCACAGTGCAGCAAACTCCGCCAAACGAGCAAACCAATCAGCAACTCTTCGAGTATGGTATTGAGGGTAATTTACCACTGATGCCAATGAACTCTGGCAGTAACTCGGTGAGCAACGCTGAAGACAATATTGTCGATAAGTTTTTAACGTTAACGCAGACTCAATATTTCTTACTGAGTCAGTGGGCTGCAGGTAACTTTTCAAGTGTTAAACCTTCAACGCCAAAGAGCGCAGTCGATGAGTTTGGCGTATTTTATGCGGATCAAGGTAGCGTGGGTAATTGCGTTGGCTTACCTATGTGTCCAGGGATAGAAGTCACTTGGAGTTTACAAAATCCAGCTGTGTACGCGGCGCCTTATATCATCAAAGATCAAAGTATGGGTAATGGCTTTCCGAGCGGCTTGGATGCTGAGCGTGATGAGTGCGAAGGTGGTGGTTGTCAGCCTGGAGATTTAACCAAGCGCATGGCATGCCCGTGGCAAGCAGACTTTTTCAACTGTACTATTCAAAATGTGAACTTTACCGAGCCAACGGTGAATAAAGTGAACGTCGGCACGGAAGACGATCCGCAAATGGTGCCAGCAGCCCCAACTTACTATAGTTACTGGTGGCCACCACAAAGCCCTTGGGATGTATTGACGAATCAATTTGATGATCAATCACTTACCCATCTGCCTGCAGGCCAGCAAGTCAACTATGCACGTGGTATCAATAGTTTTGTGCAAATGGTTGAGCATTGGTCGGCACTTGGTTTTATCCGCAATCAAAATAGTGATGAACCGAATTTCCCTTACTTCACGGAAATCGAACGTAATCACCAATTGTTTGCGTATAAAGATGTGCCTGTCTCCGATATTACGAATAATTGCCAAGACGACGGAACCGATATTCCGGTGTTTTATATTCCTGATGACCTTAAAAGCCACTTGTCTTGCGGGTGCTCTAAGGCCAAAGCAATATTAAAAGGGCTTGAAGAAAAAATGGCGAAGCCAATTACGCAAAAACGAGCTGCGAAAAAAGTGCCTCGCAGTGGTACTCGAACAAGACGGTAATGGATATGAATGGTACTCACGAATGTGATGTGCTAGTAATTGGTGCTGGCCCTGCAGGGGCTAGCACCGCATTAAACTTGCTCAATCACACAGACCTATCAGTCATTTTAATCGAGCAGTCTGATTTACAAAAATTAAGAATTGGCGAAAGTGTATCTGCAAGTGTGTTTTCGGTATTGGACTATTTGCAGATAGGCAGAGCGGATTTCGGTCCGCACTGTTTTACTTCAACTCAAGGTAATAGTGCATTTTGGGGAAGTGAGCAATCCGCTAATCGTCACGCGATTTTTGCACCAGACAGAGCAACCTATCAAATTAATCGCGAGATATTTGATCTAACCTTGCTCGAAAGCACTATCCAGCGCGGTGGTACGGTATTCCCGCGCACTAAAAGCAAAGCAATTACTCAGTTACAAGACGGTTGTTACTCAGTGGTGGTGTGTCATCCTGACTATGGTCAGTTTACCATTGTTTGCAAGTATCTAGTTGATGCGTCAGGGCGTAATTCGCCTATTGGCAAATCTCTAGGAGCGGCAGTTCAGCAATATGACAGACTAACTGGGGTTGGTGCCTTCTTTAAAGTAAAGCGGGGGGCGCTTGAACAACTGCAATTAATTGAAAGCGATGAATTTGGCTGGTGGTACAGTGCGGCGCTTTCTAACGATATGTTAGTTGTAACGTATTTCAGTGATTTTGAATTGCTCTCAAAGCAGCGCCTAAATCGTCTGACGCAGTGGCAAGCGCACTTAGGTAGCAGTAAATATATGTCACGGCGGGTAGTGGATGCAAAGATGGTCGACGAAAACCTATGGATCCGACCCGCCGGGAGTCATTTTAGCAGTTTTGCTCATCTCAAAAATTATTTACCTGTGGGGGATGCGGCTTGTGCGTTTGACCCTATTTCTTCTATGGGATTAGGGTTTGCCATGACATCGGGGTGCCAAGCGGCAGCCATTATCGGCAATACCAAAACATCTCATGCATTCATGCATAGCAGCAAAGTATATCAACAAGACTTAGCACATCAGTTTGATCAGTATTTAGCGCTAAAGCAACAGTTTTATAATAAGGAAAAACGTTGGTGTGACGCGCCTTTTTGGTTCAAGCGGCAGCAACTTATCAATCAGGTTGCTTAACTGAAACTAACAGAAGAATAACAACTGCTAGCGCACAAGTTGTTATTCTGATTTCGGGTTGCTTATATTAAAGCAAACTTAAAATGTGTTTGGCGTTTTGTCGGGCAAGACAGCCCTTGACGGGATCGGTTGAAAACGTTTTAGCCGATATCTCCATAGGCTCCCCTTCATGAAGTACATCACCGCTATAGACTTTAACTCGACAGGTCGTTTTGTTTTGCTCTTCTGAATAAACAAGCTCCACTTTTTCGGCCTTCATGATTAAGTTTTTGTAGGGGTATCCCGCATCAGTAAATACCTTTTCAGTTTGTACCTGCTCGGATGTTGATGCGAGTGCTGCTAGAGGAAATGCAAGAATAATTGCGTATTTCATGATAAAGACTCCTTCCGTCTCTGATTTCACTGCTAAGTATTGTGTGCATTCATAAAACTGACAAACTAGAAATTCTGACCTATAGTTAAGTTTTAATTAAGTAAGATGGCGAATGAAATCACCTCCACTCAAAGGACTTTGGTATTTTAAAACGGCGGCGGAATTAGGCAGTTTTAAGCAGGCGGCGGAAGCCTTATTTGTGACTCAAGCTGCCGTGAGTCAACAGATAAGAACCCTTGAGCAACAGCTTGGTTGTATGTTATTTGAACGACAAACAAGAAAGGTATTACTAACTCAGCAAGGGCAAGACTTGTTGCCTTACTTACACAAGGCCTTTGGGCAAATAGAAATGGGTCTATCGACGTTAAAATCAGATCCTAACCCAAACACCATTAACTTGTCGGTTTTGCCTTCATTTGCTACTTGTTGGCTTTTGCCTAGATTGGCGAGCTTCAACAAAGCATTACCAGACTTCCAGCTGCGTATTGATCCAACCGAGCAACTCGCCGATTTTAACCACGACGATATCGATATTGGGATCCGCTTTGGATTTGGTAACTATCCGGGACTGAAAAGCGAACTCATCGCGGAGGATGAGTTAGTTCTTGCCTACCGCCCTGGATTAATTGACCCAAACAAACCGCTGCGAGCGCAGCTATCAAAGCTCAATTTTATTTATGACGAAGGTAGAGATAATGAACATGCGTGGCTTGAGCTAAACAAGCAATTGGGTTTAAGTGGTCATACATTCAGTAATCTCAAAATTGATAATGCGGCATTGGTGCAGCAGGCAACAGTGGCTGGGCAGGGGTTTTCTTTGTTACGTCGACGTTTGGTGAATCAATCTTTAGAGCTTGGCCAGTTAGAAATCTATCCCGACTTTGCATGGTTGTGTGAATATCGCTATTTCTTGGTCGCACCTGAGCGTCACTTTGAGTGGCCTAAATTAAAGGCGTTTCGGGATTGGATAGTTGCCGAGCTTAGCGCGTGCTGAGCTATACTATTTAGCCTTATCTCACGATGTATTTTTGCGCACAGGGGACTATAAGTAAGCAGTTCGGATCCGAGCTAAATAACCAGAAGTTAGATACTCGGATCCAGCAGCCTATTTGTTAAAGGTGCTTTTTAAGAAAGTCGAGATAGGCTTGAGAGGCCTCAATACGGTTTTCCTTTTTCGAAAATCCATGCCCTTCATCGTCAAATAACACATATTTGACAGGCACATTGTTTGAACGAACGGCTTCGACCAATTCATCACTCTCTACTTGAAGTACACGAGGATCGTTTGCACCTTGCACAACCATCAATGGCTTAATGATATTTTTGGCATGGAAAAGTGGTGAGATACGATGCAAACGCTCCTTATCTGTAGCCGGATCGCCTAACTCATCATATAGAGACTTCCTATATGCTTCCCACCATGGTGGAATAGACTCAAGGGTTCTTACCCAGTTAGTCACACCAAAGATATTGATCCCCAATTTGAACTCTTCAGGCTCAAATGCCAGTGCCGCTGCAGTCATATAGCCACCATAGCTTCCGCCCATTATGCCGATACGGTCAGCATCGACCCAGTCTAGCTGTTGTAGATATTTTTTACTCCAAACGATGTCTTGTAAATCATCCTCACCATGACGTTTGTCGTCTAAGTGGAAGAAGGTTTTACCATAGCCAGAGCTGCCTCGGTTGTTTACGGCGAAAATCGCATACCCTTGATTAACCAAATGCTGAGTAAGTGCACTATAACCCGTCATACTTTGGCCTCCGGGACCTCCGTGAACAAATACGAGCGCGGGCACTTTATTTGTCGAACTAGCCAGCTTTGGCTTGTAGAGTACGCCTGGCACCTCCAAACCATCAAAACTGTTAAAGCGAGCGATGGTGCTCTCGACCAAATGTTCGGTATTGATTTTGTCGCTCAAGGTTGAGGTCAACTGCTTAACTTCATCACTGCCAACACGCCATACGTACAAGTTATTTGGCGAGGTGTCCGAATTTAAATAAAAAGCCATCAGCTTTTCGTCATCGGAGAAGTTAACGCTGTTGATACTACCTGCAGGGAGCTTAGGTAGTTTAATGTCCTTGCCTGTTTTAAGATCGGTGATCGTGACTTTTACGCTAGAGTCTTCGTTCACACCGACAACACGATAGCGGTTGGAATCGGAGAAATATAAGAACCTCACGTCCCAGTTTTTTTCTATGTACGGCGTGTGTTTACCCGTCGCGATTTCATAGCGCCAATTTTGATAAAATTCACCATGGGCATCGGTGCCATAGTATAAATATTTGTCATCTTTAGAAAATGCTGAAGCGGAAAAGTTTGCCTCGTGCGCCACGTTTGAAATCTCAACGAGAGGGGCGTCGGGGTTATGTAAGTCGAGTAAGAAGAGATCGCTATCTTTATTACCTTGCGCATTGATAAGTGCAAGATAGCGGTCGGTTTCACTCACCTGTTGGACATTTAAATTCTTGTCATTTTTATAAATAAGTTCACTTTCGTAGGTGGCAGCATCAAAGCGATATAGATCCATAAAGCGCTCGTCACGCTGATTGCTTAACACGTAAAAGGCGTTGTTATCGTTAGTAAAACCAACAAAACCTGCTCTCACTTTTTCTCCTGGCGTGAGATCTTTGACGTGACCATTTTCGTCACGGACAAAAACATGAAAGCGCTCATTGCCACCGTTGTCTCGCGTGAATAAGATGCGGGGGTCATTTGGAAAATATCCGATAGGGTAGGTTGAATCGGTGGCATCTGTTATTTGTGCTCTTTCACCGGTTTTGACGTCAACTTCATAGAGGTTATATATTCCCGATTCGTCAGAAGTGACCAAGATTTTCTGTGCATCAGGGCGAAACGCGCTGCCTTGAATATTTGTGGTATCAAAAAAAGTTTCTGCTGAATAGGTTTTAAAGTCCGAGATAACTTGGTTAGTTTGCGGCTGATCAACTTGTTGAGTTGTTTGGTTACATGCACTGAGCGTGGCGAGCAAGGTGCACGCAATGAGTGATTTTTTAAACATAATTTCCCTGCATTCATTTTTATTATTGATTTCTAGCATATAACGATAGGAAACAATGGCAAGCATCTGGCTAGGGTTTTGTGTAAACCAATGTAGTGGTTAGGATGTGATTGTCTTTGCTGCTGAAAATCAGCGTAAAGGATAATCACATCCCAGGTTTTTTTAAGTGGTTATTTTAGGTCAAACCGGTCTGCATTCATTACTTTGGTCCATACCTCAACAAAATCACGGACAAACTTCTCTTTGCTATCATCTTGTGCGTACACTTCGGCGTAAGCGCGCAAAATAGAATTAGAACCAAAGACGAGATCAACGCGAGTCGCAGTCCATTTAACCGTATTCGTATCGCGTGTTTTTATCTCATATAGGTTCTCTCCACTTGGCTCCCAACGATATGCCATATCGGTCAAGTTGACGAAAAAGTCATTACTCAAAGTGCCAACGTTATCGGTAAATACGCCATGCGATGTTTGCCCGTGATTGGTGCCAAGCACGCGCATTCCGCCGATCAGTACGGTCATTTCCTTGGCAGTGAGCCCCATCAGTTGGGCTCTATCAAGTAGCATTTCTTCTGGTTTTACGCTGTAGTGCTGTTTTTGCCAATTGCGAAAACCGTCATGTACAGGCTCTAATACATCAAATGACTCAATGTCGGTTTGCTCGTCTGTGGCATCGCCTCGTCCAGCGGTAAAAGGCACTTGAATTGATACTCCGGCATTTTTAGCCGCTTGTTCAACGGCAGCGCAGCCACCCAATACGATTAGATCAGCCATGCTTACGGTAGGCGTAAAATTACTTTGTACGGCTTCCAATACCGCAAGTACTTTCGCTAGACGCTCCGGCTCATTTCCAAGCCAATCTTTTTGCGGGGCTAGGCGGATCCTTGCACCATTTGCACCCCCTCTAAAATCGGAATATCTAAACGTTCTAGCACTATCCCACGCGGTGGCTACTAATTCTGAAAGCGTCACATTGGTTGCTAGAATTTGTTGCTTGAGTGCGCTAATTTCACTGTCGTTTAGGGTGTAGTTAACGCTGGGGACGGGGTCTTGCCAAAGTAGATCTTCGTTAGGGACTTCAGGGCCTAGATAACGACTTTTTGGGCCAAGGTCGCGATGGGTAAGCTTAAACCACGCTCTTGCAAAAACATCGTTAAAATAGTCGGGGTCGGCATAAAACTTCTCTGAAATTTTACGATAAGCAGGGTCCATTTTCAGTGCCATATCGGCATCTGTCATCATCGGCATGCAGCGTTTAGATGCGTCTTCAGCATCAACTGGTTTATCTTCTTCTTTTATATTAATAGGCTGCCATTGCCATGCACCCGCCGGGCTTTTGGTCTGCTCCCATTCGTATGTGAACAGCAAGTAGAAGTAGCCATTGTCCCATTGAGTTGGGTTCGTCGTCCAAGCGCCTTCAATACCACTGGTTACCGCATCAGAGCCAATGCCACGCGAGCTGTGATTCATCCAACCAAAACCTTGTTCATGCAAGCCCGCGCCTTCGGGCTCCGGGCCTAATTCATCGGCATTGCCATTTCCGTGCGCTTTACCCACAGTGTGTCCGCCAGCGGTTAGCGCAACCGTTTCTTCATCGTTCATTGCCATTCGAGCGAAGGTAACACGCATATCTTCAGCTGTTTTTAACGGATCGGGATTACCATCTACGCCCTCAGGATTAACGTAGATAAGACCCATCATCACAGCGGCAAGCGGGTTTTCTAAATCGCGTTCGCCGCTATAACGGCTGTTTTGGTTATTTGAGGGAGCCAGCCACTCTTTTTCGCTGCCCCAGTAGGTGTCTTTTTCTGGATGCCAGATATCTTCTCGGCCACCGGCAAAGCCAAAGGTTTTGAATCCCATCGACTCATAAGCAACATTGCCCGCCAGCACGATTAAATCGGCCCAAGAAATACGATTGCCATACTTTCTTTTAATCGGCCAAAGTAAACGCCGCGCTTTATCTAAGTTTCCGTTGTCCGGCCAGCTGTTTAGTGGAGCAAAGCGCTGATTCCCCGTGTTTGCGCCACCGCGACCATCCGCAACACGGTAACTGCCTGCAGCATGCCATGCCATTCTGATCATTAACCCACCATAGTGTCCCCAGTCGGCGGGCCACCATGGCTGCGAGTCTGTCATAAGTTGCTCGAGATCTTTTTTCAGGGCGGGGTAATCGAGGCTGTTAAATGCGCTTTTGTAATCAAAATTGGCATCCATCGGATCGGTTTTCGTATCGTGCTGATGCAATATGTCTAAGTTCAGGCTATTTGGCCACCACTGGTGCTCGCTATGCTCTGACGACGTATTTGCACCATGTGCAAAAGGACAAATCGATGGTGTGTTTTGCTTCTTATCCATGGGAGATCCTTGTTTGTTCGATGACGGAAGATTGCTAAGGTCTATTACCTTTTTAGTTTGTTTTTGCAGAAGTTTGATCAATATGTACATCGGGCAAGTTGTACGCCGCGAACAAAACACGCTTAGAGGAACAAAAATCAAATCGCAAAGACCAGATAAAGGTAGTCCCGATAAGTGCTTTTTACCAGATTTAGGTGACCTTAAAGTCCAATATTGAATGCTAAAAGAGTGGTGACATTTGTGACTTTCTGGGAAGCGTTCACGCCAAATCTGACTGATCACATGACTTTTTATTAGATGCTTGAATATTCAATAAAAGTAAATAAATATTGCGCAAATCGTCTGGAAATGTTTGTTGGAACGATTTAATTGTGTTATCAGTATAAAAAGGCGCAATAAATAACCTATTTCATTCCCTGTGGTGATAATAAGAAACTTTCTATCGTCAGCGTCTAACTATAACTTGGAACGTTACAAAGGAAACCGTTATGACAATAACAAAACAAAAAACGACTTTGGCGTTGGCAATCGCCAGCTTGTGTGGTTCGGGCGCTATGGTGTGGACGGCCCCTGTGTTTGCTGAAGAAGCAGCGTCGGAACCTGTTGAGAAGATCATGGTGACGGGGTCGCGTATCGCGCGGGCAAACCTAAGTAAACCTGGTGCGGTAACCACAATATCTAGAGCGGATATTGAGCAAACCGGGTTTAAAAATATTGGTGATATGCTGCAAAATCTAACGGTTTCCGCCAGTGCACCTAATGCTTCTCAAAATGAAAATACGTCGGGCGTGACAAACTTTGACTTACGCGGTTTAGGCGCACAGCGCACATTGGTCTTGCTAAATGGCCGCCGCTTACCAAACGGGGGAAATGGCGCGGATGCTGCGGTTGACCTAAGTGCTATTCCTACTGCGATTATTGAACGTGTTGAAATTTTATTGGACGGTGCCTCTTCTATTTACGGCTCTGATGCGGTGTCTGGTGTCGTAAACATTATTACTCGGCAAACGGGCGATATTTTTGAGATCAGTGGCTCCATTGGCCAATCCGCTGAAGGCGATGCTGATACGACTTCTTTGGAACTCGTAACAGGGATTGTTGGTGATAAAGGGCGTTTTATGGTGAGTGCCAGCTACGATGAAAAACAAGAAGTGTATGCTGGCGACAGAGACTTTAGCCGCTATGATTTAACACTTAATCCCGATGGCAGTTACGGCCAAGGCGGTAGCTCCGCAATGCCATGGAGTAACCTAAAAGTCACGGATGAAAACGGCAACGAAATATTTGTTACCCGAGGCCCAGAATACGGCAAGTGGCGTGAAACTATCTCCGATGCGTCACTTGCACAAAATGATTTATACAACTACCAAGAGCCGAGCTTGCTACAAACGCCTTTTGAACGCTATAGCATGAGTGCGTTTGGCGAGTATGATCTTGGCAATTTGAAGTTTTCGGATGACGTGGTATTCAATTTCGAGGCGCTTTATTCACATCGAAAATCCACTACCAATGGTGCGCCTCAGCCATTAGTTCCAGTTTGGGGTGGGTATTTAGATTTCACTTACTCTCCTGATAACTATTACAACCAACAATTTGGTCCGAAAGACAAAGATGGTAATCCTTATGCCATCAATGACTGGCGTCGCAGAATGGTGGAAACCAATGGCCGTATGAACCATGTGGAAAACAGCCAATACCGTATTGTGATGGCGCTCTCTGGTGATTTTAATGCAGATTGGAGCTGGGAGCTGGCCTACAATTTTGGTCGCAACTCAAACAAACGACTAAAAACCGGCATATTCAATTGGCCAGCGGCTAAAAATGCGGTTGGTCCTACCCATTTTGATGATCAAGGCGTGCTGCGCTGTGGTGCTACACCGGATACGCTAATTGAGGGCTGTGTGCCGCTTAATATCTTTGGTCAACCCGGTACCGACTCTGAGATCTCCGAGGACATGCTAAATTATCTCTCTGGTGATTGGCCAGGGATCCAACAAGGTCATAACCAGATTAAAATCGCCAGCGCGAATGTAAGTGGGGTAGTGGCGAGTTTGCCTGCGGGCGACCTCGGTGTGTCTTTTGGTATCGAAAATCAAAAGGTTGAGGCACGCAATCAAACAGATGCCGTTTCTATTAATATTTTAGTCACGGATGGGTTAGGTCGACCAACTGGCGGCGAATATTCGCTCAATGAAGCATACCTAGAAGCCGTCGTGCCACTGTTATCAGACCATGACTGGGCGCAGAGCCTAGAGTTAAATATCGCGACTCGATATTCAGACTTTGATACGTTTGGTTCGACCACTAATTCAAAAGTCGGCGTATTTTGGGCGTTGAATGAGCAGTTGAGTTTTAGAGGGACTTGGTCACAAGCATTTAGAGCGCCTAATGTGGTGGAACTTTATAAAGGAAGGTTACCTGGCTTTGAAAATGGCGACGATCCTTGTGCCGTAGCAAATCCAAACCAAAACTGTGTTAGCACAGGCGTTCCCGCTGATGGTAGTTACCGAGAAACGATCGGACAGATCAGAACCAATACTGGCGGTAACACCGAACTTGAACCAGAAACCGCGACGAGCAAAACACTTGGGGTAATTTATCAGCCGAGCTGGCTTACTAACGGTTCAATCACCTTAGATTTTTATGACATCCAATTAAAAGATGCCATTGGTAACATTAGCGCGGTGACTAAATTGAGTGAATGTATGAATAATGGTTTGTACTGCGACTCTGTTCATCGCGTTCAATCTGGTGAGTTTCAGGGGGTGATCACCGGCGTCGATGTGTTTAATGAAAACCTCAATGCATTAAATCGTCAAGGGGTAGACGCTGAAGTTCGTTTTGACATCGGGCAGTTTTCATTTGGTGATTTGAGTACTGCACTAAACTGGTCATTTGTGAGTAAACATGAAGTCATTGAACCAGGCCTTGCAACCAAAGACAGAGCCGGACAGCGCGTTAATGGCCAGATGGCGGTGCCTGAGCACAGAGTTAACTTTGCACTTAATTGGCAGCATGACGACTTTAGCGCAAGTTGGCAAAGTTACTACATCGATTCGATGATAGAAGAAATATCGGTTAAACAAGGCGACCAAATCGTTAACTTTACCAATACCGTTGATAGCACGCTGACACATAATGCTCAAGTAACCTACCATGTAGACTCTGTTGATACTCAAATCACGCTGGGCGTTAACAATCTATTGGATGAAGCGCCGCCTTTTGCGACGGGTAATGGAAATAACGCAGATCCCATTCATTCGTCTTTATATCTGGGTCGTGAGTACTATCTAAGATTTAAGACAGAGTTTTAATTTCACATTGTTTCCCTGTGAGAGTAAGACAAAGCGGGCTGGGTTAGCCCGCTTTTTTCATTACCTTACACGCTGTTTGGCTAACTCATGGTTTGTTGTGGCTGCTGATCTTGCGAAACAGGCACTGAAGTTTGTGCTGCCGCGTTGATCCGTGACACTGCTTTCCAACAAATCAAGGCCATTAAACACATAAGTGCAGTTACAATAGCAAAGTCAACTCTCGTTTGAGTGGGTAATGTATTGTACTGGCTAACAAAAGACGCCGCATTCATGACCGCGCTTAAGCAATAGCAAATGCCACTTAAACCTAATAATACTTTGCTAAACGACAATACGTGCTTTGCGAATTGGCTGCTAATGAGTGCAAAGAGAAAGGCTGAAAACATCGAAAACTTAACCGTCTCTAGTTTGTCTATGTGACTTGTCGATAGAAAAGTTGTCATTGCGAAACCAATGGCGATGGCCAATAGCACACCGATAAAGCCACCTGACGTTAATCGTTTTACAAATAATAGACTTTTAGCACTTTGCTTTTTCTGCTTGGCACGCTTGTCAATCCACATCAAATTACCGGTAACGATTAAATAGGCGGTTGCAAGGCCAAGACTCAAAAATGCCAGTCGCATGCCATACCCAGCAAAATCTCCAAAGTGAAGACTCGCGATGGTAGAGAGCCCAGCGCGAACAGCGTTGTCGTAGTTATTTTCAGTGAGATAAATTTGTGATTGGTCGTTTAGTGTGTATTGTACTTCTTTGTAATTTGAAAAAGCATCGTTACTTTTCGCGGTAAAACTCACTACTGCGTTTTTGTCGCCAAAGTGGGTGATTTCCACCGTTGTGAGCGACACATCCCCTAACGTATCTAGTGCCTTTTCTCTTAGTTGATCGACGCCGCGCATTGGTCGTGATTGCTCCAGTGCTTCGATATTTGGTTCATTAAATCCAGCGGCTTGGAGTAGGGCGGTTTGATTGCCACCGTAGAGTAATACGGCGTATGAAATCTGATAAATGATAACGAGATTAAATACTAATCCCGTGAAGGCATACATTAAGTGAAAAGGTAGGCCCATCGTGCCAATTAGATTATGAGCATCTAACCATTTGTCTTTTTTACCTTCGGCGCGATATTGGAAAAAGTTTTTGGCTATTTTGCGCCAGTGAATGATGATCCCGCTTAGTACAGCAACGAAGAAAAATAGGGTGATGATCCCAACAAAATAGAGTCCGGCGCGGCCAAGCCCTAAATCATAGTGCAACTCATAGAGAAAACTCGCAAATTCAAATCTGTCGGCATTAGCGAGGACTTCTCCCGTCTGTGGTGATAGCAGAAGGTGCTGATCTTGATGATCTTCGCCCGTGATCGGGTGCGGCTCGTCTAAATGGGTTGCAAAGTAAACTTCAATAAAAGGGTTATGTGGCGTAGGCTCGCGCATAAAAAAGCCATGGTGTGTATCGACATCGTATTGCTGCGCAATTGATGTAATCGCCTTGTCGTAGGAAATGGCGCTAAGTGGTTCGTTAGACTGGGCGGCTAGAGAGGCACGCTCCCAACCTGTGATGTTGTCTCTGAATAGGCTCAGAGATCCCGCAATAAACACAATGAATAGTACCGTTGAAATAATGATCCCTATCCATGCATGTGCTTCGGTCAAAGATTTTAGTGTTTGATTTTTCATTGTTTATCTTATTAACAGTAATGCTGTGTTTAGTAGCAAAGAGGGGATAAAGATAGCAAACAAAGGTTTGCACGCGGCTTTAGCGCTTGAAAATGCATAGCTCCAAACTAAGATCCCCGCCCATATCGGAAATGCAAGCACCAGGCCTATCATCAGTTTTGTGGACTCTGAAAATGGCAGGAGTAAATTGAGGTTTAGCACCAAAGAAATAGACAGTAATAGCCCTAAGAAAAATCCAACTAACGTTTTAGGCCACATAACTTATTCCCCCAAAAAATAGAGATAGCAAAAAAACCAGTGTTGAGCATAGATAGAGGCGCTTTACTGAGTATCCACTTATTAGGGTCACCGACACCAAAGAAAACATAATTAAAACGAGACTGGCCAATATTGCAGAAATAATTGGGTATTGCAGAGTCAATATAATAACCCCAGATAAAACAAGGACTAAAGCTATACTGTATGCTGTGGGTTTATGTATCGAAGAGGCCAAAAATCGTTGCTTAGGACTTGCTAAGTAGAGTAACACGGCGGTAAACCAAAACGGTATAATTGAGAAAAAGCTCATGATGGTGATAATCATTATTGTTTGCAATTGATTGTAATGATTATAGGTATGTTGTTCAAGGAGGAAAGTAATAATTGCAGTGAGAGAGATAGCCTAACCGGAGTGGGGCGGTTTAATGCTTGAAAAAACCGCTTCTTCATCGCGGGATAAAGCTCGAGTGGAAAACTGTAAGAGCGGGTTTTTGAAAAGGCTCATTATAAACTCCGCTCTGAAAATGGTTAGCTAAGTGTAAAGGTGCCTTGCATAATGGCGAAATGGCCCGGGAAAGAACAGAAGAACTTGTAGTTGTCACCTTGCTTTAACTGCTCAGTAGAAAAGGTCACTGTGGTTTGCTCGCCACCACCAATCACCTTTGATACGGCTAAAACGCGGCTGTCGTTTGGCTTTACATAACGATTATTTGCACCTGCCGACATACCATCGGTTGCAATGGCTTGAACATCTGCAGCTTTGCTCAACACCCAGTTGTGGCCCATGGTGGTAACTGGCAGTTTACCCGTATGCTTTAACGTGACTGAAATTTCTTTACAGCTAGATGGCGCACTGAGTGATTTTTTAGAAAACTGCATCATGTCGTTGGCTTCGATGCTGAGCTCACATTCATTTGCTGATGCGGCATGGGAAAAAAGAAAGGTACCGACGCTAAGCAATGTGATGGAAAGAGAGGTTTTCATATTTTACTCCTTAATTAAAAATCATTCTCATTATTATCTTTGCCAAGGTGAATGTAAATGGATGCAGATCAATAAAACGGGTCTTTGCGTGAAGTGACTGAAATTAAAGAGTGAAAAGCAAAATGAAAGTTTAACAGGCCCAGATGTTCAGGCCATCAATGCAATGGAAAGCCGTCAAGCTGCTAGAACAAGGCAGTGGTTCTTTTAAAACCATTGCCTTATGGCTGATGTCGTTGGTGTAGTCCTAATCAGGCAAGACATCAGCTAATTCGACTTGTTGCTATCGCAACAAGTCGCTAATTTGTTTATGACGCAGTAATAGTGCAGCTATCCACCCTGCGCACCTTTTGCAGTGCCGAAAAGAGCCTAGCTTTGTCGTTTGCAAAGAGCTGTTCGGTGTTTATTATTTGGTTAAATAAGCCTGCCTGTTCATCCGTGAGGTTACCGTGCTTGGCAAGATGCTGGGTCAGTGTTTCAAGAATGGCTGCACCAAGCTGATTTAATGTGCTTCTTAGCTGATCCAAATTGGCGTCTTCGTTTGGTACGCCTTCAGCTAGCCATTGTGCCCGGTATCTGTATTGAATCGCCTTTGCAGCATCCATTTGTGCTTGGAAAAACGCCTCAACGCTTGCACTATCCAGACATTGCTGGCGGGCTTGCTCTAGCGCTTTTGAGAGCACAGTGGCCTCACGGGATAAGTCTTCAATTGGCCTGTGTTGTTGTGCTTTAAACAGTGCTACAGGCTGCATCTGAGCAAGGCGTTGGTTGATATGTGAGAATAACTCCTCTACAGAGTCTGTTCGCATTTTGACCAATGCATTCGCCTTTTCAACGATCTGTGCCAGCGCGGCGCGAGCTTCATCTTCGCTTATCGGCTGAGATCGTTTTTCCATTTTCATCAGACCAAACAGCGTATGGTTGTCCGCGTTATCCTGAACGCTTACTTCGCGCAGTGTCAGCTCAGGGTAAACCACTTTAAGTGCGCAGCTACCTACGGCAACGGTGTTTTGGTCAAATTGTCCATTTGCAAGTAAGCGAGCCGCTTCGTTGGTGCCTTTGGGTACAGGCTTGGTTTGTATCTGATGAGCATTAAGCCAATGACCAATTTGGTTCAGGGCTGCCGGGTGGGATGCTGCATGCGTAATTTTAGCTGTCTTGTTCAATCCAAAAACACACATTTCGATGGGCATATGCACAGCGGCACTCAGCTCCGTTACCTTGTAGTTACGCATCGCATTGACAATGGCTGGGACCAGTTGTCCTTCAATAGTGGAGTTGGCCAGTGCGCTGAAAGCCCAGCTCTGCGCTTGTGCGGCATTGGCATAAGTATGCTCCGGAGTGCCCGAATAAAAACGCTCATAGTCCTGCGACAGGCGGTTGGCGAGTAGGTCAAGTGCGGCATGATTAAAACTCCCTGGTCCGGCTTGTACATAGACAGACGCGGCCTGAGTTGTCAGCGTAAACAGCAGCGCGGGTAACGCCAGTAAGCGAAACATAAATGACAATTTCAAGGGCTTTTCCAAAGATTTTACAGGCAAAAGCGGATCCTAACAGAACCATTAGGTGCTGTCCTGCAAGCGGAGTGATTTATTGATAACTCACAGCGCACTTTATGTACCTGCTTACTCGCCTTCTAGCATCAATGAGTACTTTTTTATTACCGCCAGCCAAACGCTTATAAAACGGAAAATAATCATGCCAAGCACGTTAACAAGCGGATAAAACTGTATCAGTGACAGGGTGGAAACGGCGGTCTATGCTTGAAATGACTGCAATTAAAGGGTGATTTCAAAGATGAAAAAATACTGGCTGCTGCCATTGTTGTTTACTCCACTATTTGTCAATGCGGCGACATCTTCTACCGTAACATTGGCTTCCGATTACTTATTTAATGGCGTAAGTCAAACTAAGGAAGACGAAGCGCTTCAAGTCAGTTTAGATTGGTTTGGAAAAAGTGGTTGGTATGCTGGAGGCTGGGTGTCTCAAGTAGATTTTGGCGATGGTACGGATGTAGAAGGAGATCTGTATGGTGGCTACAAATTTACGCTAATTGAAAAGTTAAAACTTGATGTTGGCCTTACTCAATATACCTATCATGGTGATGATGTGAGTGCTGATTACAACTATGCAGAAGCCTATGCAAAGTTTAATTATGGCCAGACAAACTTAGACTTTTGGTATGCATGGGATTACTTTGGAACTGGGGCTGCTCACGGGATAGTGATGCTCACGCATAGTATCCCAATCACAGAACGGTGGTCACTGACGCTCGGGGTTGATCATTCAATGAGCTTTGATAGTGATAAATACGAATGGGAGTTGGGTGATGATGACTATACCCACTGGCATCTAACTGGAACTTACTCGATTAGCACTTGGTCTTTTTCATTGGGTTATGAAAGCAATGATATTGATTCCTATGCAGATTCTACATTTGTGGCGTCAATTTCAAAAACATTTAATTTCTAAATTTACCTTTTATTAACTTTTGTGTTGATTTTAGTTGCGAATTGTACTTTTATATAGCTATATGATTGATGCTCCATAACTTTTTATAGGAGTAAGCAATTGATGAGGTAATAGTGATAAAAGCTATGGAGTCGCAATGATGAAGGATACGATAAAACTAACAGCACTCTCTTTGGCGGTATTTTCTCGGTTTAGCTTTTCAAGCCCGCTAGAATTTGCCGGTGGTGCTGACATGTCTAAGTTAGTCGAGGCAGAGCACATATTGCCAAATCTTAATGACTACACAACAAACCTTGTGACCGTAAAAGGGGTGGTCACTCATGTTTGCAGAAAATTAGGTTGCTGGATGACGCTACGAGTAGCAAATGGCCTAGACGTAAATATCGAAGTTGAGCAAGGCGATATGGTATTTCCACTTGCTGCGATTGGCCGTGAAGCCCATGTGACGGGGCGCTTCGAAGCGCTAAACCAGCGCGCTTTGGCTTGCGTGAGTAAAGCAGACGATGAAACGGCACTTATGTGTTTGGGATTTAATCCAACGGCTGTAACCATTTCGCATTTAGTACAGCAGATAAAACACAGCTAGGCTCCCAAACGTGGTGACATAGAGGTTTTTAAAGCGAAACGCCAGTATTACCGCAACCGTTGCGGCGACCAAATAGGGATTGCTTGGCGTGATGGCAAGTTGCTTATCTTGAATAAATACAATGGGTACCCAAATGGCGGTCAGTACGCAAGGGGCGCTAAAACTTAAAAATCGTTGTAGTTTAGGACCGATAGTAAAAGGCAGTTGTTTTGCCAAAAATAAATACCGAGTTGCAAACGTGACGCAAGCCATGGCTAAAATAGTGGTGATCATACACGCTCCTTTTTACTTTGTAGCACATATCCCACCGACATCCCGAGTAGTGCTGAGGCGATTAAACCAAATTCAAAATGGATCAGTTTGAACACTAAGATAGTTCCTGCCGACGTTAAACAAGCACATAACACGGGTAATGCGTTAATACTCGGGACCACTAAAGCAATAAATATTGCCGCAATCGCGAAGTCTAAGCCAAGGTTGGTCAAGTCAGGTAAAAACTGACCTGCGACGATACCAATGAGCGTCCACAGATTCCATGCAACATAAAAGCTACCACCTGCGATGAGCGCATACACGAGCCGAAGTTTGCCTTGATAGGCGCGGTGGTGATGGGAAAACGCAAACAATTCGTCAGTGAGAAAAAACGCAATGGGGCCACGCCATTTAAGGGGCTTATCCATCATTTTGTTGCGGATCGCAAGGCCATAGAGTAAATGTCTCGCGCTAATTATAAAGGTAGTCGCAAGCAAGGTGATAAGCGCGGTGTCTTTGGCAATAAGCTCTATTGCCACTAACTGCGCTGAGCCTGCAAAAACTAATAACGACATTAACTGTGCTTCGAGCGGCGTAAAGCCATTTTGCACGGCAAGGGAGCCACACAATATTCCCCAAGGAAGCACGGCGAGATTTAATGGCAACATATCCCAAAAGCCTTTGCATACTGCGACTTTCATATTAACAAGCCTTGCTATATTGACTGGGAGTGATCCCCATATTCTTTTTAAAGTGACGGTTGAAATGGCTTTGGTCATAAAAGCCTACGCTTAATGCTGCATGGGAAACACTTTTGCCACTGCGCAATAATGCCTTGGCATGATTAAGCCGGTGTTGTATTTGAAAGGCATGGGGAGTGAGGCCGGTGTGGGCCTTAAACACGCGAATAAAGTAAAAGGGACTCATGCCGACAAGGCTCGCTAAGGAGTCGAGTGACACATCTTCAAATAAATTATCCAAAAGAAAATGGCGTGCTGTGGCAATTCGTTGCTTAACCGAAGGGATTTTTGTATCGAATGTGACTTTGCCTTGCTTATTGCTTAAATAAGATAGCAGAGTAATAAGTTGAGACTGCTTTTCAAGTACGCTGGTATCACATTCTAAGACGTTAAAAGTGGTGTTCATGAGTGCCGCAAGCGCTCGGTCGTGTACCACTGCATCATGGAAAAAAGGAGCCATTGCCTTGTCATCACCAAGAAACTGATTAAATAGTTCAGGCGTTGGGTAGAGTGAACGGTATGAAGACTTATCTTTGGACGCCTTTCTGCAGTCGTGCACCTGCTCTGCATTAATCAAAATGACACTATGCTGACTAGCTAAGTGTTCACCGCCACTGCGGTAGAATCGCTGCGCACCACTATCCACTAAGGCAAGCGTATAGCCGCTGTGGCTATGTCTACCAAAGTCTTCCTGCTTATCAATGTTGTGTAGTACTTCTAGGCCACCGAGTTCACGGTGAAAACTAAACTTTGAGTGCTGCATAATTCTCTCCCCCATTGATGAAAAGCGTATCTGTCTTCACTCAAAAAGTCTTGTACAAAATTGCACAATGTCATAAACAATAACCGGGTTAATAACGCCTAATGCCAAGTCTCTTTTTTGATCACGTTAACAAGGCGGTGATTGATTAAGCATCGGCCATCGATTACTTTAAGCTCGTCTTCATACACTCCGTTAAATACGGTGATTGGGGCATCTGATTGAGATTTTGGCTGCTGATAAAGAACAAAGTAGCTGTTAGCAATAAACTTATTTGCCTCGATAGGTTGAATATCGGCACTGGTTATCATGTGCATACTCTTTGTTGTTTTTATGGCTTGTTGCTGCCTTATTGTTATTTCTTCAGCACCAGTAATATTGATATTGAGTGCTGGGATACTAAATGTTGCATCCTGTGTAAAAACACTTTGGTATGCTTGTGCCGAATCCGAATCTCGATATTTTATGTAATTGTGTAATGTCGTCTCACAGAGGCGCTGCTCACTGCTTGGGTTGGTGGTCATGCAACCACTCATAACACCTGCCGCTGCAATTAAAAGGAAATATGATTTCATAACGTGTCCCTAATTTTTTGCTCTCAACCTGAGGTTTGGATAAGGAGTGAACTGATTCATTGTTTTTAACTCACGTAAAATTATTCCCTTGTCTAGCAAGAGAGTTTTGGGGGTAACCCCGCTCTCGCGTCCTGCTACCGCCCTAGTGCCTACATCCTTGTAGGCAAGACGAATTTACGCACCAATAGCTGGCTATTGGAAGTGAATTCAACGCAGTTAGCGCTAAAACCGACTGCTAGAAAGGCATTAATTATCCGAAGCTCAGGTTCAATAATCTCAGTGAGTTTAACTGTATTGTCAACCAAGCGAAAGCGTATGATTTATCTGGACGTAGCGATTGCGTAAACATGTAAAGCCCCTTTACAGCTTTTTCTGCTGCGGTTTTATTAGATGCTACTGATCTGTTAAGTCTGTATTTATGGCATGCAGATTTTCACCTTATGACAATTTAATATTGACGAATAAATTAACTTAGTTTACTTTTGTGAAAGCGCTTACATTTTGCGTGTGTTTTTTTAACTCCATTTGTAAGCGCTTACATTTGTTGCTAGGAACGCGCTGAGTAGTCTTCCAGCGTATAGCTAAATAACCTGCTCTGAGAAACGATGAGTTAATCGACGGCTTATCTAAGCCTCAGGTTAAATAATAAAGTTCTTAGTATTCAACCATTTGACAACGACGTTTTGCATCGGGGTAACTGATGAAAATTGCAGCAAGAAAATTAACAAGGCTATGTACCGCAATCTCTGTGGCTATCATAGCGGGATGTGGCGGAAGCGCCGAGACAGAAACTAATTATAAATCCGTTGATACCACAGCGCCGGTTTCAGACTGGACGCTAGTGTGGAGCGATGAATTTGATAGCGATGCGATAGACACATCTAAGTGGACGCACGAGGTAAATTGCGACGGCGGTGGCAACAATGAAAAACAGTGTTACACCGACAGTGAACAGAACGCGTTTATTGCCGATGGCATGCTGAATATTGTCGCTACCCCAGCGCAAGCAGGCGCACAACTGCCGTATATCTCGGCAAGATTGAACACCAAATATAAAGCTGATTTTAAGTATGGCAGATTCGAAATGCGGGCCAAGCTACCAAGCGGGCAAGGCAGTTGGCCCGCGTTTTGGATGTTGCCTACGGATGAGGTTTACGGTGGCTGGCCCAAGTCTGGTGAAATAGACATCATGGAAGCGGTAAACCTCAAGGTCGCTAATGAAGACGGCTCGGTTGAATCTAACGTGCATGGCACGCTGCATTACGGCCGTGATTGGCCTAATAATGTTCACACCGGTAAAGCATACGCCATACCTGATGGCGTAAATCCAGCCGATGACTTCCATACCTATGCTGTGGAGTGGCAAGAGGGTGAGATCCGTTGGTACGTTGATGGTTATCTCTATGCCACGCAACGTCAATCGGAGGTTCGTTACAACTCAAAGCAAGAAGCGGTTGGTTTAAAACACCGTGGATGGTTTGCTGAATACTACGAGCAAGGCTCTGGCGAGCTGGTTACTCATTGGGATAGTGCGCCTTTTGATCAACAGTTTCATCTTATCTTAAACCTTGCCGTTGGCGGTGATTGGCCAGAAAACGTTAATAATAAAGGTATCGACTCGGACGCCTTTGTGAACGGACAATCGTTTGTGGTTGACTATGTCAGGGTGTATGAATGCGGCTCTAATCCTGAAACGGGCAAAGGATGTGAAACGGTGCGCCCAGGCTACGACGACCTTGAGGATGCGTTAGTCGAAGGCGAAGCACCTATTCCGTCGCCACCTTCTTCGGGTACCGCTAAAAACCTAACCATCTTTGATGATAATTTTAACGTTAACTGGCCAGCTTGGGATTGTTGTGGTGGCTCTACGCCTGCATTGGTTGCAGACGAAAGCCGTGGCAATGTTGTTGAGTTTATGGTCGGTGAGACGCCAACCGTAAATGGCTTTACCAGCCGTGCCGAATTTATCACAGATCCAAGCGGTAAAGCCTCGCCATTTGATGCAACGAGTATGCTAGAAGCGGGCTATATTCGGTTCGATATGCAAGTGACACAAATGCCTTCAGACCCAAGCGCAGCATGGAAATTTAAAGTTGAAAGCCAAGGTGCTTCTAGCGCTGCTGAACTCGATCTTTTTGCAAGCGTTGAAGGACAATCACCAGCCGCAGGCTCGTGGCAAACTTATACCTTCCCATTACAGCAGTTGGCTGACGCAGGACTTGATGTGTCAGCCATTGATGTAGTGATGATCTTCCCAGCATGGGGTGCCGGAAATGGTGCTATCTATCGTGTTGATAAGGTTGAGATTGCACAGGATACAAACTTACCTTCGTTGACCTTATTTGAAAATGCCATTAACGCGCAGTGGCCGCTTTGGGATTGTTGTGGTGGCTCGACACCGACTGAAGTCTCTGACGATGCGACGCATGGTATTGTTGCTGAATTTACGATTGGTGACACACCAACGGTAATGGGGTTTTCGTCTCGAACGGAAGTGGGCGGAGCTGGAAAGCCGTTTGATGCAACTGCAATTTTAGCAGGTGGCGTAGTACAGTTTGAGATGAAAGTCATGAGCCTACCGTCAACGCCTGATGCCCCTTGGCTACTTAAAATTGAGTCTGACAATGCCGCGAGTGCGGTTGAGCTACCACTATCTGAATCACAAGAGGGTGTAGCGCCACAGGCCGGTGAATGGCAAACCTATACTTTCTCAATTGAAGCTTTGGCTCAGGCAGGACTTGATCCAAGTGCAATTGATGTGGTGATGATTTTCCCAGCTTGGGGCTCAGGTAGCGGTGCGGTTTATCGTGTTGATAACGCAAAAATCTTTCATCCTGACGGTGACAAGGCGAGTGGTGGTCTAAGCTTATTCAAAGATCAAGCTGCTGAGCAGTGGTCAATTTGGGATTGCTGTGGTGGCTCTACACCCACAATCGAAGTGGACGAAGATGCAGCTCATGGTCAAGTTGCGCAATTTGTTATTGGTGCAACCCCAACTGTGATGGGGTTCTTAGCGGATGACGATGTCTATTATGATGCTTCCCATTTACTAGAAACTGGCGTAGTTAAGTTTGATATGAAAGTGACTTCAGCACCTGCAAATATCGACGCTCAATGGCTGTTTAAAATTGAGTCAAATGATGCCAGTGCAGCGGTAGAGCTTGCTCTGAATCAAAGCGCTGAAGGTCAAGCTCCAGAAGTTGGCAAATGGCAAACGTATACGTTTCCACTTCAAGCTTTGTACGATGCAGGACTCGATATTAGTGCCATTGATGTCTTGATGGTATTCCCCAGTTGGGGAATGGGCGAAGGCGCCGTTTACCGCATAGACAATGTTGAAATCGTCAGTCAATAAGCCAGTGTGGATCGCCAATAGTGCTTTGAACTCGGTGATCCAGCAGCAAGAATAGAATCGCAGGGCAGTCATGAATAACAAACAATTCAATAAAAGTAAGCTTGCCGCTCAGTTGTCGCTAGCAATAGCGATGAATGCGGGAATGGTCAGCATAGCTCAAGCAGAAGAGCAACAAACAGCAGAAAAAGTCGAAGTGATTGAAGTGAAAGGGATCCGCGGAAGTTTGATCCGTTCAATGGATTTAAAGCGCTCCGCATCGGGGGTTATGGATGCCATTTCGGCAGAGGAAATGGGGAAATTTCCAGATACCAACTTAGCCGAATCTTTACAACGGATCACTGGTGTTTCGGTCAGCCGTGCCAACGGTGAAGGCAGCCAAATTACCGTACGTGGTTTTGGGCCTGATTTTAACTTGGTGACATTAAATGGTCGTCAAATGCCGGGCACAGGTAATACTCGCTCGTATAACTTGGAAAACCTAGCCGCAGAAGGTGTGAGTGCGCTTGAGGTATACAAAACCGGACGTGCTGATGTACCAAGTGGCGGTTTAGGGGCTTTGGTCAACATTGTCACGGCTAAGCCACTACAACGCCCAGGGCAGCACTTTAGCGCAACAGCAAAGGCGATTGTTGATACCTCTAACGAAGCGGGAGATGATGTTACACCTGAGGTTTCCGCGGTTTATAGTAATACCTTTGCCGATGAAACCTTTGGTTTTGGATTTTCCTTCTCCCATCAGCAACGTGATTTTCAAAAGCAGCAAGCCAATATTCAAGGCTGGCAGGCCAATGTTGATCTACCTGATTTAGACCCGTCTAAAATCATTGATGGCCGTGCTGAAGATGCCGAGGGTAATAAAGTCGGAAATTACTTTTTTCCAAAAGACATGAACTACGGCATTGAAGATCTAGAGCGAGAAAGAACGAACGGTCAAGTTACCTTTCAATATGCACCGACTAACGGTTTTGTTGCCACCTTAGACTACACGGCAAGCCTTGCCGTAACTGGCTCTAATACGGTGGGTTGGGGTATTTGGAATGAGTTTGGCGGTAATATAAATGCCTATGAGTTAGATGCCAATGGCACCGCTGTTTATGCCGATATTGGCGGTAATGATGCGTCGTTCACTGCAAATAGAAATACGACGGAAGTCGAGGCGCGTTCACTTGGATTAAATCTGGACTGGCAAATTAACGATAATTGGCATGTAGAGCTTGATTATCACGACTCGAAAAACGAAACCGATAATGGCGCAGATAAAGGTTTGGGTAGTGATGGTCAAATCATCTTAGGGTCAGATCAGTTGCTCACCAAGATTTATGATTATCGGCAGGGCGAAGTGCCACATGCGAATGTGCTTTGGAAAAATGGCACGAATGAACTCATGGCAAGTGAAATTGATTCTAACTTTAGCCAATTTATTCATTCTCCCGGAGAGGCGACAGTCGAGCAGTTACAACTTGATACCACTTGGTTTAACGACAGTTTTGATATTGGCCTAGTGAGTGTGCAGTTTGGTGCTGCTCGTACTGAACAGTCAACTGGGGGGTATGAAGCGTGGAGTGGTCTACGAGGAGGACCGGGTTTTAATCCTTCGTTTAAAGAAGTTTTCCCAGATAGCATGTTTACGCGCCATGAAACTGGCGATTTGCTAGATCAATTCGCTGGTGGTGGCAGTGATTTACTGCCGGGGTATTACTATACCTATGACTTTGATGAAGCTATTGCAAGGCAGCTTGCGTATCTTACAGAAGATGTGATCGGTGCTGACTACTACTCGGCGGATGCCTATTTTGATGGCATAGACAGCCAAAGTAGAGTTGATGAAACCACTGACAGCATCTACTTGCAATCCAAATGGGAGTTTGAATTTTCTGACTACTTTGTGCAGATCAACGCAGGTCTGCGCTATGAACAAACGGATGTGACAAGTGTGGTGCGTCAGCGTGTGGAAACGCAAGTGAATTGGGACAGTCCATCTGAATGGATTATGCAATACGCTGCGGGCGGTGATGACAATTTCTTAAAGCAGGAAGGGGATTACGACATTCTATTGCCGATGATCGATGTGCGTTTTGATATCACCGAAGATTTAATTGCGCGAGCGTCTTGGGGCAAAACAATGTCGCGTGCGCCGCTTAGCAATCTTGCGGGTGGCAGAAGTTTGTCAGGCAGTCCAAAACCGGGAGCAAGAACTGGCTCTCGAGGCAATACAAATCTATTACCGTTTGAGTCGACAAACCTAGATTTTTCACTTGAATATTATTACAACGAAGGAAGTTACGCGTCACTTGGCTACTTCAAAAAGGAGGTCGATAACTTTATTCAAACCACAATCACGCAAACCACCATTGAAGGTCTTTACGATATTTACAATGGTCCAAGGTATAAACAAGCGATTGCAGATATTGAAGCCCGTGGAGAGCAGGCAACCAGTGATGCCATTTTTGCGCAAATGCTCGCCAATGGTCACGGTAATGCCGATGGAAAAATTGAACCAAGCAGTGACGATCCTTTGATGGTATGGAACATCAGCCAGCCACAAAATACCGATAGCAAATCGGTTGATGGTTTTGAAGTAGCGGTACAGCACTTATTTGGTGAAACGGGATTTGGCCTTGGTGTAAACGCAACTTTTGTTGATGGCGATGTTGAGTTTGATAGTGAAAGCCTAGTGCAGCAAGCACCGCTGACGGGGTTAAGTGACTCGGCTAACTTCCAAGCATTTTACGAAAAAGACGGGTTATCGGTGAAGTTAACCTACGCATGGCGTGACGCTTATCTTATCGGGGTAGGCCAAGCGCAAGGCTCGGCAGATGCACCACCGCAATATGCCAAGTCTTACGGTCAATGGGACGTTAGTGTGAATTACGATATTGATGAGCAGTTTACGGTGTTCTTTGAAGGTATTAACTTAAACAATGAAACCGAGCAAGGATATGGTCGTTATGAAGAGCAATTCTTATTTGCTCGTCAATACGGCCCGAGATACTCGGTTGGTATGAGGTATACTTTTGAGTGATCCTTTGCGTATCCGTTCACTAAATACCAATTTCACTTAATTAAGCAAATTGGCATAATACCAATTGAATTAATTCTCTAATCAATTTGAAGGGTGAAATAGCATATTAGCTTCGTTAAAAATTTCTCATTTAGAACAACTAAATAGCAAAATTTTTGCCTTGCTACTAAAGCTATTTCCCCGCTTCAAGATAGATCATTTACTTAATACAACTGGTATAAAAATGCAGACCGATGAGTCTGCATTTTTTTGGCTCTAATTCAGTAGGGGCGACTTTATGTCGCGCTCATTCAAGCGCATATTGCATAGGGTAAAGATAAGGCTTACTTCGAAAAAGGGTTTTTTTGATAAACTCAGTACGCCGCTTCCACCTATCGCATATTACTTTGTAAATTCATGATTTAGTGTGATGATGCAGTGAGTGTGAATCGGACATGTTTGCGGGGTTGATGTTGTGGACAATTATTTGCTGTTTGTAGGTGTCGCTTTGGCGACAATTCTATTACCAGGGCCTGCAGTGATGCTGACTATCAATAACTCAATTCAAAGAGGCTTTGCCAAGTCTTTAGCTGGTATTTGTGGTGTCGCGCTCGGGATTTTGATTGTCGCCGCGGTATCGGCATCAAGTTTAGGTGTGATCTTAGCCAGTTCGGTGTTGGCATTTACGGTCGTTAAATTTATTGGCGCTGCATATCTCTTCTATTTAGGCTACAAAATGTGGCGAACTAAAGGTGAAAGTAAAATAGGCAAGTCTATTGCTGCCAGTTCGATGAAAAAGTGTTTTTTAGAAGGCTTTTTTGTTTCGATCACTAACCCTAAGGCTGTTATTTTCTTTATGTCTATCTTTCCGCAATTTATCAATGTGGAAAATGCCTTTTTGCCGCAATTTGTGTTGCTGGTTTTTACCTTTAGCCTGCTGGTGTTTATAGTGCATATTTCTTATGCGGTGTTTTCTGGCCTTGCTAAGACTAAATTGTCGTCACCGAAGAGCATGACGATGATGAACAAAGTGAGCGGTGGCGTGTTTTTTGGGTTTGGCGCCGGTTTAGTTGCCGCCGGTAAGTAGTTTGAGTGGCTTAAAGATGTAAGCATACTCCCTTTTCCCGCGAGTAGTTAAAGGGAGCAAAGCTTAAATTCGGCATCGCTTAGCTCCGCACAGCAGCAGGCTTACTCGCCTTAGTGCGACTGGTTGGGCTACTTAGATTTGAATAAGCGCTTGAAGCACTCATTAAGCCAAAACAACCCAAAGTTGTTAATATGCCAATGACGACGTAAATAATAAAATCGATTACCATGATGTTGCTCATATCAGTTCCTCTCCGTTGGTACAATGTGCATTAAATTCTGTGGGTTTCTACGTGTGATTCGACGACACGGAAACTCTGTGGGACCTCAAACTGAGGCATTAAGTTAAAAACAATCGCTGGGTACTTAAACTTTCTGTTTCTCGATGCGCTTGTAGGGCTTAAACAAGTGATATAAAGTGGCTCGCCATCCAAATTAAAATGAAAATTATTGCTGCAATCTGACGATTGAGAATGCGGCCCTCTAGGCGTGCTCTGCGAGACTAGGTTTTGCAATTCCTGCAGTTTACGCCAAACAGACTTATTAAAGTCGCTGTCATCTAAGTGTTGGCTCTGCTCAAAAACCGCCACAAACGCGGCACTTTTCATGCTGTCAAACTCTACCTTTTCGACAAAAGAATAGAGACTCGTTATTAAACTGAAGTTGTTGTGTCTTGAGGTGAGATCGCCAAAACCTAAAACCTCAACATGGTTAAACGCTAATTCGGCTCTATTACCACCACAAATGCATGGAAATTGCTGCTTGTTCACGAAATCAATAAAACTTTCTTGCAGCTCGGGTTGTGGTGTCATGTTTTATGCTCCTTGTGTTATTTGCGCTAGTTGGCTTTGGTGGTTTCCAATGCTGAATGGCGAAATACATCTACATTGATTATCTATCATTAAGTAAGCAAGGCTTGAACCACAAATTAATAAATTTAACTCATTGAATTTTATTGGGTTTTGTTTTGTGTGTTTTAAAGGGGTAATTTTTTCACGTTTTATTCAGGTAAGAAGTACACGGTTGTAAAAATTGGTAACGGTGTGTTTTTCGCTTCGGACAAGGTTTACCTAGATTGGTTGTTACTGCCCGAGTAAAGGTAAGTTTTTGAGGTTTTTATAGCCCATTGCAATGGCAATACAACGGTAAAGTTGTGCTGTTGGCATGTCTTCTTCTAGTTTAAGGACAATCGCTCGGTTTCCTTCAAATTGTAACTCGTCGGAAAATAGTACTCTAAATGTATCAACTAGCTTCGTTTGGCAGTGAAAATAAAGGTGATAGTTAGTAGGCGTTTTGGCTTTCCAAGCCATACGGAAAGGGCTACCCGATTTAACACAGAAGCTTAACTCTCCCCACTTTATTGCCTCAATCACTGCGCCAAAGTTTTGCTCACAGGCCACCTGTATAACGAGGCTACGCAGTGCCCTGATTTTTGCTTGTGCAGCAGGTGGATAGGTACTAATCACTTGTTCGGCTATGTTTGACACTCTGGCTCTTCCTTGGTGTTAGGTCATAAAGTAGAGTATTAAATTGAGCAGGTGAGGGCAAGTGTGCTCTTGGTGTGACTTTTTAAATCGCTTGCTTGTGCCCTGTAAAAAGAATAAACGAGCGCATCAGACAATTGGCTTATCTTAGATTTCTTGAATTCTAGTCCACATTAAAGTTGGTTCATTAGACACTAAAAAACGATGTGAACACAGCCTCGTGCCCACATCGTGTTAAGGGGACTAATTGCAGCTTAGTGTTGGTGATGCTTCTGAAGAGATCTGTATCTCAGATAGCGTTACCTCTAGTATCCCGGCGGTTGAAAGCTCGAAAGGGACAACGGTTTTAGTGAAGTCCATGCCTTGGGTTGTAAAGCAATTGAGGTCAATGCTTAGTGATTGCCAATTGGCTAAAGGCATAGCTTGAAGTTGCTTAGCAATATCGACTTTTGCGGTGCATGAGCCGTTTGCATCCGCTTCGCCTTCACAGCTCATCGCTACCCAAACCGGTTTATCTGGCGCAGCATCAACTTGAACTTTAAATCTAAGGGCGCTGTCGGTCGGAATGCTTGGGCTTATGTCTTCCCTAAAGTAGCTTTCACTAGCGAGTCTAAAGCCGCTGCGTCGACTACCGTCAAAAAGTAGCTGAATGGCATCTTCTTGTACTTCTCTGTCCGTTGTGCGGTAGCTAATACCACCGAGCGTATGGGTGTTGGCATTTATCAGTTGATTTTCGGCACTGCTGTATAAATGGCCTTGCCAAGGTTTATTGATTGACCTTACCAGTAAGTCTACACCGCTGGCGAGATTTGCCAGAGTTTGTATTTGCTCTGGTAAATTATCTGCTAGTACATTTTGGTCTGAATAACGTAAGCCAAAACCATAAGGTAAAAGCGGGTCGTAATTTTCATCTTGGTAATTTACGATTTGTGTCGGCGTTTTTGGCCAAGAGTAGCTAAGCTTGCCAGTAAAATCATACTGAACTTGGCCGTTTTTGTCGGCCAGTAATACATCGCTGATCCCAATTCCTTCAGATCCCGGTAACCATGCCGCCACAAATGCATCTGATGCGTTGAGTTCAGGGTTTACCCACATTGGGCGACCACTGATAAACACTGCCACTGTAGGAATTCCTGCTTGTTTAAAACGTTTGAGTAATGCGAGATCAGATTTATCAGACGGCTTGTATTCAAGTGTTGCTCTATCACCGTGGCCCTCTGCATAGGGATCTTCGCCAAATACCACAATAGCAACGTCAGGCTTATCTTCGAAATCACCGCTAGTACTTAATGTGACGGTGCCACCAGCCGCTTCTGCTTGCTGCTTTATACCATCATAAATAGAAGTACCGCCCGGGAAGTCGGCATTGGTGTTGTTGGTACCTTGCCAAGTAATACTCCAACCGCCGGATTGTTTGCCGATATTGTCGGCACCATCGCCTGCTAACAAAATATGTTGGTTTGGTTTAAGTGGTAATAGCTGATCTTTGTTTTTGAGTAAAACCAGTGACTCACGTACGGCTTGGCGCGCAACTTTACGGTGCGACTCTGCGCCAATGATTTCTGAGTTGCCAGCCAATGGACGATTTGCAGGACTTGGTTTTTCAAAAAGTCCCGCACGGAGTTTAACTCTTAAAATACGACTTACTGCATCATCAATGCGAGACTGCGCGATAGCGCCGCTTTTTGCTTGCGCTAGCGTATTGTTGTACAAGGCTTTCCAGTCGTTCGGGGCCATGACAATATCAATGCCGGCATTAATGGCCTCTGCGCAGCTGTCGTTCGTACAGCCTTTTATTTGGCCGTGACCATTCCAATCGCTCACCACAAAACCATCAAAATTCATTCGCTCTTTGAGCACTTGGGTAAGCAAATAATGGCTGCCATGCACTTTTTCGCCATGCCAACTGTTAAACGACGCCATCACCGATTGTGCTCCGGCTTCAAGTCCGCCTACGTAGCCTTGAGCGTGAAGTGCAATTAATGCTTTTTCAGAGGCGATGTTGTCGCCTTGGTCGTCGCCAGCAACCGTGCCACCATCGCCGACAAAATGCTTTACCGTGCTGATCACGCGGTTCTTACCAAGAAAGTCCGCTTTAGGGTCGCCCTGTAAGCCTTTAACAATAGCGCTGGAATACGCTTTTACGATGTCGGGATGTTCCGAGTATCCTTCATAGGTGCGTCCCCAGCGATCATCACGCACCACCGCGACCGTCGGGGCAAAGATCCAATCAATTCCGGTGGCTAACACTTCTTTTGCGGTAATGTGGGCGATTTTCTCAATAAGATCTGGGTTATTTGCTGCGCCAAGGCCAATGTTATGTGGAAATAGCGTAGCGCCAATGACGTTATTGTGGCCATGAACCGCATCCGTTCCCCACATGGTTGGAATAGTGCTGCCATCTAGGCTATCGTCAATCGATGCCTGATAGAGCGCTTCGGCAAGTTTAACCCAATCTGCAGGCGTTGCATGTTTGTTGTTGTAAGGAAATGCGCCACCGCCATTGAGATATGAGCCGAATCCGTACTCTCGCATTTCTGCGACGGTAATATTTCGAATCTCAGGTTGGATCATCTGCGCAACTTTTTGCTCCAGGGTCATCTTAGCGAGTATCGACCGAATTCTTTCTTCTAGATTGCTATCGGTTTGAATCGCAGGAGTCAGCGCTGGCCAGTTTTCTACTTGGCGAGCTGCATCAACACTGGTTTTATTTGGGCTTTCGCTACATCCTGTTAAGGTTGCGATAGCCATTGCAAGACTTAGCATGGTTATTTTCGTTTTCATGTCTTAATTACTCTTGAAACGCTGAGGAGTTGCGCCTTTTAATCCAAAGTAGGCGATGTAGATATAGCATAAAGCAGGCAGTAAGAATGATAGCTGCAGATTGATTCCGTCTGCTAGCATCCCTTGAAATAGCGGGATAACTGCACCGCCGACAATAGCAAGACAGAGAATGCCTGAGCCCTGTGCCGTTTGTTTTCCAAGCCCATTCAACGATAAGCTAAAGATAGTCGGGAACATTACGGAGTTACAAAGCCCGACCGCCAAAATGCTCCAAAGGGCGAGCTGACCGCTGCTAAATACTGCGATAAGCACTAATGCAAATGCACAGGCTGCATTAAAGACAAGCACGGTTCGACCCGATATTTTCTGCATGACTAACGCGCCAATAAAGCGTCCGACCATGGCACCACCCCAATAATATGCGATGAGCTTTGCAGCTTGGGCTTCGGTCATGTTGCCAATGTCCGGTTGATGTAAGAAGCTAACGAGCGTTGAGCCAATTGCCACTTCAGCTCCAACATAAACGAAAATACCGATTGCACCAAGCACCAAATGTTTATGCTGCCATGCCTTGATTTCGCCTGTGGTGACTTCCTCAGTAGTACTACTTAGCTGGGGAAGTTTGATAAAGGCAAAGATCAAAGCCAATGACGCGAGCATGGCTGCTAACATCAAGTAAGGCAATTGGGTTGCGCTGGCATTGCCCACCTCAACTGTGCTTCCCTCACTGAAGATGAGCATGGCGCCAAAAAATGGGGCGACAGTCGTACCTAGAGAGTTAAAGGCTTGGGTCATGGTGAGTCGTGCTGGGGCGGTTTCGGGAGAGCCAAGTACACTAACAAAAGGGTTAGCAGCAACTTGTAGCACTGTGATCCCTGCCGCTAGTACAAATAGCGCGAATAAAAACACGCCGTAGATACCACTTTCAGCCGCGGGGTAAAAAAGCACACAGCCGATGCCTGCGGTAAGTAATCCAGTTACAATGCCTTTTTGATAGCCGATTTTTCCAACCAATTTACCAGCTGGCACCGAAACAACGAAATAGGCGCTAAAAAAGCAAAATTGGATCAGCATAGCTTGAGTGTAATTAAGCTCAAACGCGCTTTTGAGGTATGGAATTAAAATATCATTCAAGCAAGTGATGAAACCCCACATAAAAAATAGTGAGGTGAGGGCCCCCAAAGCAAATCGGTACTGACCAGTATGGCCTGTGGCGATTGCTGCTGAAACCTGTGGTTGAGACGGTACGCTCACGACAAACTCCTAGTTGATTTTTTTTGGTAAAGCGCTTACATTTATAAAAATGAAAGCGCTTACATTTTTAATGATGATTGCAGAAAGCGAACACGAATTCAAATAAAAAATGTTTTTGCCTTGCACTGTGACTAACACAACACGCTCGTACCTTGGCGTGAACACATAACTTGGAACGATTAACCATGAATAAAATTATCCTGCCAACACACTCGGCCATGTTGAAGGCAGACTATATTTTCGGCGTTGCGACTTCGTCATTTCAAATCGAAGGTGAGCGGCATGGGCGTTGTGAGTCAATTTGGGATAGGTTTTGTGAACATGATAGCGCGATAAAGGATAGTAGTAACGGTGATATTGCCTGTGAGCATATATCCAGGTGGCAGCAAGATGTTGAACTCATAACCAGTTTGGGGGTTGACGCCTATCGCCTTTCTATTTCTTGGCCACGAGTTATGAATGATGATGGCACGGTTAACGATGCTGGACTTTCATTTTACCAACAATTGGTCGATGCGTTGGTTACTAAAGGCTTAAAAGTGTTTGTCACGCTATATCACTGGGACTTGCCACAAGCGCTTGAGGATAAGGGCGGGTGGCTGAATCGAGAAACGGCTGTGGCGTTTGCACGGTATGCCGAGGTGGTATGTAAAGCGCTTGGCGATAAAGTGTATGCGTACACCACGTTAAATGAACCATTTTGTAGTGCACATTTGGGGTATGAATTAGGTATTCATGCACCGGGCTTGCGCTCCCAAGCGGCGGGAAGACAAGCAGCTCATTACCTGCTTCTTGCTCATGGTTTGGCGATGCAAGTGTTAAGAGCCCATTGCCCAAATAGCCTCCATGGAGTCGTGTTGAATTTTGCCAATGCGGACCCTGTGTCTACAGCGCATTGTGACGTGGAAGCGGCAAAAATCGCGGATGATTACTGTAATCACTGGTATATCAAGCCTATTCTTGAAGGGCAGTACCCAGATTTACTTGCCCAGCTCCCCAAGGACGTACAACCAGATATGCTAGCTGGAGATTTAGAGATTATTGCTGCCCCCATTGATTATCTTGGCGTGAATTATTACACCCGAAACATTTATCAATCTGATGGTAATGGATGGTATGAACAAGTTGAGCCTAGTGCCGAAACGCTCACTACAATGGGCTGGGAAGTCGTGCCAGACTCTTTTTGTGCATTGCTTCGGGAGTTACATGCTGAATACCAGTTGCCACCACTTTATATCACAGAAAATGGTGCGGCCTTTGACGATAAAATGGAAAATGGCGAAGTATTAGACGTGCAAAGGCTGGCTTACTTCCAATCTCACCTGCTCGCGGTTAATCAAGCAATGGAGCAGGGCGTTGATATTCGTGGCTACTTTGCATGGAGTTTAATGGATAATTTCGAATGGGCAGAGGGGTATACGCAACGCTTTGGTATTGTGCACGTTGATTATCATACTCAGCAAAGAACCTTAAAGGCGAGTGCAAAAGCCTACCAAACGATGCTGCTAGAGCGTAAATCAAGTGTCTAAAACTATGCGCATTTTGAGCCAGAATTGGTATAGTGCGCAGATACAACTGATGGAATAAAAGTAATAGGTATGGCAACGATTTACGAAGTCTCAAAAGCTGCTGGGGTATCATTAGCCACGGTGTCACGGGTGATGAATGGCAATGCAAAGGTGAGTGACAAAACCAAAGAGAAGGTGCTCGCGGCAATGTCAGAGTTAGGTTATAAACCTAACGCCATCGCGCAATCTTTGGCTTCTAACCGCAGTAATAGTGTAGGGCTTATGGTATCTGAGCTACACGGTTCTTTCTTTGGTGACATGATGAGTACCATAGAGAGTACACTGAGAACGGCGGGTAAACATGCCATTATTGCTGCGGGCCACAGTGATGAAGAAAAAGAGCAACAAGCCATTGAGTTTTTATTGGATAGGCGCTGCGATGCCTTAATTGTGCATGCAGAAGCAGTCAGTGATGAATATCTCATTGAGCTTGCGGGACGAGATGTAGAACTGGTGCTAGTGAACCGCCACATTCCAGAGTTGGCAGAGCGCTGTTTTTATACTGACAACGAACTGGGTGGATACCTAGCGACTGAGGCGCTATTGCAGCGCGGACACCGAGATATCGCGTATATCAGTGGACCGTTATTTAAGCTTGATGCCAAAGCGCGTTTGGCTGGTCATCAAAAAGCCTTAGCTGAATACAATGTGTCATTTGATCCTAAGCTCTCATTTGAAGGCGGTTATCATGAAACCGATGGCATCGCGGGATTTAATCATTTAATGCAAACAGGGCAGCGCTTTAGTGCCTTGGTTTGCGCAAACGATGAGATGGCATCAGGTGCGATGACTGCGGCCAGAGAAGCAGGACTTGATGTCCCATCAGCGCTTTCCGTTGTAGGCTTTGACGATGTGTTATTTACCAAATATCTTTATCCAAAACTCACCACCATAGATAACCCTATTCGTAAAATGGGCTATGCGGCCGCGCGTTGGGTACTTAAGCATGTGTATAAAGAGAAGCACCAACCCGATGTTGAAAATCTCTACCCACCAACCTTAATCTTGCGCGATTCTATCGCCGTAAAAGCAGAGTAATAAGCGATGACCAGCCTGTCGATATCCAATGCATTGAAGTACACCTTGATTGTATCGTTAGGCGGGTTTATTTTTGGCTTTGATGCGTCGGTGATTTCGGGCGCAATTGGGTTTATCAGCGAGGCCTTTAAGCTCACCCCATGGCAGCAAGGGATAGTCGTGAGTGCGCCTACCTTAGGAGGGTTGGTCGCAACACTTATTGCAGGGCCGGTGGCTGATGCCATTGGCCGTAAGCAAACATTGCTGATGACCGCGTGTTTGTATTTTGTCTCCGCGATTGGCTCGGCTTTTGCGACTTCGTTTGAAGCATTGGTGATTGCGCGTTTTATTGGTGGAATGGCATTTTGTTCCTTGATGGTGGCGCCCATGTATATTGCTGAGATCAGCTTAGCGGATCAGCGAGGGCGTTTGGTATCGGTTAATCAGCTCAATATTGTCGTTGGCCTATTTATCTCCTATTTCACTAATTATTTCTTACTTCAGCTCAGCCATAGCGATGCAATGTGGGTGTCTTATTGGCAAATAGATAGTCAAACATGGCGTTGGATGCTTGGTGTTGAGGCGCTGCCAGCACTGGCTTGGGTTTTGTTGTTACTGTTATTGCCGCGAAGTCCTCGGTGGTTATTGATGAAGGATCAACCGCTAGAGGCTAAACGCACATTAACGCGATTGTTTGGTAGCAACAATGCACAACAGCAACTTGATGCTATTCAAGCCGCGTTACCTAAACTACAACTGAGTAGTTTGTCGCTTGCGCGCAAAATGGGCAGTTTGTTTAGTAAGCGACTTCGTGTCCCTTTGCTGGTAGGCATTGTGCTTGCCGTCGCGCAGCAAGTCACCGGGATTAATGTGGTGTTTTTTTATGCCCCGACCATTTTTGAACAAAGTGGTATTGGCACTGATGCTGCGTTTATGCAAGCGATTTGGATTGGTCTTATCAATGTGGTTTTTACCATCGTTGCGCTACTGACTATAGATAAGCTCGGACGGCGGCCGCTGTTACTTATTGGATTAACGGGCATTTGCTTTAGTATGGCACTGTGTAGCTGGGGCTTTAAGCAAGCAACTTATCAGCTAAATACAGCGCATATTGCTGAAATTAAGACAGAAGTAGCCGATTTTCCTGCGCATGCATTAGCGCCAATATTAGGCCAGACTTTCACCTCCGATGTTGCATTTAATAACGCGATAAAGCAGCGTTTAACTGCAGACGAGTACCGACAATACAAGTCGGTGATTTTCGCACACAGCATTAATATGCCAGCAAAACTAGTTCTGTTTGGGATTTCTCTTTTTGTTGCGTCGTTCGCGATGTCGCTTGGGCCAGTCATGTGGGTAATGTTTTCGGAGATATTTCCAAATGCAATTCGAGCCGTTGCGATTTCCGTTGTAGGTGTGATTAATAATGCCGCCAGTTTTACCGTACAATTGGTGTTTCCGTGGGAGCTTGAATATTTAGGTGCAAGCACCACCTTCTTATTGTACAGCCTGTTTTCATTGCTTTCGTTTGCGCTGGTATTTTTGTTTGTGGAAGAAACCAAAGGTAAGAGCTTGGAGCAGCTAAGCGAAAGTTTGGAAGCGAAACCTAGTTAACCTGAGCTTCGGATATTGGTGCGTAAATTCGCCTTGTTTTCCCTAAAACTCTCTGGCTAGATAAGGAGAAAACTAAGTTGTGCTTTAGCAACAATGAGTTGGAACATTCCTTATCCAAACCTCAGGTTAGTTAGCAAAACCCGCGATAAAATATTTTTCCATGTAATTTTTTTGTAAACGATTATTCATGTTTGGGATTTATTATCTTCCTTGGACTAGTCCAGAAATTCACATTTAAAGGAAAGATAATGAAATTACCCGTGCTTAGCAGTGCATTACTTGCACTTTCATTTACCGCAAGTGTTGATGCACTTGAAAACAAAGTATTGCTTATTGGTATCGATGGCCTGCAATACGAAAAAATTGGTGCCAATAATACACCGAACTTTGATCGCCTATATCTAACTCAAGCTTACACTGGCGGGATAGCAAAAACACAAACACAGCAAAAAACCAAAAGTGGCCCAGGCTGGGCGACAATTTTAACTGGGGTTTGGGTGAATAAGCATCAAGTGCCGAGCAACGACTCAGGCCTAGCAAACAAAGCCTATCCCAGCCTTTATCGTTACATCGCAGAACATGATGCTAACGCCGATATCTCAAGTTTTAGTACTTGGGGACCTATTCATACGCAATTTTTCAGTGACGATGTTGCCTTGATGGACAGGAGATCGGAGGGAGGCAGCGACGACGATAATTTAAATAAAGCGCTGGCTACATTAAATAACGGCTCACCAGATTTTGTCTTTTTACATTTAGATGAACCGGACGCTGTGGGCCACAGCTTATGCTTTGGTTCAGCCTACAATAAATCGGTAGAAGATGCGGACAAGCGACTGGGTAAATTGCTCGATGCGGTTGAAGCAAGAGAGCAAAACGGTGAGAACTGGTTGGTGATGGTCACGACCGATCATGGCCGTACACCGGTTGTTGGCTGTCATCATGGTGAGCAAACTGAGCCGGAAAAAACCATCTTTATCGCCACCAACAAAGTGTTGAATAAAGAATTTAGCTCAAAAGATGTTAATCCTGCTAATACCGACTTCTCTGGTTTATATGGCTATCCAGCACAAACAGCGATTGTACCGACCATTTTATCTTACATGGGTATTGAAACAAATGTGCAAGCGGGTTTTGAAAGCACGCCGATGTACGGTGATTTAGGAATTCGTAAACTCAATTATGCCAATAAACTATTTACGTGGCTAAATGGTGCGAATGCGCAAACACGTGTTTATCGAAATAATCAACTGATTGAAACTTTGCCTGCGGGTGTTGCCCAGTGGCAAGATCCGCAGGCCGTATCTGGCATCAATAACTATAGCTTTGAGCAACAGGGTGTGCATGTTGGTTATCGAGTTACTGAGCTGAAGCTCAGTGCGGCGCATCAGTGGCATAATACTAAAAGCTACTTTTTCTCTGAAGATGCACGCTACTGGCGTTACGATACTGTGTTAGATAAAACGGATGATGGCTATCCGGTATCGGTGACTAATGGCAACTGGCCGGGACTTGGCGATTATGCAGAACAAATTCGTGCAAGTTTTTATAAAGACAGTGGTACGGTGTACTACTTTCTATCGGATGGTCAATACCTGAGCTATGACGTACAGAGCGATAAGGTACGAGCAGGTTACCCTAAAACAATTGATAGCAATACTTGGCCGGGGCTTGCTGCCTACGCAAATAAAATAACAGCAACCCTTCGTTGGACGTCTGATAAGGTGTATTTCTTCCTAGATGATGGTCAATACTTACGCTATGACTTGGGAGATGACCGAGTGGACAGTGTGTATCCCAAAGCTATCAACGATAATACTTGGCCGGGACTTGGTGCCTATGCGACAAAGATAAGTGCAGCATTAAAGTGGAACGACACGCGTGCTTATTTCTTCTTAACTGACGGTCGCTATCTAAGATATAGCATTACTTTTGACAAAGTGGATGCGGGTTATCCTAAAGCCATTGATAATGGCACTTGGCCCGGGTTGCAGTAAACACTGCAAAAGTAACGGATCTTGAAGGGAGTGAACAACTCCCTTTTTCATCTTGTTTTATACTTCTATGCGCGTTTTTCAGTTATGCTGTGCGCTCCTCTTTTGACAAGGATAAGATTGATGGATTTTAGATCTGATACGGTTACGCAACCGACCCCCGCCATGAAACAAAGCATGTTTGACGCGCCGCTTGGTGACGATGTTTATGGTGATGATCCGACAGTGAATGCACTTGAACAGTTTGCGGCTGAGCGTCATGGTTTTGAGGCTGCGCTGTTTACCAGCTCAGGCACGCAAGCAAACCTGCTTGCACTGATGAGCCATTGTGAAAGAGGGGATGAATATCTTTGTGGCCAACAGGCGCATAATTATAAATTTGAGGCGGGTGGAGCGGCTGTGCTTGGCTCTATTCAGCCGCAACCATTGGAAAACGAGGCCGATGGCAGTATTTGCTTAGAAAGAATTAAGCAAGCGATTAAACCTGACGATTTTCATTTTGCGAAAACTAAGTTGCTTAGTTTAGAAAACACCATTGGTGGCAAGGTATTAAGTCTAGAATATATCGCACAAGCCAGAGCACTGTGTGACGAGCGTGGCTTAAAGCTCCATCTTGACGGTGCAAGAGTCTATAACGCTGCAGTCGCCTTAAAGGTTGATATCACAGAAATCGTAAAGCACTTTGATTCATTTACTATTTGCTTATCTAAAGGACTTGGCGCGCCGATTGGCTCTTTATTGCTTGGTGATAAAGCATTGATAGAAAAGGCGAGAAGGCTTAGAAAAATGCTTGGTGGCGGTATGCGTCAGGCGGGCATGCTCGCGGCGGCTGGTTTTTATGCTTTGCAACATAATGTAGAGCGTCTCGAGGAAGATCACCAAAACGCGCAATATTTAGCTGATAAACTTGAGCAACTGCCTGGGTTTAAGCCATGTAAGCACTTAGTACAGACAAATATTATCTTCGCTGAAGTGGAAGCTGGCATTGATCTTTTTGCGATAGCAAAGCAGTTAAAGGCAAAGGGCATTAATATCACTCCTGGATATCAAGGCATGCGATTTGTGACGCATATGGGAGTGAGCCGCGCCGATGTGGATGAGCTAATAGCGGAACTCACTAATTTGTTGATGTGATAGGTATTACACTTATTTACATTTGGTGTGTTCTATTTGGGAACGATTGCTGCTAGTTTTGTGCGAAAGTTATATAAGGAAAATTTAATGTTCTCTTCGTTGATAAAGACCACTTTTGGTATTTCTGCTTTGCTAATTAGCACCGCAAGTGTTGCCAATTCGGTCGATTTTTCTGCTGGTACTGGCTATCCATTTTTTGGTCAAATCGAACTGTCTCTTCCTCAAGCCGATAGTAATAGTCGGTGGTATGGAAATTACCTTATCGGTTTAGATGATGGGTTTTCTGTCGGTTATGAAAAAGCGGTATCCGAAAACAACAAGCATGCTTTAGGTGTGGTGCTTGGCGCATTAGGGGCGAGAGATGCAGGTCCAGTATGTAAAGAAGAGGGCACTGTATGTGATATTTTCGAGCCGCTTATCGATCTCTTTGATAGTGAAACGACAAATGGTATCGGTGTAAGTTATAGCTACTATTTTACCAGTATCAATCAACCAGGTTGGCGGGTTAAATTGGTTGCAGGTTATGGTGAAAGTGATAGACATAACGTTGAGCGTGCTGATGGCAGTTTAATTTTTAGCTATCAGTTTTAAGTCATCGCCCTATTACCATTGGTCTCGGTTCTAGGGCGATTTAGTTCTTATAATTTAATCGTTAAAACTTGTATTTTACGTTGGCGCTGATGGTTCTACGCTGTCCGTAAAAACAGTCTCCACGGAACAAGCAGCTGGTAATAACTGTTTTATCGCTGACATTATCGACTTGTAAACTGAATTGATATTGTTCAATGTCATAGCCAATCATCATATCAACAAGCGTAAAGTTGTCGGTCACTAATTGCTGGTGCAGTGTTTGTCCGTTTAGTTCAACTGTACGACTGCCGTCATAAGTTTCTCCCACATGTCTGATACCGGCACCAAACTTAAGCCCAGGAAGCCATTCATCTGCGCGGTACGTTGCCCAAACTGAGGCCAAGTGTTTTGGTGTTGCTGAGAGCTGAGTATCATCTGTGATTAGCGTAACCAAATCTTGTGCTACATAGAGTTCTGTAGGTGACAGCGGAGAAACGTCTTGTTCCGTATCTAAATAAGAATATGCCGCATAGATATCAAGGTGCTGCCACTCAAGTTGGGCCTCAAGCTCGAATCCTTTTACTGCAATTTCACCGTCTTGTACTTCAAACTCAGGGGAAACTTTTCGTATTTGATTTTTGTCTTTAATTTCAAATATAGAAGCGGTGATAAGGTGTTCAGTACCCGTTGGCTGATATTTCAAACCAAGTTCAACTTGTTCACCCTCAAGCGGTTTATATGCGCCACCTTGTGGTTTTTGTCCAAATACAGCCTTAAATGATTCAGAATAGCTAGCATAGGGTGCTATGCCATTTTCAAATTGGTAAAGCACACCGATCCGACCTGTTGTGGCATTCTGACTATTTTTGATTGCACCAGCTGTTTGCACTTGATTTGAAACGTCATCATAGCGAAGTGCCGCATTGAGTACCCAGCTGTTCACTTCTGCGGTAACTTGCGCATAAGCACCAAGCTGCTTGTTGTTGAGCGTATTCTCGGGGTTATCGACAACCGCTGTTGGTAACTCAGTGCTTTGTCCATACACAGGGTTATATAAGTCTAGTGGTGCAGCAACGCCGCGGCCGCGATCAGAATCTGTATCCGCATCTTGGTAATCAACACCCGATACCATAGTGAGTTTAACCGCATCCAGTTCCAAATATTTATGGAATTGAAGATCCATCGTCACACTACGTGCACTTGAATCGGTGAGGCTGGCGATACGCTTAACAGTGCGTTTGTCGGCTTCAAATTTTGGTGGCCAAGAATAAATGGTACGGTACTCGGATGAACTATCGCTGTAGCGACCGGAGAACTTAATATGTGTGTCTAAATCAAAGCTGTGCTCAACGATAGCGGTGATCGCTTGTTGCTCAGTATCATATTTATCCCAGCCAGGCTCGCTGACGAAACGCTCACTGGGAATTTGGCCATATTGTGCAGGTAGAATAGTGCCTTCATGCGGGAAGAATTGCGTTGAAGAGCCTGATTCATTTCTCTGAAGGTTGGCAAGCAAGGTAATTTTAGTTTCATCTGAAGCAAGCCAGCTAAAGCTTGGTGCAAGCATCAGGGTGTTGTCATCAACATAATCGGTCTGTGTGCCGCTGTCTCGATACATAGCAACAGCACGTGCTTGATATTCTTGCTGCTCACCAAATGTGGTGTTGTAATCAAGTGCTAGTTGCTTACGGTCGTAGTTGCCCACTTGTGCCCAGATCTCACCTTCAGTGTCTGCTTTTGGCAATTTTGATACTGCGTTGACGATACCACCTGTAGACCCCTGTCCGTAAAGTACTGATGAAGGGCCTTTTAAGATCTCTACGCTTTCAAGCGCATAAGGGTTCGTACGGGTATTGTTGTAATTGCCAAAAAGCTTTTGCAGGCCGTCAACGTAGAGTAAGGGGTCGACGCCACGAATTTTAGACCAATCGCCTCGAGTATCAACACCATATGGCCCATTATAAACACCTGCAACATACCCAATCGCATCTTGCAGCGTTTCTGCGCCTAAATCAGAAATACGTTGCGCTGTTAAGACTGAAACTGAAACAGGCGTTTTGACGATAGGAACTGCTGTTTTTGATGCAGTAGCGCTAACGTATGAAATTAGACCTCTTGGGCTAACTTCGATGATTTCAATGTCGTCTTTATCTTGTTTTGTTTGCTCTTGTGCAATTGCGGAGCAAGACAACGCCAATGCAACACTGGCAATAAGGCTTGGATATTTGTATTTAAATGAGCGCATGATTAATCCCTATGATCTAAGTTTGCGCAAATGATATTGTAGATGAGAGTGATTATCAATATTATTATTTTGTAATTTGCAAATATTACAAAGCTTTGTTCTAGACTACGTATTGTTGTGTCTTATATCTGGGCGGTGCTCAGAAGCACAGCGCTTTGAGCAGTATTTAACGTTTTCCCAATTTCTTTGCCATTTTTTCCGCCAATAAAACGGACGTTCGCAAATAGGGCATACTTTATAAGGTAGGTTTGGTTTTTTATGAGCCATTTGAGGTTTATACCAATTAGTCTTAATACTTACTCAATTTGAAAGAGCAAATCTGACGCTAACTGCGT
>NZ_MBQA01000184.1:0-30284 GCF_001709235.1 Pseudoalteromonas sp. BMB
CAAGCGAGCTGGAACTTTGGTGAAGTAGCGATTGATGCCTTTGGCAATGCGTTGGGGAATAGTATTGTCGGTGGTATCCAACGCTCTGAAGCGGAGATAAATAACCGCAATCGTTATATTGATGCGATGGGACAAAAACTCACTGCGGATACAGCGCGTAAAATTGACGGACAACTTGCAACCGACTTAAACAATTCACTTAACACTACGATGCAGGGTGCTGATGCTTCAGTTGAGCGCATGATGTCGGCGAATAATCGCAATCAACAAATTGATACCAATGCACAGTTTGCAGCAGATGAGGCGAGATGGGCTTCAAGGCAACAAGGGGTGGTTGATAGCGCGAATGGGTTGAGTACGTCATTGTCATCACGAGCACGCGCACTAGAAAGTAGGCATCGAAACCAGATTGCGGGCATTCAAGCAAGTGCAGATGCTGCTTTTGCAAAAGGTGTAACGCGTGGAGAAACGATGTATGCCGCGGGTGTTAGAAACAGAGAATCAATAGGCGTTGATTTACTCAAGAGCGTTGATGTTGAGGGCTACTTAGCATGGCGAGAATCTGAGGCTGTTCGTGCACAACAATGGAGAAAAGATAACCCCAATTGGTCTAGATTTGGTGACGATTTATGGGATTTAGGCCAATCAGTTGTTAATAGTAGTGTTTCAATCTGGAATACCGCAATTGATATGTCTAGCGCCTACAGAAGACACGATAATTACACTGACTTAACTTTCGATTTAATGAAAAGTGTAGGTAGTATGGGCGCTGATTTAGGCAAAGTTGGTATTGACTTACTTGAGGTGGGTTTGTCAGCGACCATATTACCTATCTACCAAGAGTTAGGATATTTAGACGGTGGCGCTGTCGAACTTGAAGCTGGAGCCTACTATACCAGTTCTTCAGGTTTAGGAACTGGGGGGGCGGCAACAATCGCATTTAACCCAAATGGAACTGGAGGTACTGCATTTGCACATGACATAGGATTCGAAAATTTTGTCCGCAAGAACGCCTTTTCATTTGATATGTCTCTAGCAACAGGAGACCAGATGAGAGCGGAAGATTTTCTAAATGGTTATGTGTTAGCAGGCGGAATGGACATTGAGTTACCAGCTGCTCGATCTCCATTTCTACCAAATAGTGTAGGAGTATTTAAGGGTAAGACTTATGATCTAGATCCGCTCCAATACGGAGTTGGTAAAAATAACCCCGCGAAATTAGATTTATATGGTGTTCAAATGGCTAAAAGTTTCGATTTGCCCAGCTTTATGTCTTCTTCTAGGAAGCCTATCACAGGTATTAGAAACTATGGTGTCTCGGGGCATATTGTTAGGCAACAGTCTTCTCGAAACTCATCGTGGGATTTAGGTAGTATGGGCGAGCTTTTCTATGGTTTCCAAAACATGCATTTTGCCCAGTACAAATGGTTAACAAAGTAAACAAACGATAACATTAAAAGGAAAAGGTGGGCGTGTTTTAGCCCACCAAAAACTATGACAAGTTATACCACAATTTATTCACCAGCGATGACGAGTTCGCTAGATATCCATTTAGAATTAATGCACACAAGTGTGATCAGTACTGTATTGATAGCTGCATTAGTATTTATTTTTTATAAGTATAAAAAGTATAAAAACCAACTTAAAGCTTACCACTCAGTTTTATGCATTGGCTGTATTTTTGCTTATATAACGTATCAAGCCACGACTTACAGTGATAAGTATGAGGTAAAAAAAGCCAATTATGTAAATTATGAGCATATAAATAACTTTCATAAGGTCAAAACATTTGAAGCGAAGCTTATTTCTACCGAAATATTGAGAGAAACTTGGCCGGGTAACAGGACAAATAGAGGTGAGGATGACTTATGGACAATCCTAAAACTGAATACCAGCAAAGGGGAATTTCATATTAATAATGAAGCAGGTTGGTTGAGATCACAAGACCCTACCATGCCACTGTGCTTTAAAGGTGATTTTATAGAACTGATTACTCCTTATGAAGGCTATGATATTAAGATGAGATATTACCATTCATATTCCACCTATCACAAAACAGATAAATCTAAGACAGTGTGTTTAGTAGACTTTAAAGTGAAAGATAAAGCTTAAGGTAAGCTACTAACTCTATTGAGGTTTAAATCCATTTCAAAAATATGCTTTTGATAAGGTTACAGCGATTGGAAATAAAGCTAGCGATATATTCTTTGGACCAACAGGTCCATCTAATGCAATTGAAACGGAGTTGAATTTTGCTGGGAATATCCCGATGTTTGAAGGTGGTTTTGGTCTTAGTGCCACGGTTGACAGTTTTGGACGCTTTACATTTACGGGAGGTGTTAGAGCTACTTTAACAAGTGATATCTCAGCAAACATAAGTGCAGCACTTGGGCAGGTTAAAGGTTATGGGGCTGATAGTTTTGCACTTGGAACTGGTGAAGCCGTTTCTACAGCGGCTGATGTTTCAATTGTAGATGTTTTTGTAGATAAAAACTCAAAACTGGGAACCTTGCTGAAGGCAAGACCTGTAGATATTTTTGGTGGTTACAAACGGTTAGTAACATCAAGAAAGTAAGCCAGAAAGTTTATGAGCAGGCTGCTTCTGCTGGTAAAGTCACCATAAGAAGCGACTTTCAATGGCAGAGCTATTATGATGATGCAGACGGCTTTTGCCCAGATATGTCCGATACCGTCTAGTATTGGACATAGTGTAGGTGTTTACTTGATTTTCCTTATGCCATTTCAAATATCCCATAATTTACGTTATGTTAAATAACATAAACTTTAGATGAAGAAAGTCCTACTCTCCCTTATAAAACCAAAGGTTCAGTGTTGCTCGTCTGGTTGGTTTATAACTATTGCGATATTAGTTGCTTCGAATATGAGTCGTTTTGAAACCAAAAGTATTCAATGGAACACAATGCACTGTGCGAAACTAGATATCTTAATTGGTGTATCTCACTGAATCAGTATTTAGAAATATGGGAGACAATAAAGCTACACTGTAACTTGTTGAGGCTTTATTGGCTCGAGTTATGTGGCTGCTTTTAATGAAGCGCTGCGCTAAATGGAATGCCTTTGCAAATACGCGCTTCTGCAATGAGAATTTCTTCTAGGCGGTTATCTATCGTTAATTTGTCGAAGTACTCGTAGCCGAGCTCCACAAAAAGATTTTTGTGTTTTTCTTCTGACTTGGCGATTGCAACATAAAAGTCTTTCTCTTTGCCTTCAGGAAGCGCTTCTGCAACTAAAGAAAAACGCTCATGGCCCCTAGCCTCAATTACTGCGCCGATCAGTAATCTATCAATTAAATATTCGTCAGTGCCTTGGCGGAACAATGCGCGCATTTGCTTTATATAGGGGTCTTTTTGGTCGTTTCCTAGTAGCGTACCACGCTCGGTTAAGATTTTAAGTACCTGTTTAAAATGGATCATTTCTTCTATTGCGAGATCTGCCATCGCTTTTACTAGCTTGATCCTGTCTGGGTAATGACCAAGCATTGCCATCGCCATTCCGGCTGCTTTTTTTTCTGCAGCGGCGTGATCTTGAAGAAAGGTATCAAAGTCGGCTAGGACTTTTTCAGTCCAGCTAAAAGGTGTGTGATATTTTAATTTAAACATAATTCTATCTTGTATATACAGCTTGTGGTGAGTATAACAAACTCAGGCGCTCGAGCGAACTTGCATGCTAAAGAGCGCTGTGTCTTTATCTGCTTTGCCATTACGTGTCGATTCCACTTTATTGGGGTGTGAAAACCACTTCCATGCAGTGACTTTACCACCGATATTGACATGCGGGATGGTCACTTTTTCTTGAGTTACGCCTATAAATTCGCCAAGCGTTTGCTCGGCATCAGTAGCGGTTAGATTGACTGCAATAAAAGGAACATGATTCATTTTTGCAAAGCTAAGCACCCTATCATGATGCTTGCTATAACAATCCAGCCAATAACCATCGTCTTCAAAATGTTTGTCAAAATCAGAAAAAGTTTCCAAATAACAACGCTTAATCGTGTCGTTAAAGCCTCCTCTTTGTGACAGTAAGTTTTCTTTCATTGCCGTCATCAAACGCTTAATTGAGGGAAGCCATTGCTCAAAATCTCGTGTTAACTGGATTATTTTGGCTTCAGGATATAGAGCATATAATTTTTCATAATCAGCGAAAACGGGCGTGTCAGCAATAAATTCAGCACAGTCTAATGCTTGTCTTGTGTATGCCGTGTGTGCTGTTTTGTATCCAGCACCTAATGCAGCAATACACAGACTTGTTGTGCCCGTTCGTGGTAGACCCGTTACCAGAAATTTATGTTTTGTCATAGTTAGATAAAGTAATACACGAGGTTAAATGACGCTAAAATAAGTATTACTCCATATGTTGTCGCCATCGCTACTTTTCTGATTGAAAAGTTAGTTTTACCGAGTGCAACATAGTGTGCGACTCGAGAAAACAAAAAAGCAATGCCAAATGCATGAAGCAGATATGGGTTGATTTGTTGAGTTTCGAGTAACAACATCATTAACAGTACGAACGGTGTGTACTCGATAAAATTACCGTGGATCCGTATTGCACTTTGCAGCTCATCGATACCGCCATCTCCTAGAGATACTTTGTGTCTGTGTCTGAGTGATATTATGTTAAAACTGAGTTTAATATAGATTAGTGCCAGCAATGCCGCATATAAACCGGTGATCATAAAAAAGCCCTCCAATGGAGGGCTTAGTGTATAAGTTTAATCAGTTCACAGCCAGTATTACTCAATTAAGTAAACAGCATACACTTCCGCGTTTAATGTAATTGCACCTGTGTTATACGCATTTTTGTATGCGCCTTGATCTGCTTCCATCGCCATTGCTGCAGAGCGCACGTAAGGCTGAACTGGCGTTTGCATTGGTTGGAATGAAACTGAGTACAGTTTTGCCAATTCAACATCAAACTCGCCTGCTAGCTCTTTAGCTGCTTTCTTTGCATCTTTGATGGCGGCTTTTTTGAGGCTTTGCAGATACTTGCCTTCATTTTCAACACCAAATTCCGTGTTATTGAACTGATTGATGCCGCTGTCTACAAACTCTTGAAGTAACTCTGGATATTTTTTAATGTCCTTAAGTTTTACAGTCAGGCTGCGACTTACGCGAAAACCATCAAACTCTTCTTCGTTTGATTCTCGATTGTAGCGTGTCTGTCTGTAGACATTCAGCTGATCTGCGTGAATATCGTCTTCTTTAATATCGAAGCGTTTAGCGATTTCGATGGCCTTAGCCATAATCTTATCGACGTTTTCTTTAGCTGTGGGTAGCGACTTTTGCTTTTCGGTAATGGCAACACGGATGGTTGCAACATCGGGTTGTACTTGAATAAATGAAGTGCCTTTAACATATAAATGCGGAGAGTCAGGCAATGCGCCTGCAAAGCTAAATCCAGATAAACATAATGCCAGTAAGCCAGTTAAAATTCGCATCTTTTGCTCCTAAAATGTGATACCTGCATATTCAAGCATATTTCAATTAACAACTACTGAATTGGATTTCAGGGTAACAAATTTTAACAAAATGAGCGATTATCACTCTGAGAAGTTATATGTGGTACTCTCAACTTTTGCGCGTGATTGATAAACAAAAATCGCCGCCAATATGAGTTGGCGGCGATTTCTGTTTTAGCGAAGTAAAAGTAATTAGACGCTACAGCGTTTGTAATTTCTATACTTAGGGAGCCAATAGTTTTTCTCTATCGCTGCCCAAATTGCGTCGTCTTCCATTTCAAGTGCAACACCCTCTTCCATTGCTTTTTTAGCAACTGCAAAAGCAATTCGCTTACTCAACGGCTCAATTTCAGTTAGGGCTGGTAGTAAGCTACCTTTGCCCGTATTAGCACGTGGTGATGATTCAGCAAGCATTTCGCTCGATACCATCAACATGCTATCTGTAATACGATTCGCTTTAGCTGCAAGTACACCAAGGCCGATCCCTGGGAAGATATAACTGTTATTACATTGAGGTATGATAATTGTTTGCTCACCATGTACTACAGGTTCAAATGGGCTTCCCGTAGCAACAATTGCTTGACCATCAGTCCACTCAATCACATCTTTTGGATGCGCTTCAACTTGGCGTGATGGATTACTTAGTGGGAAAATTATCGGCTGTTGACACCCTGCATGCATCGCACGGATAACTTGCTCAGTGAATAGGCCCGCTTGACCTGATACACCAATTAAGATGTCTGGCTTTGCACAGTGCATTACATCTAATAAAGATGCAAATTCACCACTGTATGTCCAATCCGCAAGGTTGGCTTGTTGTTGAACTAGCGCTTCTTGGAAATCTCTTAGCCCTTCCATGCCCTCTGTCAGAAGGCCAAAACGGTCCACCATAAACACTTGGCTTCTCGCTTGCTCGTCGGTTATCCCTTCTGAAATCATTTGGCTAATAATTTGCTCTGCAATACCACAGCCAGCAGAGCCTGCACCAACAAACACCACTTTTTGTTCCGAGAGCTTTGCCTCTTTCACACGGCAAGCGGCTAACAGCGAGCCCGCAGTAACCGCAGCGGTGCCTTGGATATCATCGTTAAAGCTACAGATTTCATCGCGGTAACGTTTCAAAAGTGGCATTGCGTTAGGTTGCGCGAAATCTTCAAACTGTAACAGCACATTAGGCCAACGGCGTTTCACCGCTTTAATGAATAAATCTAGGAATTCATCATATTCAGCTTGGTTGATACGCGGGTGTCTTGCGCCCATGTACATTGGGTCGTTGAGTAGCTTCTCGTTGTTTGTCCCCACGTCAAGCATAACAGGCAACGTGTAAGCTGGGCTGATCCCACCACACACGGTGTAAAGTGCCAGCTTACCGATAGGAATACCCATACCACCAATACCTTGGTCGCCAAGGCCTAAAATACGTTCACCATCTGTAACCACAATAACTTTTACTTTGCCTTTAGTAGCATTTCGTAAAATATCGTCGATTTGATAACGGTCTTCATAAGAAATAAACAAACCACGAGAGCTGCGATAGATATCTGAAAACTTCTCACATGCATCACCTACTGTAGGGGTGTAGATGATTGGCATCATTTCTTCCAAATGATCACGTACTAAGCGGTAATACAGCGTTTCATTGTTGTCCTGAATAGCGCGCAGGTAAATGTGCTTGTTTAGGTTGTCGCTAAAGCTTGAATATTGCTGATAACAACGCTCAACTTGCTCTTCAATTGTTTCATAACGAGGAGGAAGTAGTCCTGCTAAGTTGAAATTTTCACGCTCGCGTTGAGAGAATGCACTCCCTTTGTTAAGCAGTGGCGTTTCTAATAGTGTAGGACCTGAATAGGGAATGTAGAGATAATTTGGATCGGTTTGTTTAGTCATATTTACAAGCTTGACACTAATTTTTTAGTCTAAGGGTTCATTATTGTCGAAAAGGATTAAATTACAATGAATTTAGTGCTCATCAGACCATTATTAACGCGCTCCAGAGCACGTTAAATGCATTTTTCTGGAACGCGAAATTATAGCCTAAAAGCACTTAAGAAACCACGGCTTATTCGCTGCTTTCGCCAAGTGCAACACCTTCTCTTCTTGGGTCTGCACCACCGATTAAATGTGTTCCACGAACCTCAATGGCATGTAGTCCAGAGTTTAAGTCGCGGATCTGTACTTCATGGCCTTTTTTCTCAAAGTAAGCCGCTTGTTTTGCCAGCTCTGTGCCTTTTTCCAGCGTTGTATACTTATTGCGATTGGTGATTTTTGGTAAATCAATCGCAGCCTGAACAGATAATCCCCAGTCCAGTACACCAACTAAGGTTTGAGCAACATAGTTGATAATACGGCTGCCACCCGGTGAGCCGATTAGCAATTTAAGCGACCCGTCTTTGTTAAATACCATTACGGGTGCCATAGAGCTTCTTGGGCGTTTGTTTGCTTCTACTCGGTTAGCGACCCATTTATCCCCTACTTTTGGGGAAAGCGCAAAGTCGGTTAATTGGTTATTGAGTAAATATCCGTTGACCATCACCGTTGAGCCAAATGCCATTTCTATCGAGCTTGTCATAGAAATAGCATTACCCTCTGCATCTACAATCGACACATGGCTGGTCGAAGGTAATTCATAACTATCATCCATAGCATAAGCGAGTGTGCCCGAAGTTGGGTCGCCTACTGGAAAGTCGTGATTATCCTTTTCACCGATAAGTTTGCTACGGCCTAATAGATATTGTTCGTTAAGCAATGCTTTTGCTGGCACTTCAACAAAATCAGGATCGGCTACGTAAAAATCTCTATCGGCAAACGCTAGGCGAGATGCTTGAGTAAAGAGGTGCAAGGCTTCTGGGTCGTTTGCCTTAAACTTACCTAGGTCGTACGGTTCCAGCAGTTTCATCATTTGCAAAACGGCAATACCACCACTGCTAGGCGGTGCCATAGAGCAAACTTTATATACACGATATTCCGTACAAATAGCGTCTCGGGTTTTGCTTTTATAATGTTCTAAGTCGCTCAGCGCCAATTTGCCAGGTGCGATTTCAGACTTTTGCACAGCTTCTACTAATTGGGTGGCATTTTGCCCTTCATAAAAGGCTTGGATCCCTTGCGTTGCTACTTTGTAATATAGGTTTGCCAAAGGCAGATTCTTTTTAAGGGTCCCTGGTTGTAGTGCTTTACCATCCGGATAGAAATACTCTTTTGCGGGACTGAGCTTTGTCAAACCTGGGTTGAGTTTTTTCTCAAGCAGCATATTTAAACGTGGAGAGACGATAAATCCGTCTCGAGCTAATTCAATCGCTGGTTTGAATAATTCCTGCCATGGCAGTTTACCGTATTTGTCATGTGCTGATTTAAACGCGTGTAGAATACCTGGCACACCTACAGAGCGACCGCCCACCACAGCCTCAATCCATCTAACCGCATTACCCGTATCATCTAAAAACAGATCAGGGCCGGCAAGTTTTGGTGCAGTTTCTCTTCCATCAAAACTAATTAATTCATTGCTTTTCTTGTCGTAGTGCAGGATAAAAGCCCCCCCACCTACGCCTGAAGATTGCGGCTCAACTAATGTAAGCACAAGTTGAGTCGCTATCATGGCATCAACCGCACTTCCCCCTTTAGAGAGCATCAATTGACCTGCTTTACTCGCATAGGGGTTGGCAGCAACGACCATGTACTTTTCTGCGGTGCGTGCTTCTTTAGATTGGAAACCTGTTGCGGCTTCCGGCTCTCTAATTTCGATTTTTTGTTGCTCAGCTAAGGTGTTGGTTGAAAAGCTGAATGCGGCAATCACGGTTAGTGATGCAAGTGTATGTTTCATAATACCCACTTTGCTTACGTCTTATATTTGGCATCATAAAAGCAATTAGGCACAATATGCAAAAATAATAACGTGAAATCGTATGTTTGAACTTCCAACGAACAAAGAATATCTCATTGGCCCTGCGTCTTTGGCGATATTGTCAACAATACTGATGTTGTTCGGGCTTGGCCCGCACTTAGATTTCGACAGAAACGCAATTGCTGATGGTGAAATATGGCGTATTTTGAGCGGTCAGTTTACCCATAGCAATTGGTATCACTTGATGCTAAACCTGCTTGGGATCTTATTTATTTGGCTATTACATGCCGAATATACAACTCTAAGAAAATATTGGCTGAATGTGCTTTTCCTTGGCCTCTTTACCGGGCTCATGATTTTGCTATTTTCGCTAAACATCGTTGTATATACAGGTTTGAGTGGCTTATTACATGGGCTTATAGTATGGGGAGCACTTGAAGATATTAAGCGCAAGCTAACAACTGGATATCTGTTGTTTATTGGTGTGTGGGCAAAGGTATGTTGGGAGCAATATGCGGGTGCAAGCACAGATGTAGCTAAGCTGATAGATTCGAGAGTCGCCATTGAAGCACATCTATTTGGTGCAGTTGGTGGTGTGGTTTTAGCTGTTATCTATTTATTTTATAAAACAAAAAAGCCAGCTTAAGCTGGCTTTTTATCCACCCATTTGATTACAAGTTTTCTTTGAACAACTTGTATATACGACGGTATTCATCCAACCAACTTGATGGCTGTCTAAAGCCATGGGGCTCAACTGGATAAATCGCCGTTTCAAAGTCTTCCTTTTCTAGCTCAATCAGGCGTTGCACCAAGCGTACAACATCTTGGAAAAACACGTTATCATCAACCATAGGTGCATTGATCAGAAGCTTGTTTTTCAAACCTTCAGCATGATAGATAGGCGAACTGCGTTTGTATGCAATTGGGTCAACATCGGGGCGATTAAGAATATTTGAGGTATACGGGTCGTTGTAATAGGCCCAATCGGTGACTGGACGTAAAGCCGCGCCTGCTTGGAATAGATCAGGCTGAGTAAATAGCGCCATAAATGTCATAAAGCCGCCGTATGAACCACCGTAAGTACCTACAGCGCCACGATCAACATTAGCGTTGTTCACCATCCACTCAACACCGTCTGCCAAATCTTCTATTTCTGGTTTACCCATATGACGATAGATTGCCGTTCTCCAATCTCGGCCATAGCCCTTAGAGCCGCGATAGTCCATATCCATAACGACATAGCCTTCGCTCGCGAGGAGTGAATGGAACATAAACTCTCTAAAGTAGTTAGACCAACCCATATGAGAGTTCTGCAAATAACCCGCACCATGGTTAAAGATCACAGCCTTACGATTCTTACCCGTTTCGCCTTCTTGATAATCTGCTGGGTAATATACTTTTGCGTAGACAGGCTCACCTTGATGGCTTGAAGGAACCGCGACAATCTTAGGTGCAATTAGCTTCTTATTTAAAAACGCATCAGAGACTGTATTAGTGAGTCGTGACACCGCTGCTTTTGGCGCTACATCCGCCACATAAAGTTCTGGAGGCATCATGATTTTTGAGTGAGTTAACAACAGCTTTTGCTCATCTGGGCTTAGCTGGTAATCAGTCAGGCCATCTAAATCCGTTAACTGCTCATCTTCACCGCTTGCTAAATTGACGCGATAAATTTCGTATAAACCTGGGTGATCTTTATTGGCTTTGTAATAAACAAATTGACTATCTTGGGTTAAGGTTGGTTCAGAAACCACAAACTTCCCTGAAGTCATTGCTTTTGCTTTGCCGTTAAGCGGCTTAACATAAAGCTGGCTATATCCAGTTTGCTCTGAAAGATAGTACAAAGCATCTTGGTTGTTTAACCAGCCAAAATCATTGTAGGTGTAATTGATCCAAGCATTGTCATGTAGGCGGTGCTGAGAAACGAATTGTTGTTTATCAAAATCAACCGTCGCTAACCATCTGTCTTTATTATCCCAAGCACCAAGCATCACTGCGACTTGAGAACCGTCACTATTCCATTGGATAGCGGATTGACTCCAGCCCCATGTGTCGATCAAGTTGATATCACGTGGTGCTTTTTCACTCTTATATGATTCACCTTTTGCCTTAGCATTTTCGCGTTTCACCTCGGCTAGTACATCTTCATCAAAGCCAGGCAAAGTATCGTAGCTCAGCGTGACTTGCTCTGATTTTGCTAAATCAATGAAAATCACATCAGAACTCATTGGTTTTGTGTCTGCAACGCGGCGGCGAGCTTTTACCGGATCAATGTCACCGTTTTGACTCACGTAGTTGGGCATGATGTCAGAGTCTGAACGGCTTGGTTTATCGTCTGTTATCACGGCGATTAACTTGTCACCAGTAGGTGCTAAGCTAACTGAGATAAGCGTTTTTCCTTTACCAAGATAAAACTGATTATCTTGGATGCTTGCGTTATTCGCTTCTATCTCTTGATTTCTAGCTTCTCGATCTTTGCTGTTTTTGTGCGTTAGCGCGACGAATTGAATCAGTTCGTGTTGCTGCTCAGCGATATATCCATTTGGCTCTTTTACCCCTTCTGGCTTATCCGATAAATGTAACTTTACCAGTTCTTTGGTTAAACCTGTGGCTAAATCGAACGCAAATAGCGCATTGCCTGAACGGTAAGCTAATCGGTTATCACTTAAGAATTGCGGTGCATACTCATAGTTCGAAGAATGAGTAACTTGTATCAAAGCGCCAGACTTCAGGTTTTTAACGAATATGTTGCCCTTAAATTCATAAGATTGTAGCGTCCGACCTTTATTATAAATCGCGTTTGCAGCACCAACGGCATGCAAATCTGACAGCGAAACCGCTTCGCTTGTTTGTGCGCTACTGACTTTAAATAGATCTCTTAACTCTGAACCAGCTTGCTTACGCTTATAGAAAACGGTTTTGCTATCGGCCCCCCAATACGCGCCTTCTGGTTGTCTTCCTAACCAATCAGGATGCGCCATTGCTTGTTTTAGGGTGATCTGCTCACCACCAAAATCAACGGGAGTAGCAACAACTTGTGGGACTGGTGAATTGGCTTCAACTTGTTGTGGTTTTGGGCTTACTTCAGTGGTCTGACAACCAGAAAGGAATAAACCTGAAGCGACTGCCATCGAGATAAGAGAGAGTTTCAACATGTGACTTTCTTATAATAGTTAAATTTGTCTAATTTAAGCAGAAAGCCAGCGGAATATCGACAGATTTAAGATTAAAAGCACAATGGGTGGGACAAAAAAAGGCCAGCATAGGGATGCTGGCCAAATACTCTCTGCGCTCACATAGTCGTTGATGGACAACGAGTATGAAATGAGGCCTATCCGCGCCTCACAATAGTAGACCGCACTATCAGAAAAGAGTTCCAAAAATTACAGTAAAAAAATTAAATTTTTTATATCCAACCTGAGCTCTTCGATCAAGGAATGAGCTAACTCAATAGTTATCAGAAGCTTAGGTTTTTAGTTAACAATGGGCCTCTTTAGCTAAAAACAGTAGTACTAATTCAAAATTAATTGCTGAGCGGTTTCCATAACCCCAGGGTAATCTGCCTCAGGCAAGATGTCAGCAAGCTCTGCCAGTGCTTCACCTAACTTATGCAGTGAGTCAGCTGACACGTTGATATGCCCCATTTTTCTGCCCGGTTTCGCATCTTTGCCATACCAGTGACTGGTTGTCCCTGAGACAGCAAGAACTTGCGATGGAATGTGACTTTGCCCTAACACATTAATCATCGCGGTTGGGCGAAGCAGGCTTGTATCACCAATCGGCAAACCGGCAACGGCACGAATATGGTTTTCAAACTGGCTTACATGGGCCCCTTGTTGAGACCAATGTCCTGAGTTATGTACCCTTGGCGCTATTTCATTAACCAATAATTGACCTTCAACATCGAAAAACTCAATAGCAAGTACACCAACATACTCGAGTGCATTCGCAAGTTTCGCAAATGCGTCTTCCGCTTGCGCTTGAATATTGGCTTTTTCTTTGCCCGCAATTGATAGAGTCAGTACACCATTGGTATGCTGGTTTTCAGTCAAAGGATAAATTTTACATTCGCCATTTTTAGCACGCACACCAATAATCGACACCTCACGGTCAAACGGTATCATTTTTTCAGCAACGATAGAGTGAGGTTGTGCTTCAGTGCCTGCTTGCAAAAACTCGGACATTTCGGCCCAAGTATTGTCTATTTCAGACTCTGATTTTACTCGCCATTGCCCTTTCCCATCATAGCCTGCCTGACAGGTTTTAACGACCAAAGGCATGCCTAACTCATCAATCGCTGTGAGGAAATGCGCTTTATCCGTAATAATCTTGAAAGGAGCACAAGGCACAGATGTTTTATCTAGTAGTGCTTTTTCTTTCGCGCGATCACCACCGGTGGCTATTGCTTCTGCGCCAGGGTAGAACTTACCGCTTTGTTCGCAAAGCGCCAAAACATCATGTGGAATATGTTCAAATTCGGCAGTGATGGCATCAGCATTGTCGATGGCTTGCTGTAATGACTCTGGTGTGGTTGCAAAGGTAACGGGGTTTATTACCATTTGGCTGCCAACATCATAGGCCAACACTTTTATATCAAGATGAGTTGACGATAGGCTCATCATACGGGCTAATTGTCCCGCCCCTAAAACAAGAATATTCATGTTATTTCGCAGGATCTGGATTAGCTAATACCGTTTCTGTTTGTTCTTTTCTGAACGCTTCTACTTTTGCAAAAATTTCTGGCTGCTGACAACCTAAAATTTGAGCAGCTAGCAAACCTGCGTTTGCAGCACCAGCGTCGCCAATCGCTAACGTACCTACCGCAACACCTTTAGGCATTTGACAAATTGATAGCAATGAGTCCACGCCATTTAGCGTTTTTGATTTTACTGGAACGCCAAGTACAGGCAGACTTGTGAATGCTGCCGCCATACCCGGTAGGTGTGCAGCACCGCCAGCACCGGCAATGATAACTTTGATCCCACGTTCTGCTGCTGTCGAAGCATAATCCGCTAAAAGCTGTGGAGTACGGTGAGCTGAAACTACTTTAGTTTCATAATCAATACCAAATTTATCTAACATTTCAGCTGCATGTTGCATTGTAGGCCAGTCTGATTTTGAGCCCATAATGATGCCAACGGTCATAATAATTCCTCGACTAATTTTGAACGATACAGGGCTAAGGTCCTTCACACCTTAGCTGCGGGCATTATACCTGAGTTCGTCTTTAATGCGAAGAATCAACTTATTGCAATTATCACGCGATGGCACCCTGAGTTATTTAGACACCACCAATTCTTCAATACTTAATGCTTTCGCACGCTTAAAGTGAGAGAAAAACGTTTTAGGACCCATAATTAAGCATAACACCGCCAGACCACCTGGGATCAGCACCATTTTTAAAGCTGGACCAAGAATATAGCTGTAAAAAAAGATAAAAGGGATGAACAGAATGTATCCGATGAATAAGCTCAAATATTGCATAACAACTCCTATTGAAATTTAATGAGCACGCTCAATTATAATAATGAGCACGCTCATTATTTGCAAACTTTATCTCTTAAATAATCTGGAATTGTGCTACACTCTCTTCGCAAATAAAAAGGTAACCATATGAAAAAAAGAGAAATTACGTACAATAAAATTCTCAGTGCTAGCTGGCAACTTTTTCAAGACAATGGTTTTGAAAACACTACTACTCGGCAAATTGCCCAAGCAGCAAACGTGGCAACGGGAACGGTTTTCTCTCACTTCCCCACTAAGCTCGACATGCTCAAAGTCGCAATGCATAACCAAATAGATGAACTAATTAATGAAGCGAAAACAACAGATGAGCAGCATAGTGCCAGCTTAAAGTTACGCCACTATGCAAAGTATTTATTTGCTTTTTATCTTAGCAATAGAGATTTCAGTAAAGAGCTACTTTGTGGGATTATTTGGCATAGCGAATTCTTTACGGGACAACTCAATTTGTTCAAACACTTGTTATTCAGTGAGCAGGAGTACAATGAGTTGAAAGCAACCGTTATGATGGATTGCTACTTTATGACCTTATTAGAAGGGTTAAGCAATGAGCATAGCTCTGTTGACCAGATGCTGCATTCCCTATCTCAGAAGTTGAAATTGGTTAGTCAATAACTTGTATGATGTGTTCTTTTTGAATATTCATGCGAATTTACTTGTGCTTTTGAACTTCTGACCATATAAAGCATCTAGGACTAGTGTAATAAGCAAGTGCTTGGGAAAAGTTACTTAGTTCCTTATTTTTGTCTAACGAGGTCAAAATGAAACGCGTCATCTTATTCCTTATCACTAACTTAGCAGTGATGCTTGTGTTAGGAATTGTGTTATCTATCTTAATGTCTGTGTTTGGTATTTCTAGCCGAAGCTATACAGGTATTATGGTTATTGCTGCCGTATTTGGATTCGGTGGTTCTTTTATCTCTCTTTACATGTCTAAGTGGATCGCAAAAAAATCTACAGGAGCCCATGTTATTGAGCAACCACGAAACGAAACTGAACATTGGTTAGTTTCTACTGTCGCAGAGCAAGCTAAAAAAGCAGGAATTGCAATGCCAGAAGTTGCGATTTACGACAGCCCTGAAATGAATGCGTTTGCAACCGGGCCGAGTAAAAATAACAGCTTAGTTGCTGTAAGTACTGGCCTACTCCACAATATGAATCAGGATCAAGCAGAGGCAGTGCTTGCGCACGAAGTGTCGCACGTTGCAAATGGCGACATGGTTACGCTTACCTTGATCCAAGGTGTTGTAAATACCTTTGTTATATTCTTCGCTAAAGTATTGGCGGGGATTGTTGATAACTTCTTGAATGGCGATGAAGAAGAATCAGGTGGAAGCTGGACATATTTTATCTTTGATATGATATTCCAGATCCTCTTTGGTATTTTGGCGTCTGTTGTTGTCGCTTACTTTAGTCGTAAACGAGAATTTGCAGCTGATAAAGGTGCAGCGGATTTAGTCGGTGCGCAAAAAATGCGTTCAGCATTAGAGCGTTTGAAGCACAACCATGAATCGCAATTAGAAGGCTCAATGATGGCTTTTGGTATTGCTTCAGGTAAATCTATTGCGGACTTCTTTGCTTCTCACCCGCCACTTGATGAGAGAATTAGAGCACTTTCGTAACTCTTTTCACATTCATACTTGGGCAACGATTAAGTTGCCCTTTTTTATAGCTCAATTTTATACAGATTATTTCCAACAGCGCTAAACCCTAAACGCTTGAGTAGATTTAATGAACGGTGATTATCAGCCGATACATGCGCCAAAACCACATTGAGCTCAAACTCAATCTGGCTTTTGTTTGCAAATAGACAACGTAAAGCTTCAAACATCACGCCTTTACCCCAATAATCAGGTAGTAATTCATAACCAATATGTAGGCCCTCAATATCACCGTCTTCGTGATAGAAACCAATACATCCAATCACCGCTTTAGTGCTTTTACACACGAGGCAAAAGCGTCCACCCCTGCCTTCATATTGACGCTCAATATCCATTTGGATCATGCATTTAAGGTCTACTTCAGTGAGGTTGTCGCCGTAATCATTATACGCTTTTACCTGCGGTAAATTAAGTAGCGCTAATAACTGCGGATTATCTTTGTGCCTTATGGGCCTGATGACTAGCCTTGGTGTTTCAAATTCCATAAAATGCTCAGGTCTAAGTATCTGCCACAATGGTAGCACTGATTGCAGCAAATACACCTTCAATATTATAAGCGCTTGTATTGCTTTATAATTTAGCATTTTTGGAGAATGAATATGAGTCAAGAGTTTACCGTTATCCCCCCAACGACAAAGGTTTACTGCCCAGAGAGAGGTGAAGGTTGGACGTTAACGGGCATTACAGGGATCGATGAAAACGCATCAGTGATGTTCTCTGGCGTACGCTATACCATCTCAGCAAAAGAAATCGTTGAGTCATTATTAGCAAACTTTAAAAATAGGCAAGAATCAAATAATTAATACTTTTTAATTATTTCACTGTTGTAAAAGTGTGAATTATGATCAATTATAGCGCTAGATTGCAAAGTCAATAATGGAAGCGCCCGCCTTAAAGGATTAAGTCATCGCATTGAGTTGGACTTAATTGCGAAGACATTGCTTTGTGTTGTTTTAAGTTACAGGACGTAAACTTTTTAGGGTTCCTGCTATGTTAAAAGCATCACTCACAACACTTGGTTTACTCTCAACATTACTTTCCACATATACCTATGCAGATAGTTGCCCAGGTCAGGTTTTTGGTATTAACGCTGGCCGCGGCGATATTGGTATTTTGTTTGGCCTAGATGAAGGTGCAGGAGAAGCCAGCGCCAATAGTTTCGCTGCTTTTAGTTCGGCAGCACTCGCCTATGATACTAGCAGTGCACGTTGGTACTATGCATCCGCACCAAGGCCAATCGACTATAAAGTTGATACCAGTCATCTAAACTTACCAGCTGACGCAGATATTCCCATTGAAGGTAAAAAACATCGCTATGTTCAACTGGCATATTTTGATGGAACCTCTCATACCATAGTCGGTAGAACGGCTTATTTGGTGGGATTGGCATATGACAGCACAAACGATAGACTCATTGGAACGAGTTACGATTCTATTTACAGCATAGATAAAAACACAGGCGACGCGACTAAGCTCTCGGATCTCCCCTCACTGGCGGGAAAATACCGCGGCGATCTTGAGTTTTATAATGGCCGCTTAATCCTAGTTACCAGTGCAGCCGTTTACCAAGTTAATACCAACGACTTTTCTGTGACTAAATTATCTGATCACGACTTAACTTCCGTTACAGGGGCAAGCCTTAATAGCAATGGAGAGCTTATTATCAGTCGCGTTATCATTAATGACGCTGGACACACCAACAAAAGCGCGATTTATAAACTAAACCCTGATACAGGAAGCACCTGTTATATCAATACATTACCAATAAGAGTAAATGACCTTGCATATAACCCAAATGGCAGCAGTACATGCTATACCGCTTCTGGTTGCGGCGGTACACCAACCCCTCCTTGGCCACCGTCTTTTACGTTAACGAGTATTGAAAACGCGGTTTATGAGGGAAGTACCCTTAGCTATCAAATTACCTTAAGTAAAGCCTTCGAGCAGGACGTCAGCTTTTCGGTGGCGGTCAATGATGTGACAACGCAATCAGATGACTACGTAGCACCACCTACCTCATTGGTAATACCGGCTGGCAGCACAACTGCTACCATTCAAATAGCAACAATAGACGATACTGAGTACACTGGCGATCGGGAACTCTCTTTGAGCGTAACAGGCGTGAGCAATACCTCAGGCAATGAAACCCTATCGGGAAACATACTCGACAATGAAACCGCATGTGTGCCTGACAACTATACGCGGATCAATTACGCGTTCGTCAGAGAAGACTCATTATTCAATAATGACTGGGGTATCAAAGTAAACGGCCAATATATTAAATTGCTTGATGAATACGGCAGTGCCGGCAGCTATGACATCCTTCAAGGACAATCATTTACCTATGTGCTCGCTATCGATGGTAACAGCAATACACTATCAACCAAGTACCAAGTCTCAGGTACCAACCAACGTTGGGAAGATGAAAACGATAACGATTATAATGACTTTGAGGTCAGTGTGACAACACAAACCATTCAAAAAGGTTGTAATTAACAGACTCAAAGCGGCTTACTACTTTTAGAAGCCGCTTTATTTAACCTGAGGTTTGGATAAGGAATGAGCTAACTCACTGTTTTTTTAACCACCTTAAACTATCTTCTTATCTAGCCAGAGAGTTTTGGGGATAACTAGGCGAATTTACGCACCAATAGCTGGCTATTGGAAGTGAATTCAACGCAGTTAGCGCTAAAACTGACTGCTAGAAAGGCATTAATTATCCGCAGCTCAGGTTACTTAGTATTAACTGGTGCCTGATTTAAGCTCAAACAACTCGAGTAACGCTGAGCGAAGCTGTAGCTTTGGTGTGCCCTCACTGTAAGGCGCTGTTGCAAGCAGCGGACAGTCTAGGCGAAGCTTTAAACTTTCAAGGTTTTCGTCAAATACAGACATTTCAGGGTCAATCTGATTCGCTATCCATCCAACTAAATTCAGTCCTTTTTGCTTGATAGATTCTGCCGTTAAAAACGCATGATTCAAACAACCTAGCTTCATGCCAACCACTAAAATAACGGGAAGTTGTTCTCTGACGACCCAATCATACAGATATTCGTTGTCGTTAATGGGCAATGCCCAGCCACCTGCACCTTCACATAGCATATACTCTGCGCCCAGTTGCTGAATTTCACTAAAGCGCTCGTGTAGCTTATCGACTGTGATGTCAACATTTACCTGTTTGGCTGCAATATGCGGCGCAATTGGTGGTGCAAAACAAAATGGGTTAACTTGCTCGTAAGTACCGTGCACCGTCGCAGCTTCCATCAAACTGATAGCATCAACGTTCACTAGTTCACCAAATGCCTCTTCAGCATCTGCCGCAATCGGCTTATAGCCAAAAGTCTTTTTACCGTGCTTGGCCAACAGTTTTAGTAATAAAGTAGAAATATAGGTTTTACCTACTTCAGTGTCGGTCCCAGTTACAAAATATGCTTGATTCATTTCCTTAACTCCAAAAATCCGACTTGATAACTGACATCAAAACCATTTTTACTCTCAGGGTAGCTGCTCAGCAGCTGAGCGTAGGCTGATTTGCCTAACAAACCTTGTCGGCGAGAAGCGGTTTTTACATCGTTGGCACCGATATTTTTTACCGAGCGTAACGCCTTTAACGGCGTGTCATAACTATCAATCAATAACGCTTCATCCGCCCAAGTCACAACAAACCCGGCCTGTAGCGCAAAAGATTTAAGTGCAGACAGCGAATAAAATGAATTGATATGGCCACACTGATCGATGGCTCGCCATGCGCTATCAATTTCGTTTAAAGAGCCTTCTAGCACTGAGCTTAGCAACACTCGCCCTTCTTTTTTTAGCACTTCATACAATTGCGCAAACAACGCTTGCGGGGAATTAGACCACTGAATTGCAAAATTACTAAAGACTAAGTCAATACAATTTGACTGAATAGCGAGTTTATCCATATCACAGCAAACACTATTTGTCGTATTTTCAGCGCTTGCTAACATAGCCAAGCTAAGATCCGCTCCAACATAATGATTCGTGAAGGCGTTTAATCTATGAAAGTTTTCATGTGGCCCGCATCCTAAATCGAGCAACCGAGGAAACATACGCACAGCACCAAGCTCACTATTTTGCTGTGTTAAACGTGAAAAGAGTATATCTGCGGCCTGTTTTTGCACGTTAGCGTGTTGAGAGTATGATTGCGCGGCTTTTGAAAAGCACTTTGCTGTTTGCGTATTTTGTGCTTTGCTCATGCTCCCTCCACTAAGGCCGAAACCAATTTGTTTATATCTTCGTGACTGTGCTGTGCCGTTATTGTGATTCGCAATCGTGCGGTATTTTGCGGTACCGTTGGTGGCCTAATAGCCCCAACCCAAAGCCCCTTTTTCTTAAGCTTATGTTGTGCCGCTAATACATTTTCATTGCTTCCATACACAAGAGGCTGTATGGCCGTATCACTTGGAATGGGAGATAAGTTGGTTTGTGCAACTAACGATTTAAAATAGTCGATGTTTGCTTGTAATTTGTGTCTCGCTTCAGATGCCGCAAGCAACTTATTCAATTGGCATAATGCAACGCTTGCCATAATAGGCGACAACGCCGTTGTATAGATAAACTCACGATTAAATTGCGTCATGTAATTTATCACATCATGACTTGCTAATACTGCAGCTCCTTGACAGCCCATCGCTTTGCCAAAGGTGATCACCAAAATTTCAGGTTTAATACCGCTTTCAATTGTGCCAAGGCCTTGTGCTCCAACAACACCAAACGCATGAGCGTCGTCGACCATCAACCACGCAGAATGAGACTGAGCCAGCACACTGATTTCAGGTACTGGCGCTTGGTCTCCATCCATAGAAAACACCCCTTCAGTCACGATGAGTTTACTGTCGGCTTTGGTTTTTTCTAATCGAGACCTTAAGTGCGTCAAATCATTGTGATTAAAGCGAACAAACTTAGCGCTGCCCGCTAAACCACCGTCTAACAGGCTGGCGTGGTTGAGCTTATCTTGGAACACCGCAGCGCTTAATTGCTTTTCTTGGGGCGTGAACAATGCCTTTAATACACTGGTATTAGCAGCAAAACCGCTTGGAAATAACAGTGCTGCATCATAACCCAAAACGCTGCAAAGCTTATCTTCTAGCTGACGGTGAATATCAAGATAACCCGTAACAAGCGCCGAACTTCGGCTTCCGGCTTCAGTGCATGCAAGCGTGTTAAACTCCAACGAGTCTGCAAGTCCCAGGTAGTCATTGCTGGCAAAGTTAATATATTGCTGATCGGCAATTTTTATTCTACTTGCAGAGGCCTTTTCAACCACAATGCGCTTTCTTAGCAACCCTTCAGCGTGACGGGCTGCTAAGGCAGATTGAATATACTCAAACGACATTGATTAGTTGGCTTCGTAAAATAGCTCTGATGTCGCTTTGTCTGCAATTGCAGAGCTTAACGATGCCTCATAGGCCTCATCCGAATAATCTTCACGTTTTTCAGGGTTCATCCCAAGTTTTCTAATGAGATTCATATCGGCGTCTGCTTCTGGGTTTTCCGTGGTCAATAGCTTATCACCATAGAAAATTGAGTTAGCGCCAGCGAAGAAACACATAGACTGCATCTGTTCATTCATCGCCGTTCTACCTGCAGATAAACGCACGTAACTGTGTGGCATCATGATACGCGCAACCGCGATAGTACGGATAAATTCAAAGTGATCGAGGTCATCAACATTTTCAAGTGGCGTACCTTTAACTTTAACAAGCATATTAATCGGTACACTTTCTGGTTGCTTTGGCAGGTTTGCTAATTGGATCAGCAAGCCATAACGATCAGATGCCTGCTCTCCCATTCCTACAATACCACCAGAGCACACTTTCATTCCTGCATCTCTGACGTGATCAAGGGTATCAAGTCTGTCTTGATAAGTTCTTGTCGTGATAATTTGTTCGTAGTATTCAGGTGAGGTGTCCAAATTATGGTTGTAATAATCAAGGCCCGCTTCTCTTAGCGTGTGCGCTTTTTGATTATCCAGTTTACCCAAAGTCATACAGGTTTCTAGGCCTAGCTCTTTAACTTCTTTCACCATTTTGGCGATATAAGGCATATCTCTATCTTTTGGATCAGACCAAGCGGCGCCCATACAAAAACGTGTCGCGCCCTTTTCTTTCGCCAACTTAGCTTGAGTTACAACCTTTTCCACTTCCATCAAACGCTCACGTTCAAGATCCGTTTTGTAATGACCTGACTGTGGGCAGTATTTGCAATCTTCAGGACAGGCACCCGTTTTGATAGACAGCAAAGTGGAGATTTGAACTTCATTGGGATTGAAGTTTTTGCGGTGAATACTTGCTGCATAAAAAAGTAAGTCGTTAAAAGGCATGGTGAACAGTGTTTTTACTTCTTCATGTGTCCAATCGTGTCTTAGCGCGCCTAATTCCATATTTTCATTCTCTTTTTATTCTTGCCTAAATTTACAACACGAGTATTTTCTAGTGATTAAATTTAGCGCAGTCAAACTGACGGTGATTGGCTTAGTCTACTTCTTAGCTTAGTATTGTCAACGTTACATGCGCCCACAAGGTTTACAAATGAACAATAAACACACAATCGATATTGAATTTGATCGCAAGCATATATGGCACCCCTATACATCAATGATTGACCCTCTGCCCGTCTATCCAGCCGCAAGAACATTCGAGAACAAAATTGAGCTTGAAACCGGCGAAACTCTCATTGACGGTATGGCATCCTGGTGGAGTGCTGTGCATGGTTATGGTCATCCAGAAATAATCGCTGCGATAAAAAATCAAGCAGACACGATGAGCCATGTCATGTTCGGAGGGCTAACTCATCAGCCTGCCGTGGAGTTATGCAAACTACTTGTGGAGCTAACCCCAGCCCCACTTAATCGAGTATTCCTAGCCGACGGTGGCTCAGTTAGTGTTGAAGTTGCAATCAAAATGGCGATCCAATATTGGTTGAGTAAAGGCAAAAAGAACAAAACCCAAATAATGACCGCCAAAAAAGGCTATCACGGTGATACATTCGCAGCGATGAGCGTTTGCGATCCTGTGAATTCGATGCATGCCATGTACCAAGGTTTTTTACCTGAGCAGGTGTTTGTCGATGCCCCTAGAAGTGAGTTTTACGGCAGCCAAAGTCAAGATGAACTTAACGCGTTAGAAACCGCATTTGCTGCTCATCATGAAAAGGTCGCGGCATTTATCATTGAACCAATAGTGCAAAATGCGGGCGGCATGAACTTCTACCACCCAGAATATCTAAAGGCGCTTCGAGCGTTATGTGATAAGTATGAGGTGTTACTAATTGTAGATGAAATTGCGACTGGGTTCGGCCGCACAGGTAAAATGTTTGCCTGTGAACATGCAGATATCGCACCGGACATTATGTGTGTTGGCAAAGCGCTTACTGGCGGAAACATGACGCTCGCAGCCACTTTAACAACAGAAGAGGTGGCTTTGGGTATTAGCCAAGGCGAAGCGAAAGTGCTAATGCACGGACCAACTTTTATGGGAAATCCGCTGGCGTGTGCCGCTGCTGTAGCTAGTCTCACAATCTTAAAACGCCAAGAAACAATGGCCAATATTGAACGAGTCACGAGCGCGCTAAACGCACTCAAGCGCTGTCTTAATCTAAGTGCAGTCGTAGATGTTAGAGTCCTTGGTGCGATTGGCGTGGTGGAAGTAGAACGGGTTGTTAATGTTGCAAAAATCCAAAAATTCTTCATTCAACAAGGTGTATGGATAAGACCTTTTGGCAAGTTAATTTATATTATGCCGCCGTATATCACCTCAAATGAAGATATTGAAACACTCATTGACGCGATTTACGCTGCCATTGAAGGCGAACACTTCTAAAATAAGTTAAATTTTGAATTAGGTCTATTTCATGACCTAATTTCGACAATGTAATCTAAAACAATGGCGCATATTCAACAAAATTGCGTTATTTCGAACTTTCCTCGCTTTGTACCTGAAATAACATCAATGGCATGTTACCATGGTCGTTTTTATTATTAGCAAGTGAGAAAAGAGACATATTATCTATGCAGCAAACCGTCAAATTGCAGCCAGCTGAAGCTTATCAGCCCCCTCGTTTTACTGTTTACCAACACCGCCAAATCGATAAGATAGAGCAACTGGATAAACTGCCCGAACATCTTCGCTTTCAAATGAAAGTCGTCGCCAATGTATTCCCTTTTCGCGTTAATAACTTTGTCATTGAAGAGCTCATCGATTGGGATAAAGTGCCTAACGACCCCGTTTTTCAGTTAACTTTCCCACAGCGTGGTATGCTAGATGACGAGTCATACGAGCAAATGGCCGACTTGTTAAGTCGCGAACATACACCAGAAGAAGTGTTTAACCTTGCAACCAAAATTCGTCAAAAGTTAAACCCGCACCCTGCGGGTCAAATGGAAAAAAATGTTCCTGAGTATGAAGGTGAACGCGTAGACGGGATCCAACACAAATATAAAGAAACCGTGTTGTTTTTCCCGTCTCAAGGACAATACTGCCACTCATATTGCACTTTCTGCTTCCGCTGGGCGCAGTTTGTTGGCAAAGCTACCCGATTTAACAATAACGACGCCGAGCTGCTCCACAATTACCTAGCCGAACACACCGAAGTGACCGATCTATTGATGACTGGTGGCGATCCCATGGTAATGCGCACCGTTAAATTGCGTAAATACCTTGAAGCGCTAAAAGAGCCAAGGTTTGACCATATTCGCACCATCAGGATCGGTACTAAATCTCTCACTTTTTGGCCATTCAGATACGTCACCGATCCAGATGCACAAGAGTTATTAACCTTGCTAAAAGAGCTGGTTGATGCCGGAAAGCATGTGTCAATCATGGCGCACGTTAACCACAAACAAGAACTGCGTACTGAAGTCACACGTGAAGCGATTAAACTTATCCGCAAAACTGGTGCACAGATCAGAACACAAGCACCACTTCTAAATAATATAAACGTAGACGCTGATATGTGGGCTGACATGTGGAAAGAGCAAACACAGCTTGGCATGATCCCCTACTACATGTTTATCGAACGAGATACCGGCGCTAAGCGTTACTTTGAAATCCCGTTACACAAAACGTGGGAAACATTCCGTGAAGCTTATAAGCAAGTCTCTGGTGTGAGTCGTACAGTTAGAGGACCATCAATGAGTGCGGGTCCTGGTAAAGTTGAAGTGTCTGGCGTAACAGAAGTCGCAGGCGAAAAGGTGTTTGTGCTGCGCTTTATTCAAGCACGAAACCCAGACTGGGTGCAGCGTCCGTTCTTTGCCAAGTTCGACGAAAATGCCCACTGGCTGGATGACTTAAAGCCAGCATTTGGGGAAGAAAAATTCTTCTGGCAGGACGAGTACGACGCCATGTAAATGTAAAAATATCAAAAAAGCCAGCAAATTGCTGGCTTTTATTTTATTTGGCGCATTTAAATAACCTGAGATTTAGATAAGGGATGGGCTAACTCATCGCTTATAAAATCACAGTAAATTATTTCCTTATCTAGCCAGATAGTTTTGCAGATAACTGGCTGCTAAAAGCATTAATTTGAATAAGTCTTAACTATATCTATCAGGTTTGAGTACTAGAGCATAATCAAATATGACTATCGCTTAAGGGCCAAACTCGGCGGTTCAACAGCAACACCATATCTTAAACCCAATTGCGATAAAGGGCACTCGACTGACTCGTATTTGGACAAAACGAGTTGGGAGAACGTCTGTATTAGGTGAGTTTCGCATAAAAATTTCTATGGCGCGAAGTTAATAGCCTTGTTAGTAGCTATGTCCAAAGCGCCCACCTGATATGAATTAAACGAATCAGCATCTGGTTTTCTTCTTGATACTTTTCTTCGCTACAAGGAATATCGTCTTCCTCATAACATTGCCACCAAGCATACAACGCTTCTAGTTCCTTCTTGGCTGCTCGATGTTTATCATCAGCGTCCCAATCAGTATGACCGCTTAATAACTCTTCCTTTTTTACGCAATCAGAAAGTAGCTGAAAACAAGCATGGAGCATGACAGAATCTTTATCCCGCCATTCTTCATTAAGAGTATCAATTTTCAAAATATTTCCAGGTTCCACGGACTTCCTTTTGGCTACTAACGCCCCAATAAGGGGCTGATAATGCTTGGCTAAACTTGTGTAGCGAAGCGAAACTGAGCCAAGCTTTAGCAGTCCCGCACTTAATTGGCTTGTTATATAGCCTTTCGCACCCAAACCAGATGCAAAACTATATGGATTATTAAAAATATGGCTGGGCAAAAAAACAAATAAAACTCAAACAAGCCACTGCCCAGTTTAAACAGTTCACCGTCAAAGCTAACACCAGACCAATAAGTAAATACCAGAGCTGACAAGCCCAAAATGAGAAATACTAATCGTGTTTTATGCTTAAGCTTTAAGCCCCAGCTTACTGAAGTTAAAGCTATGTAGCCAAAGATCCCAAACACTGAAGTAATAATCCACTTTAGGCTAAAAAGAATTGGCAAATCAAGAATGCTACCGACTGCACCAATTAACGCGAAAAATGCGATGATCACCAATAACGTTGATGGAACCCAAGCCAGAATAGTAGTTAACCCAATTAGCAGATTTCTCATAATCCTCTTTGGCTATATAACTCCCTAATCAGCCGACGCGTCAGCGGTCGGCTGCATTTACTTGTTAGCTTTATAGTGCAATATTCTAGTGTTTACGCCTAAATATTCATAAGCCGCAGCAGCCTTCATTACCAAATCTTCGTCTCTACACAGAAAAAAATGACAAAATGAAGCAACACCTGCATGCGTCATATCACTAAAGGATGCCCGAAATCTTCTATCTTTTTTCATTTTTGAATCACGATAGTAACCGAGAAAATTTAACTGGTGATAGACTGCGTTGACTTTCTCTTGAATAGTTCTTTCTCTATCAGAATCTGCTTCAAAGCTATGAGGTTTTACTCCAAAAAATGTTTCTATACCAATTCCTGAGAATCCTTCAATGCCTGATAAAATCTGCCATATTTTTTCCACCACGTTTGGCGGTTTTACATTTTTTAATATAACTGGCCCGATTCCCGTTTTGGCCTCGAACTCTGAAACTGGGGACTCGCCTCTTTCATCAAGTTCCTCTGCTACTCTCGAAGATTGACTGCTCATCAACGCAGGCAAATCTGCAATAAGCTTTTTGATACTTTCTATATCTATGGTTTCATCTAGCGCAATTTCGTCAATTCCTTCTAAAGCTTCCATCATGTACTTTTGTAAATCAACAGAACCTTGTTGAAAGATTTCTCCAAAAGACTTATCTGATTGTCCCCCGTAAAATTTCATGAGCATCTCAGACATGCCAAAATCGCCACTACAGCTTTCCGATTGATTTGCTAAAAAGCGCTTATAAGTATCACTTGCTAGAACTGAATGAATGTTTGCCTGTCCAGTTTGTTTAAAGTTTTGATCGAGAATTGGCTCTATATACTTTGCGTCGATCTCTTCTAGTAATTCAATAAAGCCACATTCATAGCCTATTGACCTCTGAATTTCCTTTAGAGTCTCATCTGAATAGGCTGGAGTGAGGTTATTGTTTTTAAGCAGCTCTCTAACTTGATGAGGATCGCCTTTAGTCATCAAGTCCAATACGTTGTGATCTAGATACGCTAAAATACGGTTATCTTCCATAACTCCCCCTTAAAGCTAACGCCCCAAGCAGGGGCAATAACACGTAGGCTATAATGTACAAATCGCTGACACCCACCTCTAATTTGCACCTTCCTAAGATACCACCTAAGCTTTAGCTCTGCACTCAATGGATTGAGGAAACCAAACTATGGCAACTGCCCGTAAAAGACAAATCAGTTTAACCGACACCAAATATTATCACTGTATCTCCCGTTGCGTCAGGCGCGCATTTCTCTGTGGCGAAGATAAATTTACTGGTAAATCATATGAACACCGCCGTGATTGGGTTGAAGAAAAGCTCTTGATGTTGGCTTCCATATTTTGCATTGATGTTTGTGCTTATGCCGTGATGAGTAATCATACTCACATTGTTTTATATGTTGATGACAAAAAGGCGAAACGTCTGTCGGATGAAGCAATTGTGATGCGGTGGCACAAGTTGTTTAAAGGCAATTGGATAAGCCAAAAATTTACTGAAGGTGAGCCACTCAATGAGTCGGAGCAATTGATGCTAGATGAGCTGGTTGATAAGTACAGAGAAAGACTCGCAGATATTAGCTGGTTTATGCGAGTGCTTAACGAAGACATCGCCCGGCGAGCAAATAAAGAAGATAATTGTACAGGCCGGTTTTGGGAAGGACGATTCAAATCCCAAGCATTACTGGATGAAGCAGCACTGGCTGCTTGTCTCGCTTACGTAGACTTAAACCCCATTAGAGCCAAAATTGCCGCAACGCCTGAAACCTCAGACTACACCAGCATCAAAAAGCGAATTGACCATGCGAAATTAGGTAAACAGCCAAAAAGCCTACTACGATTTGCTGGCAGCCCACGAAAACATATGCCAAAAGGACTGCCTTTCGAGCTCAAATCCTATATTGAGTTGGTTGAACTCACGGGCAAATGCATTCGGGTCGATAAACGCGGGTATATCAATGAAGCACAACCCATTCTTACTCGACTCAATATAGAACCTGAGAACTGGATAAAACTCACTACGCAGTTTTCACGGGTATTTCACGGTGCCGTTGGCCGAGAGCGAACAATAACCGCTTACTGCGAAACACTTCAAAAACGACGACGTACAAACCTAACAAACTGCGAGCGCTTGTTGGCTTAGCAAAACTCACATTCTCAACTCTAGAATTTCATACTGCTGTATTTACAGCGCTTTGTCGTGCGCGATAACCCGGTTTTGATGCAGAGATACGCTTGGGCGCTAAAAATCAACCTATCGATAAACGTATTTAACCACCGTGACGGAAGTGCTTTCATACTTTTTTAGTTCACCTCCTCTGCTTTAATATTAATAGTGATGGGTGTCATTTATTTTTTCCTAGGGTGTTTTGTTTTTCGTCAAACAACTGAAACAAGCGCTCCAAGGGTACTGTACGGTAAATATATTTTTCTAAATCTTGTTCTTCTAAATTCAAATACATCTGATTTACTCAATAAAAATATAACGAGCCTGTAGAATAACTCGTTTCAAATTTGTTTTTGTAATCAACAAACGATAACTGAGTTCCTATTTTGATTCAATCGTTTAGTTGGGTGTGAGTTGTTATTTTAGGGCGTTTTTTTAAGCTGTTTGTTGTGGTTTGAGAGGCGTTTCGGAGCTGTTAGGTCAGGTTGTTCTTAGCTTACGACACCCTTTCTCGTAACTTTTCGATATTGTGAACAAGGCAGTATAGCTGCCATTGAGCATTGACTTTTACTTGGCCGCGTAATGTGAGCTTATTCATCCCTTTATTCACCGTGATGTTGCCGAATACTGGTTCGATACATCCAAGTCGTTTGCTGTATTGTCGTCGTCCTATTGGGCTGTCTATTTTTACTTTCATTTTGTCGATGTAACTGATTTTTTTGCGAGACTCATCACTCTTAAACTGTACTTGTCGGCCTGTTTTTATCGGTGGCTTTCGCATGCACTGCTGTTGTAGTGGGCATACTTTGCAATCTTTTAAGTAACCACAGAATCGCGTGTATTCTTGGTTGTAGCTTTTTACATTGATACCGCTTCGCCACATCTCGTTCCCTGCGGGGCAGTGGCAGGTTTGTGTTGCGTCATCATAATGGAAGTCGTCTGAGGTAAATAAGCGTGGCTTGCCTTTACTGCGTTTTAATCGG
>NZ_MBQA01000185.1:0-21698 GCF_001709235.1 Pseudoalteromonas sp. BMB
GTCGAGCGTCGCGACCAAAACGCACTCAGGAGAACAAAAATCAAATAGCAAAGGTCAACAGGCCCTAGCATACCACGTTGGATTATGTACCAAAAACGCTAAGGTTCATCGATTTTTGTGAAATTTATTATATGTGTTGTAAGAATAAAAAGTGAACAAAATTTGACAGCGATGTCATTTTGTTAATAATTGTTGAATTGGTGGGTTCCACTATCAACAACAACATGTAAAGGAAAAGTATGAACAGTCTAAAATTAGCGACCGCAGTTTCGCTTGCCATAACTGCAAGTCAAGTGATGGCCATGAGTCCTCAACCCGATCCACAAAACCCCAATGGTTATATTGTTTCTCGAATAGAATTGGATAATGCCGAGAGCGCGAAGACCAATAACCCTATGTATGCTATTTGGTCTAAAGCACTGGAAACAAGAGATAATGCCGTTGTAGAGGCCATTGCGCCGGGGCTTGCCAGTAATCCAGATAATGTCAAAAGAGCTGAGCGAGTATTTGGTCAAACCCAGTGGCAATTTCTTACGCAAATGGCGGCGCCTGAATACACCTACACGCGTTTTTTACGTGCTATTGGTAAGTTTCCCGCATTTTGTGGCGACTATACAGATGGCCGAGACGCCGACGTAATCTGTAAACGCTCAATTGTGACTGCATTTGCGCATTTTGCCCAAGAAACCGGGGGGCATATTGCCAAAGACAACACTTCTGATAACCCTCTCGGGTTAGAAGAGTGGCAACAAGCATTGGTTCATGTGCGTGAAATGGGTTGGTCAGAAGGGCAAGCTGGCTATACCACAGGGTGCGGACAAAATGACTGGCAGAATCGCCGCTGGCCATGCGGTACAGGGCAAGGATATTTTGGCCGAGGCGCTAAGCAGCTTTCATATCACTTCAACTATGGCGCATTTAGTGAAGTCATGTTTAATGGTGATGCCACGGTGCTATTAAACGATCCGGGTCTAGTAGCAGACTCTTGGCTAAATTTAGCGTCTGCAATTTGGTTTTTCTTAACGCCGCAAGCACCAAAACCTGCAATGTTACACGTTATTGATAGAACTTGGACGCCATCATTGCGTGAAAGTGAGGCGGGGATTGGTTATGGCTTTGGTACCACGATTAATATTATCAATGGTGGTATTGAATGCGGCGCGCAAAATAAAGACAAAGGTCAGCCCGTTAACCGCATTCGTTATTGGGAAGGACTCTCGCATTATTACAACATCACCATTGAAGCTGATGAAGAAAATACCTGTTGGCAGCAAACACCATACGGTAGCTTAAACCTCGACGGCGCGACTGATGTCCTTTACACCAACTGGGAAGGTGATTGGGCTTATTATGCAGACCGCCCTGGAGGTTATTCATTTGAGTGCAAACTTGTGGGGTATCAAACAGCTTATTCCGCACTTGTGCCGGGAGACTACGAGAAATGCGTGACAAACTTTTATCAATCACACGCAAGCTGGCCTGAAGTTCGTGTCGTTGATGACTTACCAACCAACCCGACTGAACCGCCTGTTGACGGTGTACCTGCTTGGGATGCCGACAAGGTTTACTTAAAAGGTGATAGAGCGAGCTACAATGGTGTGATTTACGAAGCCAAGTGGTGGACCAAAGGAAATATCCCAACTGCCGATGGCTCGGGCCCTTGGTTAGCGGTTAACTAAATAACCTGAGCTTCGGATAATTAATGCCTTTCTAGCAGCCAGTTAGCGCTAAAACTCTCTGGCTAGACAAGGAAATAATTTAATATTATTTTAAAAACAATGAGTTAGTTCATTTCTTATCCAAACCTCAGGTTAAATAAGCTAATAGCTGTGGGGCTTACTATATTGGTCCCACAATTTTTAAGATTCTCTGGCAAAGATCATAAACTCCAATTGATGCCCCATGGTATGCGCGCTAAAATAGTGTTTTAGCAATAATCGAGACCATATCGTGTCTGTAACTCGCTCGTTAGTCCAAACTTTGTCTGAGTGCATTGAACATGTGCTAGATACTTCTCTTCATGCCGATAAAGCATTAACTCAATTACTACAGAACAACCCTCAGTGGAACCTTGATGAAAGGCAGTATGTGGTGAGCAATTATTACCATATCTTCCGCTTTAAACGGTTACTGGCTTACCTACTTGAGCATGAAGAAATGCCGCTAGATGGCTTTGGCTACTGGTTAACTTGCCAAGTTGTTACAGCGCAGCCGCTTCCAGAGTGGGTGGATACCGAGCGTTATAATCTGGAAAAGCTGCAAAGCTTAATTGAGCAGGCGCCTCAAGCCGTTCATTTATCTTTACCTGATTGGTTAAACGAGGTTGCGCATGAGCAACTGGGTGAGCAGTGGCCTGCGGTTGCATCCGCGCTAAATCAAAGTGCCCAACAATATTTGCGAGTCAATAGCCTAAAAAGCGATATTGCGACAGTAACAGAGTCTCTGGCAAAAGAAGGGATCAAGGTTTCACAGGTTGCACTTGATTCTCATGTTGCGCTAAAAGTTGAGTCCAATAGCCATCTGTTCCGCTCTCAAGCGTTTCAGGCGGGTTGGTTTGAAATGCAAGATGCAGGTTCTCAGCAAATTGTGCCTTTTTTAGAAATACAGCCTGGCCATAAAGTGGTTGATGCCTGTGCAGGCGCTGGTGGCAAGAGCTTACATATAGCGGCGCTAATGGAGAATAAAGGTCGCTTGTTGTCTATGGACATCCATGAACATAAGCTTGAAACGCTGAAACAACGAGCGAAACGTGCAGGTGTGCATGTTGCTGAAACGCGTGTTATTCAAAACAATAAAACCATTAAGCGCCAAAAAGAGAAGTTTGATCGCGTGCTATTGGATGTGCCGTGCTCTGGTCTTGGTGTATTAAAGCGGAATCCAGATGCAAAGTGGCACTTGAATTCGCAAAATTTAGACACACTTATTGCTTTGCAAACCGATATTCTGGCGCGTTACAGTCAAATGTGTAAGGTAGGCGGCAAACTAGTGTATGCAACTTGCTCTATTCTTCCTTCTGAAAATGAGCAGCAGGTTGAACGCTTTTTGGCAAATAACCCTAATTGGCAACTAGAAGACTCACTACGTTTACTGCCAGGAGTAAATTCAGAATTTGACGGTTTTTACGCCGCACGATTAGTAAAAATTAGTTAGGAAACAAGATGAACCCAATCATTGCATTACTTAAAGAGCACAATATTTCGGATGAACAGATCCAAGCGGTATTTACCCAGCTGACTGAAAATCCAATGATGGCGATGGCGACTATTCAGCAACTAGGTATTCCACCCGAAAAGCTTCAACAGTTGATGGGCTTGGTAATGCAAAATCCTGCATTGATCAAAGAAGCAGTTAACGAATTAGGTCTTGATTTTGAAAAGGTTGAGGCTGCAAAAGCACAGCTAAAACAGTAGTATTAATGGCTATGCCCTAGACAAGCTCAGCCTTGTCTAGGGCATAGCTAAATAACTCACATGCAGATCAAATCTTGTGAGTAAAACCACCGTACACCCCAAATAAAAATCCGAGAATACCAGAAAATAGGGTCGATCCTATCGCGTAGGCAAGTATTGCCTTACCCCAATTTTTCCACTTTATTAGCTCATTTTCCGCCATTTTATAGTTAAGTATTATGCTGTACAAACCAGAAAATAAGAGCGAAAAAATTGCGTAAAGCTGCTCGGCGAAGATACCCAGCATTAGTGGAATTGAGAATATCAGTATGCTTAGGGTTAGAATGAGTAGGTGTCCTATAGCGTACTCCAGCATTGTGTAGGGCGCAGAACGATACACTAGCTTAGAGGCTAATCCGAGTAAGAATGCCAGAATAAAGACGCGATAAATGTGCGTTGCTTCATATAGTGCGATTTCAGATTGCCATTTGAGCTGCTCTTTCGATTCCAAAAGTTGACTGCTGGATATGAAGCTGATTTCAAGTAGATGCGAGGCAAGCACGATCACGGTGAGTAGAATAAAACTAAACTTGAAGGGATTACCAAAACGGCTTCTCTGTCCATTCAAGTATCCAAGAATGGTCTTAAAAGGTCGAAGTAATAATCCAAAAAGTAATTTAAAAAAAGGGGACTCGAGTTCAAGCAGCGCGCTTTGAAGCAAAATGCGTATGTGTTTAAAGGTCAGTCTCGACGCTTTTTTCTGTCCGCAACCTGAGCAGTACTCGCCAACAAGTTGAGTGTGACAATTTAAACAGTGCGATTGATTGTCAAAATTTGCGTGATCCATAGATGTATTTATTATTTTTTAATATCGATGAATGCTACCTTTTTTTGTCTCTAATAATCAAACAATATAGGTGTTAAGGCCCACTTTTCTAATACCCCATCTGAACTTATCGTCGTAAGCACATTGCTATCGGAGATGTGTACATCATAAACGGTGCTGCCCAGATTCAGTTGTGCAATTGGCCAGCTGACAATCTCTTTTCCCGACGTTAATTCCCATAGCGAAATATATTCCTTGGAAGAGGTGGTTAGCAGAAACTTGTCGTCAGCGACGAACTGTGCACTTCGAAAAAACTTGAAGCGCTGAGGATAGGATAGAGATAACACTGCTTGACCTGTGCGTGTATCAATGAATTTTTGGTCTTGCAGGGCGTCAGATACGAACAGCCAATGTTCATTTTGTGATAATGCTAAACTGGTAATACGATGAGGCAGCTCATAATCTACAGTGACTTCTTTACTCTGTAACTCAAGCCTTTTAGCGTGGCCGTCTAAAGATGCCGAGTAGAGCGAGGTCAAACTCCGGTTAAAAATCAAATGTGTAATGCTACTTTCATGAAGGTTTATTCTGGTGATAATCTGCTCATTTAAACTCAAAAGTAGTATGCTGCCGTCATTGTAGCCAAGGGCGATAAACTGCTCGTCACTGGACCACAGAGCCTTGGTAACGCGAATAAATGAGTCAAACTCAGGTAATGGATAACTGACAACTTCGTTTGAGTGCAATTGCCAGATGTTAAGTTGGGTGTCCGAAATACTCAGAATACTGCGCTTGTTCGGCGCTATTAAAGCGTCACGAAAAGTAAGTTGGTATTTACTTCCTTCGATTTGTTTAATCAGCTGTTGGCTTTGGTTATCCCATACTTGTAGTAAATGATCGTCAATGAGTAGTAAGGTTAGCGCAGCGTCACTAGAAAGTTGGGCGAGACTAACCGGCAACTGAGTCAATTGTATTTGCTCTGTTGGCTCTAGAGTTTGCCTTTTGCTACATCCTGTGAGGATAAGCAAAGCGACTATCATTGCGTAAAAAGCGAGTCTCATTCTATACCTTAAGTTTTAGCCTTTCCCTCTTTCTCAAAGAAAGTTAAACACATCCTAATGACAGTACCAAAAATGGCTTGTGCTGTATTTATATATCGGCGTAAGGTAAAGCTCCATTAATATTAACCTTGGAGTATGGAGTGAAAGGGTTTCTTGGTTTAGTGTTACTTGCCGCAATTTGGGGTGGCTCATTTTTATTTATGAAGGTGGCTGCCGGTGTCCTTGGTCCTGCTGTACTCATTGAATTTCGAGTCTTATTTGGTGCGCTAACGCTCGCCGCGGTTGCCTTAGTATTAAAGCGTAATTTACATTTTTGGCAGTATAAAAAGCACTTTCTAATCCTCGGGCTGTTTAACTCAGCATTACCTTTTATGTTATTCGCTTATGCAGTACAAACACTTGATGCTTCAATGCTCTCAATTTTAAATTCAACCGCACCATTTTGGGGGGTGATAATCAGTGTGTTTTGGCTAAAAGTGCCGACTCAAAAGTCGGTGTGGCTAGGATGTGGATTTGGGATTGCAGGTGTTATCACGCTAGTTGGGTTGGATAGCACCGTATTGGACGAAGGTGCATGGTTACCTATTATTGCAACCCTGTGTGCGACTCTGAGCTATGCGGTGGCCTCTCATTACACCAAAACGGCACCAAAAATGAGCGCATTCAATCATGCCCATGGGAACTTATGGGGCTCTGCGCTATTGGTATTGCCTTTTATTTGGTTTATGCCAATGAGAGAAGCGCCTGACTCTACAGTGATAAGTGCGGTAGTTGGACTTGGCATATTATGTACGGGCGTTGCCTATATTCTCTATTTTAAGTTAGTCGAAGATCTCGGCGCTGCGTCTGCTTTATCTGTTACCTTTTTAATTCCTGTGTTTGGGATTTTATGGGGACATCTCTTTTTGCAAGAGCAAATCGGTGCTAACACAATCCTTGGCAGTATTTTAGTCTTGCTTGGAGTCAGCCTAGTAACTGGGTTACAAGAAAAGATATTTCCACCAAAAGCGATGAAGGAGCTGTAGGTGAGAGGTACTGGTTTCTTAAGAAGGGTGGTCAAAAAAGTGTTTCTCAGAAACGATAAAAGGGCCTAAAAGGCCCTTTGGTGAAGTATCGTTCAAGTTAGTGTGGTCACTTTAACCCCTTAAAGCAACCAACCAATTGTTTTGCAACTGCGGCTTATCTCAATAAGTTTCTAAGCTAGCGAGAGGAAGAAACCTGCAATTGCTGCACTCATGAGGTTAGCCATAGACCCTGCTAACACTGCTCTGAGCCCTAGGCGAGCGATATCCTTTCTACGACTTGGGGCCATACCACCAAGTCCGCCTAGTAAGATGGCAATCGACGATAAGTTAGCAAATCCACATAAAGCAAATGTGACAATCGCTTGAGTGTGCGTGCTCAACGTATCGCGATAATTCATATAATCTAGGTAGGCAACAAACTCGTTAACTACCAATTTTTGGCCGATAAAACTACCCGCCGTCACGGCTTCCGACCAAGGTACCCCAAGTAGCCAAGCAACAGGGGCAAAGACGTAGCCTAAAATTTCTTGTAGCGTCAGTGTTGGGTAATTAAAAATTCCACCAATACTGCCTAGTAAACCGTTTAGTAGCGCAATTAGTGCCACAAACGCAAGTAGCATCGCACCAACGTTCAGTGCCAAGTGCATACCGCTTGATGCACCTGATGCTGCCGCATCAATTACGTTTACTGGTTTATCATCACCACTATCTACATCAGATAGGTTTTCGTGTGGCTTCTCGGTTTCTGGCACAATCATTTTTGCCATTAAGAAACCACCAGGAGCTGCCATAAAGCTCGCGGCAATGAGGTATTTAAGCTCAACGCCAATCGCCACATAGCCCGCCATAACAGAGCCTGCCACCGTCGCCAAACCGCCCACCATAACTGCAAACAACTCTGATTGCGTCATTTTTGGAATAAACGGTTTTACGATCAAAGGGGCTTCCGTTTGGCCGACAAAAATATTTGCCGTAGCTGAAAGCGACTCTGGTCGTGATGTTTGCAGCAGCTTTTGCAAGCCACCACCTAAAATTTTAATGATCCAGTTCATGATACCAAGGTGATACAACACAGCAACGAGCGCTGAGAAGAACACGATCACTGGTAATACCTGAATCGCAAAGATAAACCCTAGTGAGTCTTGTTTGGCTAATGGCCCGAACAAGAAACCGATACCGTCATTAGCATAGCTAATCACTTTGGCAACCGCGCTAGACATTGAAGCTAATACATTTTTACCCGCTTCAATAAAGAGTACAAAGCCACCAATAAGGACTTGCAATAAAAACGCAACGCCTACGGTACGCTTATTAATAGCACTGCGATTTGTTGAACACGCAAATGCTACGCCTAGGAGCATCATCATGCCCACTAAGCTCATAATTGTTGTCATGCCAATTTCCCGTTATTCTTGTAGCAAATATTTTATTTTACTTTTAATAATATCAATCGCAACGCGATTCATACCGCCACGGGTCACAACCAAGTCGGCATTATGCTTGGATGGCTCGATAAACTGATAAAACATCGGTCTTACCGTCGCCTGATATTGTTCTACCACAGATGACAGACTTCTTCCTCTGTGCTCTATATCTCTTTGCATGCGACGCAGCAAACAAATATCCAAAGGTGTATCAATGAACACCTTGATATCAAACTCTTCACTTAATGCAGGATCGCTCAGTAGTAATATACCCTCGACGATTAGTATCTTAGCAGGGTTTACTATTCGGGTTTTATCACTACGTGTATGCTGTCCGTAATCGTAGGTAGGAACCTCTACGGATTCACCTAGGCGAAGCTTAGTTAAATGCTCGCGTAACAACTCGTGTTCAAACGCATCAGGATGATCATAATTCGTTTGAGTACGATGCTCTATAGGTAAATGCGATTGATCTTTATAATAGGCGTCCTCTTCGATTACCGCGATAGTGCCTGAGGCAAGCTCATTCACTAATTCGTTGTAGATCGTTTGACTAAAAAGAGACTTACCAGACGCAGATGCGCCAGCTATGGCTATAATAGTTCGTGTCACTAAAGTTCACACCCAGCAGTTGTTTATGTTGGAAGATCACAATAGCAAAAAAGACACGATTAATCTCTTTTGCCTCGCTTAATGAGCAAATTTAACGGGTTTGGCGGACTCAAAACAGGACTTATGTCCGCTTAAGGGCGACAGAGCTAAATTAGCAAGATCGCAGCTTTTCGTGAATTTTGTGACTATTTTATGACAGCGGACTTATGTCCTGTACGATTTTTTTAACCAAACATAAAGTAACCAACGCTTAAGGTAACCATGTATTTAAGAATAAATAACAGCCTGAGCAGTATAGAGAGGTATCTATGGCAAGAGCAATCATTTTAATGGCGGATAGCCTAGGCATTGGCGCAGCACCGGACGCAGAAAAGTTTGGTGACGTAGGCGCTAATACTCTCGCTCATTTATTGCAGGCGTATAAAGAGGAAAAAGGACAAGCGTTAGACTTACCTAATCTTTCTAAACTAGGCCTTATTGCAGCATGTGAAGCTGCAGGTAAAGAAACTTGCGCTGTGGCGCAAACCATAGAACCAAGTGCTGCTTGGGGATATGCAAAAGAATTATCGAGTGGTAAAGACACGCCGTCTGGCCACTGGGAAATGGCCGGGGTACCAGTATTGTTTGAGTGGGGTTACTTCCCAAATACTAACCCATGTTTCCCACAAGAATTTATAGATGAATTGTGCAAACGAGCAGACATACCTAGCATTTTGGGTAACTGTTACGCGTCGGGCACAACGATTTTAGAACAGCTGGGTGAAGAACACGTACAAAGCGGTAAGCCGATTTGTTACACCTCAGTTGATAGCGTCTTTCAAATAGCCGCTCATGAACAATCGTTCGGACTTGACAAGCTTTATCAAGTATGTGAAATCGCACGGGCACTGCTTGATGAAATGAATATAGGACGAGTGATTGCGCGGCCATTTATAGGCACTTCAAGTGCCGACTTTATTCGTACTGGTAACCGCCGAGACTATTCGGTATTACCACCTTCGCCGACTGTGCTAGATAAGCTAGCCAATGACGGTGGCGAAGTAATTAGTATTGGTAAAATTGCAGATATCTATGCGCATCAAGGGATCACACAAAAGCATAAAGCGCCTGGTCTTTTGAATCTGCTAGCAAAGACAAGCGAAGTGATGGACACAGCGCCAGACCATAGTCTTATCTTCACCAACTTAGTCGACTTCGACGAAAAGTTTGGTCACCGCAGAAATGCAGTGGGATATGCAGAAGCACTTGCTGAGTTTGACGCATTTTTACCGGAAATTATTGCCAAACTAAAAGCTGATGACTTGCTTTTAGTGACTGCCGACCATGGTTGTGACCCAACCGCAGAAGGCACAGATCATACGCGAGAGTACGTGCCCGTATTGGCATATACACCGGGTATGAACAATACTCCGTTAGGAGAAAGACAAAGTTTTGCTGACATAGGTCAAACGCTTGCCCAGTGGTTTGATTTAGATGCAACGCAGTACGGTGAAGGCTTTAAGGCCGAGATAAAAGCCTAACTAAAGGAAACAATATGAGCACTCCACACATTAGCGCAAAGCCAGGTGATTTTGCAGAAACGGTATTAATGCCGGGCGACCCACTAAGAGCAAAATACATTGCAGAAAACTTTTTGGAAGATGCTCGTCAGGTAACTGACGTTCGCAACATGTTTGGTTTTACTGGTACTTACAATGGTAAGCCAGTTAGCATCATGGGTTCAGGCATGGGTATTCCATCTATGTCAATCTACGCTCGTGAGCTTATTGTTAGCTTTGGTGTTAAGAACCTGATCCGCATCGGTACATGTGGTGGTATTAGTCAAGACATCAAGATCCGCGATGTGATCTTTGCACAAGGCGCAAGCACAGACTCAAATGTGAATCGTGCTCGTGTACGTGGCTATGACTTCGCTGCGATTGCTGATTTTGGTTTATTAGAAAATGGCGTAAACGCTGCTCGCCGTTTAGGTATTGAAGCAAAAGTTGGTAATGTTTTCACTACAGATACTTTCTATCAAGCCGATGGCGAATTTTATAAAGAATTAGACAAGCTAGGCGTCATGGCTGTTGATATGGAAACAGCTGGTTTATACGGTGTAGCAGCTGAATATGGTGCAAAAGCGATGGCACTATTCACAGTAAGTGACCATGTTATTACTGGTGAAGCAACGCCGCCGGAAGAGCGTCAAAGCACGTTCAATGAAATGGTTAAAATTGCCCTAGAGTCAATTTAATACAATTTGAAAAGTTCCTTGGTAACGTAATCGCAGAGTTTTGGAGACACGCCTAAAACAACGCGAATCACACCCAAAAAAGCCGCTTGAAGCGGCTTTTTTTTTGATCTTTGTCCATCCGAAATTCCCTTGACTAGTTTACACTACATAAAGGTGGTAGAGTTTTTCTAATGATAAGGTATTGGTATTGGACGATGGCGATTTTTGTTCTGGGCTTGTTAGCATTAATGGCGAATGCCGAAGTTGACTTAGATGCGTTTGAATCTCTGGTTAAAAACGCGCCTGATGAAGCGCTTAAGGCATACCAAAACGCGATTGCTAGGGAGGATCTTGCTGTTGCAGATTTATATCAACTTCATTACCTTGCCATTAGAGCGAGTGCCAATACGTTCAATAACGCCATTTTTATTAAAGCGCTAAATACGCTTAAAGCGCCACCCTTCAAGACTTTCGCGGATGAAGATAGGGCGAAAATTCTGACTAATATTGGTGTCGGTTATCGTCGCCGTAACCAGAATGAACAAGCTATCTGGCATTATCGATGTGCAATGAACACTCCGGCCAGCTTCCAGCATAAGTCTGCACTTAAAGTGAACATCGCGATTGCGTACACGCGCCTTGAGCAACCCGCGATTGGCTACAATCTCTTAAAAAGCGTGGATAGAGAGATGTTACCAAGCTTTATGCAAGCAGGGCTGTTAACTGCGCTTGGCAATGCAACATTTGCAATGGGCGAAGCCGATGAGGCGCTGAGCTATTACGTTGATGCGGCGACTCATTACGCAAAAGATGAAAACTATAGGGCTGTGAAGCAGGTATCAATCAATAGTCTTGGGATATATGTACTCAACTCAGACTTCTCAAACTACCACAAGGCGCTTGCTGATATTGCGACGGAGCCTTTTCTAATAGAAGATAATCAGAATTATCTTGGCTGGTTGCGAGAGCTGGTACAACAGCTAGAGCAAAACAAACAAGTCGTAACCGTGTCGACAACAATGAAAGCCTACTCGCTTGGCGCTGCAAATGCAGGATATGCGTCCATGGTGAATGCGCACATCGACAAGTTTAATCTGTCGCTGCCGAAAGTCACTTCACAGATCATCGTCAGGGATCCGCTTCCTGTTGAATTAGGAAAAACCTGGTGCCCGAAACTTTGACAAAGCCAATTTTTTTGCCATGGTTATGTTATCGTTAAATAAATACGGCTTGTGAGTTTTGGAGAAATAATGTCGCAATGGGTAAAAGGAGAAATCGTCGAAATCACACATTGGACGCCCACATTATTCAGTATCAAATTTAAAGCGGATATCGCACCGTTTAAGGCTGGTCAATATACTAAATTGAGTTTGCAACAAGGGGATAAGCGTATTGCGAGAGCATATTCATTTGTAAACTCGCCATCAGAACCAATTCATGAAGTCTTGTTAGTTGAAGTGCCCGACGGCAACCTTTCAGTGCCTTTACATCAGCTACAAGTCGGTGATGAGCTCAATGTAGCTTACCAAGCAAACGGTTTTTTTATACTAGATGAACTACCACCTTGCGATACGCTTTGGATGATAAGTACAGGTACGGCGGTTGGCCCATTTTTGTCTATGCTCAGAGAAGGCGAAGTATGGCAGAAGGTTAAGCGGGTGATCCTTATTCATGGTGTGCGGCTAAATGCAGATTTGTGTTACCGTGAAGAGCTCGAGCAGCTGCAGCAACAAAGGGATGGCTTTACTTATTTGCCGCTTGTTACACGGGAACAACCTGAGATCGGTTGCCAAGGGCGCGTCACTGAACTGATAGAAAACAAGCAATTATTAACTCACCTTGGCTATAAGCAGTTTCCGGATAACAGTCATTTTATGCTTTGTGGTAACCCCGAAATGGTGAAAGAGCTAAGTGCTCAGTTACAGAGTATGGGATATGAACGCCATAGGAGAGCCAAGCCTGGGCATATTACCGTTGAGCAATATTGGTGATCCTATGCAGGCTCGTGTTATTTATCTCTTATGCTTATTATTGCTGGTAACCGCGAATACTGTGTCTGCCGAGCCAAAGGTCATTAGGGTTGTGGACGCAGCAGAAGAAAATGGCACACCGCAGAACCAATATTTTTTGTCAGTCTTGCGTTTAGCTTTAGATAAGTCACGAGAGCAATATGGCGAGTACTGGATAGAGCCGATTGATTTACCAATTAATCAGTCAAGGCAATTTAAGGAATTGCTAAAGCACAATGTCGATGTGTTCTGGACGGTCTCAACAGCCGCGAGAGACACTCAAGCAAAGCCGGTGGCCATTCCCATCGCGTTTGGCAGCTTTGGTATTAGGGCACTGGCAATGAACGTGGCCGACAGCGGCAAGCTGAATGTGCATTTATCATTAGCTGAGCTACAAAAGTTCAACGTCGTCTTGGGGCAGGATTGGCCTGACGTTCAGATTTTTGAAAAAGCGGGTTTTACGGTAGAAAAATATGTTGATGGGTTGGCAGTTTACAGAGTGCTTGCAAATAGTGCCAGTAAGATTTTTCCAAGAGGTGTCATTGAAGTCGTACCTGAGCTCAAGGCGTTCGATAACAAGCAAGTGACTTATAGCGATAAGAACCTGTTACTCTACCCTTCAATGGTATACTTCTATGTCCGCAAAGAGGATATTAAACTGCATAAACGCCTTGAGTATGGCTTAACACAAGCATTTGAAGACGGCTCTTTGGCTGCGCTTTTCTATGACAGTAATATGATGGTTGAGCTGAAAAAACACTTTAATTTGCAAGGGGCTGCAATCCATCAAATTGAAAATCCGTTAATTATCTCTAAGAAGCAGCTCGATGTGATTACGCAGTTACAAATCGAGCTGCTAAAACAACTTAACTATTCACCAGCTCGTTAAAGCTCTGGTTATCTGCAAGGCTTGCAAACGCTGGCTCGTGTTGTAACTCGTTCTTTAAGTTAGGCGCATATTCCAAAGCCATACGGATGTCGGCCATCGCATCTGCATGCTTATATAGCATGGAGTAAGCACACGCGCGCTGCCAATAGGCATAGCCATAGTCACTGTCAATTTCTAATGCTTGATTACACAAAGCAATTGCTGTGTTGGTTTGACCAAGCTCTAATAACGCATCGGCTTTGTAGGCAATCGCCTCGACATCTTCCGGTTTGCGATTTAGGATCTCATCGTAAATTTCAATTTTAGAATTCATGTCACTCTCAAGATTTGCCCGCATCCACAGAGAGTGTACTTCATTCGTTATAGAGATTTTCTTCTGGTTATTGAGGATTTCTTCAGAACGTTCGCGTAATTTCTCTTCAATAACCTGAAGGCGCTTTTCATATTCGTCGGTGATCGTGCCAACGCGCAGGCTAACGATATCTTCTACTTTACTCTTAATATCTCTAAAAGAAGTCCAACCAACGACAACTAAGATAGACGCAGCTGCTGTGATCAAAAAGAGCACATTATTGATGGTATCCGTGGTGTAGGTAATTGCGCGATCTGCAGTATCTAGCTGAGAGTGGCTGATTTTCTTCTCTATATCAGCTCTTAAGCGCATTTGATCTTCTCTGACTGCTCTTAATTCATCAAGAATATAACGCTCAATTAAGGGCCTATACATGGGCTCTTGTAATTGTGATAAAGCTTGTTGTTGTTGGTTTTCTGTCGGCTTTTTTGACGTTGCCTGTTCATTCGCCATGCTCGTAAAACTACAAGCGACGAGAAGGATAAATAGTACTATGCTTTTCATATTGATGTTCTTGAAACTTTATATTTTTAATATGGTGCATGAGTTAAGGTGGAATTGCAAAAAGCGGAGAAGAAATATTGGCTTATGTAATGAAATTAGCGATTTATAGCCTGATTATACTCTCTTTAACGAGTTTGAGTGCCTCTGCAAAAGATCTACTGGTGGTAACCGAAGAGTGGAAGCCGTACAACTTCACTAATGACAAAGGTGAGGTTGTTGGGAGAGCAACAAAAAAGGTAAGGGAAGTGCTTGCTGCTGCTGAAATTGACTACGAGATAAAAGTTTACCCTTGGGTACGGGCAATGAAAATTGCCAAAGAGCGCCCAAATACAATGATTTACTCTATTTATCGTACCGCTGAGCGTGAGGCTGACTATGAATGGGCATGCCCTTTGATCCGCCCTGTGGGCGTGTATTTCTTCAAACTTAAAACGCGCAAAGATATTCAAGTGGCTTCATTGGAAGATGCCAAGCAATACACGTCTGCAGTAGTAAAAGGCAATATCTATTATGATTTTTTGATTCAACACGGATTTACTCAAGGAGATCATTTGGTGGTCGCCGCCGACTCCAAAAGCTTTTACAAACTCTTTTTCAAAGGGCGGATAGACCTTGTAATGTCAACGGAATACATTATGAGTGAGGAACTTAAAACTGCAGGGCTTAACGATGACGAAGTTACACCGCTTTTAGAAGTGACGAAGGCAAGTCAGCAGCGTGGATGTATGGCTTTTAGCAAGGATACAGATCCGATGCTCATAGACCGAATTAGGCGTGCACTGGTAAAGCACAATCAAGAATTTGTTGGACCATAATGGGCAATCCTTAGGGAAAGATTGCCCAGAGTGTCAGGGTACTAATCAATATTAGTAGCTAAGCTCAATTTGACCAACTGCCACGCTGCCTTTATCCCACGTTGTTCTGCACTTGAGGTCCAAAACAGCGCCACTTTCGTAGTTATTATCTAAAGTGGTGGTATGGCTAACAAATTGCTCTTCTGCTACGTTTGGATCAGATATATCAGTCCAATAGAAACCTTTACCTGTCTCTCTAAACTTGAACCATTTATCGATACCGCCGTCGCTCACTTTACGAATCTTTGAAACCAAACAAAAGGCATTAGTACCAGTTAGTCCTTTAGTTGTTCCATGAACGGTTAGCGTAAATTGGCCAATATTGGCATTTAGCGGCACGCTACAGTTGAAGTAACGATCAGTTCTTAAGTAGGCTGGATTGAAAATAAAGTAGCCATTTTCCGTGGCGCCCGCTTGTTCGCTGTGTTTTTGTGTTAACGCCTCTAAGTTACCAACTGCATTCGCATGTTTAGTGAAAGCAGCAGCCTCCAGTTTACTGTCTAAAGCACAGTTATTTGCACCTGAGTACAACTCCACAGTAGCGTATGCTGAGTTCGCAGCAAATAATGAAGCGATAATCGCAAGTTTGGTTTTCATACTAATTCCTTGTTTTAGTTAGCGAAGTGGGTACATTAACAGGGTGAGCTGTTCGTGTAAACTAAATGTTTTTTAAATATTGATGAATGTGTTTTTTTAGGAGAGTAAGAAGAAAAGCGCACCACACGGTGCGCCTAGTCAGTGCCGTGGTGAAGGGGAAATTAACTAAAGGTGTTACACCAATCAAACCCTTCATAATGATAAACGACTGAGCAAAATAAAAAGATCATCATTTTTTAAAGTTTTGCAGCTTGTTGCACCACAATCGCGTGGCGCTTTGCTAATCTTTGGTGATCTTTATCGTATCCACCACCAATCACGGTTGCGACAGGGACACCATGCTTTTGACATAAGGTCAGCACCAGTGCATCTCGTTTCGCAATGCCAAGCCATGAGATATCCAATTTACCTAAGTTATCACCTTGCCAAACATCGACACCAGCGTCGTACAGCACAATATCTGGATTTAGATCGATCAATAATGACTCAAGCGTATGTGCGACAATTTCTAGGTAGTGTGTGTCACTGATCCCTACTTCTAAGCCAATATCTAAATCGCTAGCATGTTTACGAAACGGGAAGTTTTTCTCGCAGTGGATTGAGCAGGTATAAACATACGGGTTGTGCTTTAGCATAGCGGCGGTACCGTCGCCTTGATGAACATCCAGATCAAAAATTAGGGCATTGGTGATCTGATTACTATCTAGCAACTGCGTGGCTGTAAAGGCAAGATCATTCACCATACAAAAACCAGAGCCAAAATCATAGTGTGCGTGGTGCGTGCCACCGGCTAAATGGCATGCAATACCATGTTTAAGCGCAAGTTCTGCAGTTCTTAGCGTTCCAAGCGGCGCAGTAAAAGTACGTGCCATAAGCTGCTCCGACCAAGGCAAGCCGATACGTCGCATCATTTTAGCGTCGAGTTGATCACGCCATAAGTCCCAAATATATTGCTCGCAGTGCACATTTTCGAGCGGCGATGGGTCGCCGGGCTCAGGACTAAAAACATTGTTGTGAATGAGCCCTAATGCGTCTACTTCTTGGTATAGACGCGCAAATTTACTCATCACGAAGCGGTGCTTTGGGTCAAAATTGAATGAGTAATTAGAGTGATAAACTAGTGGTAAATTTGGGTTGTTCAAAAACGGCTCCGGAAATGGCGATATGGCAGTGTAGCAATATCAATCCCCGAAGCCGAGCGCTTTAGCTTTCAGTGTTGCCTGTGTTCTGTCTCGTACTTGTAGTTTTGCGAGCAAACAAGAAACCGAGTTACGGATGGTACCTTCCGCTTTATATAATGTATTGGCGATTTCCTTATTGGAATATCCTTTCGCGATTAGTTTTAAAATATCCTTTTCTCGTGTGGTGAGCTTATCTAAAGTAGGGTCAGGTCTTAGTAAGGTCTCAGCAAGCTCGTCTTGGATGATGAGTTCACCTTGATGGACTTGTCGAACGGCATCAATTAGCGCTTCTAAGTCCACGTCCTTAAGAAGACAGCCTTTAGCACCAAGCTCTAGGGCTAACTTTAGCTTTGCAGTATCGTTGAAGGTAGTGAGGATAATGACTTTAAACTTGATTGCCAAAGGCAAAAGCTCGGTGAGCACATCGACACCATCTAGCTCAGGCATTCGCATATCTAAAAGTACAATGTCTGCTGTAATTTGGTTTAATTGAACCTGTTGAATGAACTCACTGCCGCTGCCACAACTTCCAGAACAAATAATGTCACCACTTAGCGAAAGCAGTGCTTGCATACCCTGGCGCACAAGCGCCTGATCATCGACTAGGTAAACTGATATTTTAGCCATTTGTCGTCCCAAAATGGATAGTTAATGTTACGCCTTGATGAGTTGACACATCGAGACTGCCGCCGAGTTCTTGGATCCGTTCCTGCATACCAGCCAGACCATTTCCAAATCGAATATTATTTAAGGTAATGCCGTTGTCGCTTATTTGTACTTTTAATCCTTGTTGACAATACACTCGTACTTGCATTTTATCCGCCTTGGCGTGCTTCAAGGTATTGGTGATGGCCTCTTGGCAGCATTTTAAAATGCAATTGGCATAACTTAATTTCTCGAGTAACGGATGATGTTCATAGTCGAGTTCAATGTTAAGACGAGGGATTGATTCAGTAAGCCTCAGCAATGCATCATGGAGATCAATATGCTCGTTGCTACGCTTGTCGCTGACTAAATCGCGAATACATTTTAGGGTGTCTTTAGCTTGCAAATAACAGCTATCTAATAGTTCGGTTAATGGTGCAGCCGCAGTTCGTCTTGCGACATCTAAATTTACAATCAGACTGGTTATTTGATGTCCAACATCGTCATGTAATTCTCGTGCTAACTGAAGTCGCTCTTGTTTAGCAATACTTTGGCTTAGCAGAGACTGCGTTGCAGATAGCTCACTGTGAGCGAGTTGTAGCGCTTCTTTGGCTTCTTGTTCTTTTTGCATTCTTTTACACACCACGTACGCAAATAACTGAAAACAAGCAAATAACACAGCGTTGAGATATTCAAAACCATGTCCCCAAAAAAAGTATTGCGACGCAACATATAAGCAGGAGGTAACTAGGATATACCCAAGCGCAAAACTTAAAGGAACATAAAAAGCAAGGATCCCAACGAGTTTTACGTTGTAAATGAGATGAATTGCGGCGGGGGAAGTAAGGTTAATTGATTGGATCAAAAGCGCCAATACAAACAGCATTGAATATCTAACCTTGTAGCCATAGTACTTTTCGGATTCATTGATACATAAAAGTACGAGGATCAAAACACCGATATGCTGTACCCAAGGCAGCCATTGTGCTTTTTGCTGAGCATAAATCAAACTTGGTATTGCAACGGCTAACCAAGTGAAAATGGTTGTTACCAACCAAGCCGTCGGATAGCGAAAAAACGCCGACATCTACTTACTCCGCTAAAAACCTGCTCTGCAGGTATTATTCCTTTATTCTCTTGCGAACCTATCCTAGCAGATATTTGTGACTCTGTGATGATGACGAATGTCATAAGTTTTACATTGTAAATCAAAGTGCAATAACGGTTTTTCACCCTTGATACTGCATTGATTTGTGGCACCACTATTCCTGTTCTATCTTTATGTAACAATCTTTTCATAATTAGGGATACTCAGAATGAAAAGTGTTAAGGCAAAACTTATTTCTGCGGTAACTGCGGGTTTAGTGGTAATGCTCATCGGTGCGATGATTACTGTTTGGGTGATGAAACGCGTCGCGGAGCAGTATGACAGCATGATAGACAATGAATTGGCTGCTCGCGAGCAAATAAACATAGTGCTCGATGATTTCAAAACCCAAGTACAAGAGTGGAAAAATGTACTAATTAGAGGAAGAGATCCTGCCCAGCTAAATAAATATTGGTCAAGACTTGAAACCAAAGAAGCTGAGGTACAAAAGCAACTCAGTTCAATTGTTTCAGCCTATACGTTACCAACTACCCTAGAAAATAAGTTGCGCGAATATCAAAAAGAACACCTCACCTTAGGACAAAAATATCGTGAAGCGGCAGAACTATTCAAAAGTTCAGGCTTTGATATTAACCTTGCTGATGCTTCAGTGAGTGGAATAGACCGCCAAGCAAGTGTTTACTTACTTGAAATTAATGAGCAAATTAACGCGTTAGTAGACACGAGAACGAGTGAAATTGTCGCGACTAAAAACCAACTTATCTTTTTTAGTACCCTAGGACTCATCATTATTGCGCTTGTGACTTTAGGATTACTGACTTGGTATATGCAGCATTTAATCACTCGTCCAATCCGCCGTGCATCTGATGTGGCGAAAGCAATTGCGAGTGGTCGATTAGACAACAAAGTCGTTGTACACAGTAACGATGAAATAGGTAACTTACTGACAAATTTACGGCAAATGCAAACTAGCTTACTTGATGCGACTCAAAAGCTAGAGCTACAAGCAAAAGAAAACTTACGGATCCGTTATGCGCTAAATAACGTGGCCGCGCCTGTGCTATTATGTGATGACAGTAATCAAGTGATCTACGTAAATGCACAATGTGATTCTTTATTTGATCGTTACCGCACTGCGTTAAGTGTGCCGACTGAAGTCGTTAATCATCCAATTCCCGAAGCTTTACTTCACAGCTCAAACGCACTGCACCAGGCTGCGGGTCAATTAGTACGTCAGTTAGAGTGGGAGTGGTGCGTAGGTGACATAATCATTGCGGTAACCGCCAACCCAGTTTCCGATCAAAATGGTAGGGTGTTGGGTACGGTATTTGAATTTAAGGATTTAAGCCAGACAAGACGTGCAGAGCGACAGGTTGAACAGCTCATTAAGTCAGCTTCCGATGGCAAACTAAGTGAACGTATAAACCTTGAGGGATACGTTGGCTCTATGAAATTAATAGCCAGCGGACTTAACAAACTACTTGATGCTGTTGAGCAACCTATTAGCCAAACAAAACAATATCTTACTTCGCTTTCAAAAGGAGAAATTCCCGAGCAGATTAACGGTGAGTTTAAGGGCGAATTTGCGCAAATTCATATGGCCTTAAAGCGCGCCACCTCATCACTATCGTTACTTATTGAAGATACTTACAGCTTAGTTGCCGCCGCAGGAGAAGGGGAGCTCTCTACTCGCGCAGATGAAGCCAAGCATCAGGGGGAATTTCGGAAAATCATTCGTGGTGTTAATGAAACGCTTGATGCGGTCTCTAAACCCGTAGCCCTTACTAGTGGATATCTAGAAAGTATCGCAAAAGGAGAATTACCCGCCTTAACGAATGATGGTTATAAAGGAGAGTTTGATAGCATCTATCAAAGCCTCTTTGCTTGTGTCGGTGCGATTAAATTGATGCTAACCGATGCCGAAAAGCTTGCTGAAGCGGCCAGCGAAGGAGACTTGCATCATAGAGCTGACGCTAGCAATCATCATGGCGCATACGCCAGCATAATTACAGCCATGAATGAAACGCTGGACTCGATTGAAGCGCCACTTAAGGAGTGCATGAATGTGATGGATGGGCTGTCTCAGGGAAATTTAACTCGCCAAGTTGAAAAAAGTTATGCGGGTGATTTTGCGCTGCTGAAACAATCGGTGAATACCAGTGTTGGCAACTTAGCTAATATGATGCAAAAGCTACTCGCCATGGCGGAATCCATCACGGTTTCGGTACAGCAGATCACCACAGGCATCGAAGAGTTAAGTGAACGATCCTCTTCTCAAGCCGCATCTATTGAAGAAACACGGGTATCAGTTGGTGAAATCACCGAAACCGTGCACTCAAACGCCAGTAATGCGCAATCGGCTAATCAGTTGGCCATTGAAGTGAACCAGCAAGCACAGCAAGGTGGAAAGGTAGTTGAATCAACGATTGAGGCAATGACCGAAATTAGTAAGAGTGCCAAAGAAATACTTACCGTCATTGAGGTTATTGATTCTATTGCGTTTCAAACTAACTTATTAGCGCTGAACGCCTCTGTTGAAGCTGCAAGAGCCGGAGAAAAAGGGAAAGGTTTTGCGGTCGTTGCCTCAGAAGTGAGAAATTTAGCGCTGCGCAGTGCAAGCGCCTCAAAAGACATTTCTGAGTTGTTGGGAAGCAGTAACATCAAAGTGAAGCAAGGATCTAAGCTGGCGTCAGAATCCGGTGAGACGTTAAAAACCATCGTGGAAAGTGTGTATGGACTTGCATCGCAAGTGCAAACTATCGCTGAGGCTTGCAATACGCAATCAAGTGGTATTGAGCAAATTAATCTAGCGATTAAACAAATTGATGGTATTACGCAACAAAACAATACTTTGGTAGAGATGACGAATGCATCGGGGCTGTCATTGTTGAGTAAAGCCAATGAATTGCGAGAGATGGTTGAACAGTTTGATATCGGCAAGACTAAAGCGGAGTTGATGAAAGTGGTGAGCTAAAGATCAGCAAAATCTAGGGCCTGTTGATCTTTC